>NZ_FXUY01000001.1:1206428-1508035 GCF_900182985.1 Pseudomonas helmanticensis | reverse complement strand
TTGATTGGCCATGGGGTTCTCTTGTTTGAGCGAGTGAACATCGCGCCAGTTTACAGATTCGTTGTCGACATGGCCCGTTCGGGCGATCGGCACCATACTTCTGCGCGTAATTGGCAAACCATCTTCTCTTCACACACGGGAGCAGGGCCATGAGCAACAAACCAACGATTGTGCTGGTACACGGGTTCTGGGGCGGCGCCGCGCATTGGGGCAAAGTCATTGTCGAACTGACGCGCAAGGGCTACACGAATATTCACGCCGTGGAGATGCCGCTGACGTCGCTGGCCGACGACGCCGAGCGCACGCGCAAAATGATCGCGCAACAGAGCGGCCCGGTGTTGTTGGTCGGGCACTCCTACGGCGGCGCGGTGATTACCGAGGCGGGCAACCAACCGAATGTCGTCGGGCTGGTGTATATCGCTGCGTTTGCGCCGGACGCCGGGGAAAGTCCCGGCGGTCTGACGCAACAACATCTGCCGGCCGCAGCGCCGAACCTTGCGCCAGACAGCGATGGTTTTCTGTGGCTCAAGGCAGACAAATTCCACCAAAGCTTTTGTCAGGACCTGACGGCGGATGAGGCTCTGGTCATGGCCGTCACTCAGAAGGCGCCGGTGGCCAGCACGTTCGGCGACACGATCAGCAATCCGGCCTGGAAGAACAAACCGTCCTGGTATCAGATCTCCACTGAAGATCACATGATTCACCCGGATAACCAGCGGCAGATGTCGGCAAGGCTGGGCGCGAAAAAGATCATCACGCTGGACGCCAGCCATGCCTCGCTGGCCTCCCGGGCTAACGAGGTGGCGGCGTTCATCGATGAGGCCGCGACGGCTGCCGTCACGCCCTGATCAGACTGGTTGCGTCGCCGCTTCTGCGGCGATAGCCGCCAGCACGCAGGGACGCGCGCCGATGCGGCGCATGTAAGCACCGAGGGCTGGCCAGTCGGCGATGTCGATGTTGAAGGTCGGCAGCCATCTGAGCACGGTAAACAGATAGGCATCGGCGACACTGAAGTTGTCGCCGATCAGCCAGTCCTGATTGGCGATTGTTTGGTTCAGATAGTCCAGGCGCTTGCACAGCTTCTTCTTGAAGATATTTTTGACCGATTCGGGAATGTCCGCGCTGAACAGCGGCGCGCTGCCGCCATGGATTTCCGTGCTGATGAAATTCAGCTGTTCCTGCAAGCGCGTGCGCGCCCAGGTTGCAGGTGCGGGCGCCAGTCGATGGCCCGGTACGAGGTCGACAAGGTATTGCAGGATCGCCGGGCCTTCCGTCAGCACTTCAGCGTTATCCAGCACCAGCGCGGCGACATAACCCTTGGGATTTATCTCGAGAAAATCACGGCCGTCGGCAGTGCGCTTGGTCTGGTTATTGACGCGAATCAGTTCGAAAGGCAGACCCAATTCTCGCAGTACGATGTGCGGGGAGAGCGAACAGGTCATCGGGGCGAAGTACAGTTTCATGGCATTTTCCTGACGGTGAAAGGGCGTCAGAATCGACTTTCAACAAGGCTTTCGCAAAGGTCATTTTGGATGCTAGCGTATGACAAAATCTCATGGGTATGAATTGTCATATGGTCGCCAGACTCCCTTCGCTAAATGGCTTGCGCGCTTTCGAATGCGCCGCGCGGCACATGAATTTTACCCAGGCGGGCGCTGAGTTGAATGTCACGCAAACCGCTATCAGTCATCAGATTCGCAGGCTTGAAGAAGAACTTGGCGTTGTCCTGTTTCTGCGGCGCAAGGACGGCCTGACGCTGAGCGAAGCAGGGCAAGAGTATCTGCCCGGTGTGCGCGCGGCGTTTCATGAACTGCGCTACTCGACGCAAAGACTGCTCGAATCAGGCAGCCACAGCGTGTTGACCATCAGCACCTTGGTCTCGCTGGCGTCGAAGTGGTTGCTGCCGCGTTTGCCGGTCTTCCAGCAGGCATTTGCCGATATCGATGTGCGGGTCAGTGCTTCGACCGAACTGGTGGATTTTCGCCACGGTGGTATCGATGCGGCGATCCGTTATGGACGCGGCGAATGGAAGGGTTTGCGCGCGGACTGGCTGATGTCCGACGAAATTTTTCCGGTGTGCAGCCCGGCGTTGCTTGCCGGAACGCAGGCCTTGCGGACGCCGGCCGATCTGGCCGGACAGACGATGCTGCAGGTCAGCGGCATGACCGCCAACGACTGGAACACCTGGCTCGATGCTGCCGGTCAGCCGCAAGCATTGGCCAAAGGTTCACGGTTGACCTTTGACCTGGCGATGATGGCGGTGCAGGCGGCGATTGACGGGCAGGGCGTGTGCATCGGGCGCTCAAGTTATGTCGACGATGATTTGCGCGCGGGGCGGCTGGTGGCGCCCTTTGATCTGCGCCTGAAAGATGATCTGGGCTTCTATCTGGTCACGCCGCACGAAACGGCTGACTCGAAAAAGATCGTCGCTTTCCGAACCTGGCTGTTGGCGCTGCTGCAAAAAGAAGCCTCCTTTGTATAAGCGTGTATCCATCCCGTGCGCGTACACACGCGCATAACAAACCCCAGGCTGGCGACACATTCCGCCGACATGCCGCATTCAGAGTAAAGCCCTCCACACCACTACGTTTGAGAGGGCAACACCATGCGCCGTCCCCTGTTTCTGACCACCGCTGCAGTACTCGTCTCAATGATCGGTATCGCCCACGCGGCAGACGCTCAACCGAAGAGCTGGCAACAAGGCTTGAGCCGTACCGATCTGGTCCGCGAGGATCTCGGAGCGGCGGATCGCGAAGTGATTCAGGCACGGGTCGATTTCGCCCCCGGCGTGACGTCACCGAAACATGCGCACCCCGGTGTCGAGGTGGCATACGTGATCAGCGGCACTTTTGAATATCAACTGGAGGGCAGGGCGCCAGTGACGTTGCAGGCGGGGGATTCGCTGTTCATTCCTGAGGGCGTGGCGCATATCGCCAGGAATGTCGGCGCGGACAAGGGTTCGGAGCTGGCAACCTACATCGTCAGGAAAGCTGAGCCCTTGCTGATTCTCAAGCCGTAAGCGCGAGGCTCAATGCAGGGTCGCGGCCCTGCGGCTCTCGCCAATGCGGATTCGATCGAGCGCCCGGTTCAACGCGTCGAGGGCATCGAGCAGGGCTTTGGCTTCCGCTTCGCGACCCTCGCCCCAAAGGCGCTCGGCCATTTTATTCAGGGCCTGGATCGAGCGCTCGATGTCGGCGGCGCTGGCGGCTGGTTGGCTAACGGGCGGTTTTTTCGGCATACGAAGATCATTCCTGCATTGATCGGTTTGGCCCGTTTGGCGGGCCGCTGGCGCTGTGGGACAAGGACCGCACGACGGCGAGCGACGGTCCTTGGGCACGCGTTTACGCCTGATCCAGCGCCGCACTCACGCCCTGATCCTCACCCAGAAATCCACCACTCTGATGCTGCCAGAGTCGCGCGTAGATGCCGTTTTTCTCCAGCAGTTCGGCGTGAGTGCCTTGTTCGACGATGCGCCCCTCATCCATGACGATAAGCCGATCCATCGCGGCAATCGTCGACAGCCGATGAGCGATGGCGATGACGGTCTTGCCCTTCATCATTTCATCGAGGCTTTCCTGGATCGCCACTTCGACTTCCGAATCCAGAGCGCTTGTCGCTTCGTCAAGCAACAGGATCGGCGCGTTCTTGAGCATCACCCGAGCGATGGCGATGCGTTGGCGCTGGCCGCCCGACAGCTTGATGCCGCGCTCGCCGACCAGCGTGTCGTAGCCGTTGTGACCTTGTTTGTCGCTCAGTTGGCTGATGAAACCGTCGGCCTGAGCATTGGCTGCGGCGCGATGGATTTGCGCGTCGGTTGCGTCCGGCCGGCCATAGGCGATGTTGTCGCGAATCGAGCGGTGCAGCAGGGACGTATCCTGAGTGACCATGCCAATCGTGCTGCGCAGGCTGTCTTGTGTCACCTTCGCGATGTTTTGCCCGTCGATGCGAATCTCGCCGCTTTCTACGTCATAGAAGCGCAGCAGCAGGTTGATCAGCGTCGATTTGCCCGCGCCGGAGCGGCCCACCAGACCGATTTTCTCACCCGGACGAATGTTCAGGCTCAAGCTGTCGAGCACCTGGCGTTCACCGTTGTAGTTGAAACTGACGTTGTCGAAACTCACCGCGCCGCCCGATGGCACCAGCGCGGTGGCGTTCGGCGCGTCCTGCACCTTGGGGCCACGGGTGAGGGTGGCCATGCCGTCCTGAACGGTGCCGATGTTTTCGAACAGCGAGGTCATTTGCCACATGATCCAGTGCGACATGCCGTTGATGCGCAACGCCATGGCGGTAATCGCCGCGACGGCGCCCGTGCCGACTTCGCCCTGGTGCCATAGCCACAACGCATAGCCGCCGGCGCCCATGATCAACGCGACCACCAGCGCCTGATTGACGATCTCGAACTGGCTGACCAGACGCATCTGGCGAAAACCGGTCTGCTTGAAGTCCTCCATCGCCGCACGGGCGAAATGCGCTTCACGTTTGGAGTGGGAGAACAGTTTCACCGTGGTGATGTTGGTATAGGCGTCGGAAATCCGCCCGGTCATCGACGAGCGCGCATGCGCCTGCTCCTGCCCGACCTCACCCAGGCGCGGGACAAAGTACAGCATCGCTACTGCGAACAATGCGACCCAGATAATGAAAGGCAGCATCAGTTTCAGCGCGAAACCGCCGGCCAAGGCAATGATGGCGATGAAATAAACGCCGATGCCGGGGAGGATCTCGATCAGGGTAAACAGCACTTCGCGCACCGCCAATGCGGTCTGCATGACCTTGGTCGTGACCCGCCCGGAAAACTCGTCGGAGAAGAATGAAAGGCTTTGGCGCAACATCAGTCGGTGGAAATCCCAGCGCAGGCGCAGCGGCAAATTGATCGCCAATATCTGGTGCTGGACCATGGTTCGCAGCGCCACCAGGCCAATGCTGGTGAGCAACACGATGCCGATCCCCCAAAGCACTCGGGTTTCCTGGCCATTCGCCTCGCCGCCGGCCTGCCATGTCGACAGCAGATCGACGACCTGGCCGAGAAACGAAAACAGCCACGCTTCATAGATCGACACGCTGGCGCTGAGCAGCGCCAGCACCAGCACATAACCGCGCGCACCGCGCATGCAGGCCCACAGAAACCGCATCAGACCGACTGGCGGAGGCGGCGCCTCGTCGGGCGGGAATGGGTCGAGCCGTTGTTCAAACACGCGAAGCATTGTGGTCTCCGAAATGATCAGGATGAGGGGATTCTGCCATTTATCGGCGGCTTTGGCTGGTTGCTGTCGAGCGCGAACACGCGTGGCGCGGCAGGATGGAGCCGGCGGCGGGCGTTAACGTCGCGCCGTCGGCATAGCGCAGGGTTATTCCAATGTACAGATCCAGCGGTGGTTGTGCCGGTACGGCGCCCGTGTGAAAGCTACATCGGCACCCAAGGTCATGCCGCGCTCTTGCAGCGCTTCGGTCAATTCTACGAGTGTCTCTGCTTCGATAGTCATCGCTGTTACCTCGTCAGATTTACTGCGTTCATGATTCTTGACCGGGTGGATGACTGGCTAATTCAATTTTTCTGGGAAAAGACACAACTGTTCCTGAGCGTGTTGCAACCTGCCGAAGCCAGTCGTGCAGTCCTTGAAAGAACACGAGAATGGCGGCGGAGGGACCCACTGAGTTGTCGGGGCGAATTGCTGGGTGGTTGAAAAAGTGGCCAAGTGCTAGCATTTGCAATCTCGTTGGAATTTACACTCTCAAGGATTTTCAAATGATCTATCTGCGCCTGCTTTTAGCTTCTGCCTTCATCGCTCTCTGCACTGGCTGTGCCTCCTCCGCACAAGTTTCCGGCATGACCGTCGCGGCCGATCAAGACAAGGCAAGCTCTTACGACGCACAGCTGAAGAAAAATGTACGAGTTTCCGAAGTGAATGGCGGGGATACAACCAACCCTCTGTGGACTTCGGAAATCGACAGCCCTGACTTCGGCGCAGCACTCAAGCAATCGCTCGCTAACGCTGATTTGCTTGGCGACGAAAAATCAGCCACTTATGCTCTGCGGGCGAATTTGCTGCGCGTTGACCAGCCTCTGTTCGGACTGAATTTCGAGGTCACCAGCGAAGTGGAATACACGCTGGTGGAAGCCAAGACCAACAAGGTCGTTCTGCGTGAAGTCATCCGTACGCCTTTTACCGCGGGTTTCGGTGACTCCGTGATTGGCGTCAAGCGCCTGCGCCTGGCTAATGAAGGCTCTGCTCGCGTCAACATCATCGCGATGCTCAAGCGCCTCAGTGAACTGAAAATCGAGGCCAAACAGGTTGCGTTGCAGAACTAGGCATCTTCCGATGTTGAGTCAGGCGAAAGAATTTTTGCGCCTTGCATGTACGCCGGGCGGATACTGCGGCGACTAGCAAACTGTTCACTGGAATCAGCGGCGATCGTGGCCCAATAGAAGAAAAGCCGCGTTCGCTGCCGTTGTTGGTCGAGGCTTCACCGGGGTGGGTAATAAATCATGGTCAGGATCAACAGCTCAGTCACGGCGACTACCATGCAGAAACAGACGAAACCCGTAGTGAAGACCCTCCGAGGCTTTCGGTAGCTAAAGTCGGCATTGCAAAACAGCAACAGAATGCCCAGGCAAAATTTTATCGCGCCCATCGACGAACGCTGATTCAAAGGCATCCCGCCTGCTTCTGAGCGGTTTTGCAGCCGGGATCTTCGGAGCTGCGCGGGTGTCCGTCAGAGTAGGTGTTGCAGCCGGCCAGCACGCTGATGAGCGTGAACAGCAGGAAAATCTTCTTCATGAACCTGTCCTTGTTCAGAGGGTTGAGGTTGTTGAGTGTATTTGCAAATCCTGGATAGAACAAAGCCCCGAGTGATCGGGGCTTTTTTGTAGGTGAAGTGATGGCGGCGAGGTGCGCGCAGATTTGGTATCAGGTTTCGCATCGCCCATCCGCAGCAACCTTGGACCGTCTGTCAGGTCCCATTGCAACCACGCTTAGTTGCTGCTGGTTTTTTTTGCAATGATGGTTGTGCCTTCCGTATAGCTGTAGCCATATCCATAGCTGTAGCAGGTAGAGGCTCCGGTGTCAGCCGAGCTGTATTTATCCCATTTGTAATCATATGCCCCGGAAGTGATGGGTTGGATGGCAACGACTTCGTAACCTTCAGCATTAAGCTCCGCAACGGCTGACGCTATATCCTGAGAAAGAACTTCCCCATCAATTTCACAGTCAGACCAACCGGTTTGTTGCCATTCCTTTTCTTTGACGGTCACGTCCTTCAAGCCACCAAAAAAACCCTTTTTGGTTTCTCCTGTTGGGACTTTCACAGTGACTTCTTTTCCGACTGGTTTGAATTTTGCTGGTACGTAAACAACCTTGTTCAAGGAGATCTCCTGAGTTCTAACTGATATTGGATGTTATGTGATGTTGTGTCGTGCAACGTTATCTGTTGTCCTGGCTCGCCGTTGGCTCAAAGGTGATTGCGACGAACGCGGTGTTGTTTTGGGAAAATCGCTGCACGGACGAAGGCGGAATCTGCTGTTCGCTGATGTCGCAGGCAGAACGCCGGACACTATCCAATTGCCATCATCGTGTCCACCTTAGGGGGTGGATTCAACCCTGGCAGTTCCACCACAGATCTTCACCCCTCCGCGCCGCTGGTTGCCCTTGGGCGCGGAGGGGAGTGCATTCGGGTTGTGTCGGAAAAGTAACTAACTCTTCGCGACAGCGTCTACAGATCGCACAATGGAAAAAATAAGGAAGTTACGTGCTACGGAAGCTCATCTTGATTTTGGCCATAGCTCAACTCGGTGGTTGTGCTTGGCTTGGGGCCGTAACGAACCCTCCCTATGATTGCTATGACGGCGTCAAGGGTGAATATGTACTCGCGCAATTTCTCGGTCCGCTTGTGATCATCGACTTACCATTCACTTTCGTGGCTGATACGGCGTCACTGCCTTTTTGCTGGTACTGATCTGCGCCAAACGCTGGCATGAATGCGACCATTCAATAGGATGTTACGTGGTTCGAAAAACGATTCTGCTGGCCCTGAGGGACGGGAGCAGATCTGAGTTCTGCATCGGGTTTTCTGCGTGGAAGAACCCGGCGTGGCACCGTGTTACATGAAGAGTGTTTCAGGTTCGGCAGGACGCCGGGGAAGGGTGCAAACAGGTCGAGTCATGGAACGCGTCCATAAAAGTCATGGAACACATTCGTGAGGGCTGGTATTTCCGCGAACCCCAGAAACGACAAAGCCCTGAATAATCAGGGCTTTGTCGTACATAAGATGGCGGAGGCGATGGGATTCGAACTCATGGACCTGTTACAGTCGACGGTTTTCAAGACCGTTGCCTTAAACCACTCGGCCACACCTCCGTTGCGTTGCGGGCGCCATAATACCTGAATGAAACACACTGTCAAACTCTCTGCATGGCTTGTTACAGAGCGTCTGTTATGATCTTTGCGACTGAACGTTTCAAACCAACAGGAGTGTCGCCATGCGCGAACAGGATTACGCAGTTAATAACGGCGTGCAGGCTGAGCAGCTAGAGGTTAGCCGCGTCCTGCGCAACACTTACGGCCTACTGGCTCTCACCCTTGCATTCAGCGGCGTGATGGCTTTCGTTGCCCAGCAGATGCGTGTTGGCTACCCGAATATTTTCGTGGTGCTGATCGGCTTCTACGGGTTGTTCTTCCTTACCAACAAGCTGCGTGATTCCGCGTGGGGCCTGGTGTCCGCTTTTGCGCTGACCGGTTTCATGGGGTTCCTGCTTGGCCCGATCCTCAACCGTTACCTGGGCATGCAGGGCGGCGCTGAAGTGGTCAGCTCGGCTTTCGCCATGACCGCACTGGTGTTTGGTGGTCTGTCGGCTTACGTGCTGATTACCCGCAAGGACATGAGCTTCCTCGGTGGTTTCATCACCGCCGGTTTCTTCGTCCTGCTGGGTGCAACGCTGGCGAGCTTCTTCTTCCAGATCAGCGGCCTGCAATTGGCGATCAGCGCAGGTTTCGTGCTGTTCTCGTCGGTGTGCATCCTGTTCCAGACCAGCGCCATCATCCAGGGCGGCGAGCGTAACTACATCATGGCGACCATCAGCCTGTATGTATCGATCTACAACCTGTTCATCAGCTTGTTGCAGATCTTCGGCATCATGAGCCGCGACGACTGATCACAGTCTGTGAAATAACGAAAAACCCGCCTAGGCGGGTTTTTTGTTGTCTGTGTGAAAGTGTTGAAGCCATGCTCGCGGCTAGTTGATCACGATGCTGCCGTCAGTCTGCTGTTTGTAGACGGTGTAGGGCAGCAAAAGCGTATCGAGTGCCCCGGACACCACGGCATCGATCAACACCACAGGAATTGCGGCGTTTTTGTAGTCGTCGGCATCCACGCCTTCGCCCAGAGGAGCATGCAAACTGCAAAAGTCGTAGGCGAGGCCGCTGTAGATTCTTGGCACCGCCCCGCAATAACTCTTCTGCTTCTTGAGGCCGTCCACCGCGACCTGATCATCGCGAACCACGGTCTGTACTGTCCCGCAACCGCCGAGTATCACCGCCGCGAGCACTATTGCCTGAATTCTCATTACCGCCAATCCTTCGCCGGAAAAACCTCAATCTACGCCGAGCGCGCAAAAAAAGCACTCACGCCATTGGCGGCAGTCGGCGCTTGACCGGGGTCTTCTTGACGATCGCGGTATTGGTTTCCGCCAGGGTGTTGAGGCGGTCGAGGAGGGTGTCCAGTTGCTCCATCGAGCGCACGTGCAGACGGGCGATAAAGCAGTCTTCGCCGGTGACCTTGTCACACTCGGTAAACTCGGGAATCGCCATAATCTGCCGCTCCACTTCCTGCAACTGCCCCGGCAGCGGCCGTACGCGCACGATGGCCTGCAACTGGTAACCGAAGCATTTCGGGTCGATTTCGACGGTATAACCCTGAAGCACACCGCGCTCCTCCAGCCGGCGCAAACGTTCGGCCACGCTCGGCGACGACAGCCCGCTGAGCTGTGCCAGCGCCTTCAGCGAGCGCCGCGAATCTTCCATCAAGGCACTGATGAGAATCTGGTCGATATCGTCGGTCATGAGCTCACTCCGGGATTAGGCAATCGAGGGAAATAACCCGCGATAAAAAAGGCGTAAATCGAGTTTAGCCTGCTTTTTACTATGGAGAACACCCGGCCGGGATTGGCATACTTTTGTCAGGTTTTCGCCAACTGCTCAGGAGATTGATGATGGACAACCCAATCCGGCGCGGCTCATTTGAAATGACCGCGGCCATGCTGATTTCCGGGACGATCGGCTGGTTCGTACTGATGTCCGGGCAACCGGTACTCGATGTAGTGTTCTGGCGCTGTGTGTTCGGCGCCGGCACCTTGCTGCTGATCTGCGCGGCCTTCGGCTTCTTGCGTCCGGGCATTCTCACGCGCACGACGTTCCTGCTGGCGGTGCTCAGCGGGGTCGCGATTGTCGGCAATTGGCTGCTGTTGTTTGCCTCTTACTCGCGGGCTTCGATTGCCATCGGCACGGCCGTGTACAACGTGCAGCCGTTCATGCTGGTCGGTCTGGCGGCGCTGTTTCTTGGCGAGAAAATCACCCTGCAGAAGCTGCTCTGGCTGGCGGTTTCGTTCATCGGCATGCTGGCGATTGTCAGTGCTCACGGTACGCAAGGCGAGGGCGGCAACGACTACTTGCTGGGCATCGGCCTGGCCTTGGGCGCGGCGTTTCTCTATGCGATTGCGGCGCTGATCATCAAGCGCCTGTCCGGCACGCCACCGCATTTGATCGCACTGATTCAGGTGTGCACCGGTGTACTGTTGCTGGCACCGTTCGCGCACTTTTCGGCGCTGCCGCAAGCACCCGGTGCCTGGGCCAGCCTGGTGACACTGGGCATCGTCCACACCGGCCTGATGTATGTGCTGCTGTATGGAGCGATCCAGAAACTGCCGACGGCATTGACCGGCGCGCTGTCGTTTATCTACCCGATCGCGGCGATCTTCGTCGACTGGTTTGCCTTTGGCCATCGTCTGCAAATCCTGCAATGGCTCGGGGTGGCAGCGATCCTGCTGGCGGCCGCCGGCATGCAACAGGGTTGGGGGGTGAAATCCAGGGCCGGCGTGGCGGCGCGGCCCTAGATTGGCTTGAGCAGATCCTTGAACAGGTCTTTCAACCGCTGGTTACCGGCATCGACCAGATGGTTGTCATCGAAGTACAACGCCACGCCGTCCTTGGAACCCATGCAAGTACCCGCCGGGCAAAGGTACGGCGTCGGATCGATAACCGTCGCATGGCAGCGTTTGGCGGCCGCTTCAATCGTGTAGTTGGCAATCCGGTTGCGCTTTTCATACTCGCTCAACGGGATCGATATATCGGCGGTCTGCTGGAACAGGCGTTGATTCAGATTCAGGCCCTTATAGACGCTGAACGGCATTTCCGGGATCGGCCGGACGATGTACACCGGGTGGTTTTCGGCAATCGAGCAAACGGTTTTGCTGTATTCGGCGATGTAAGCATCGACAAATGCCGCGTCGCCAGCATGTGGGCTGCCCGGAAAGTGAATGCGGTAATTGTTGCTTCTGCCGGGATCGGCGTACAGCGCGGCGCGGCTGAACAGCACTACGGGAACGCCGGGGAAGTCAGTCTTCAGTACTTGCAGTTTTTCCTCGTTGAAAGCGCGACATTTGTCTTGCAGATCCTTGTCGCGCATTTCGAAGTTCAGCAACGGCGGGCAACCGCCGCGCGACCAGGACAATGCGGCTTGTGGATTACTCATCTGCACGGCAGCAGCGGTGGATTGCGCGTGACTGTCACCGAACAAAATTACCGAGATCTTGCCGGTGCCCAGTTTGCAGTCAGCCGCTGCGAAACGATTGGGGTAGCACTCTTGCGGATAGAGTTTGCTGGTGTATTCAGGCTGCCCGAGATCGACAAAAGCCAGGCGGGCGTCGGGGTATTTCTTCACCAGCGAGGAGGTTGCGGCTGACAGACCGATGACACCAACCACCAGCGCGGCAAACTTGAACAGCGTGCGTGGCGCGGTGGTTACCCTGCTGACTTTCGATTCGACGCAGTAGTAGGAGACCGCTCCCAGCAACAACGAAAAAGCGATTGCACCCAGCACGTGCGGCCAACTAGTCAACAGGCCGCAGAGATACAGCAGTACCACCAGCGGCCAGTGCCAGAGATAGACGGAGTAGGAAATGCTGCCGGTAAACTGCAGGATTTCATTGCGGCTAAAGAGCGACTGACGATTGCTGTAGATCACCAGCAGAGTACCGATCACCGGTAGCAAAGCGAGATAACCCGGCCAGAGGTCTTCCTCCGAGAAAAACGCCACGCTGAGTGCGATCGCCAGCAGTCCGGCACCCTCAAACAGCGCACTGTTGCGTCGGCTGAGTGCCAACGGGAAGACAAAGGCCAGGCCGCCGGCGATCATCTCCCAGGCGCGTGTGGGCAGCATGTAAAAGGCGAAAACCGGCTGGGTTATGCTCAAGTAAACCGAAGCACCGAGCGAGATTGCCGCCAGCACGATCAGGGCGATTTTGCTTGCGCGGGCGCCGAGATATTTGAACAGGCCCATCAGCAGCAAGGGGTAAAGCAGGTAGAACTGCCATTCCACCGACAGCGACCAGGTGTGCAGCAACCAGTTTTCGTGCAGCGGCGCGTCGAAGTAATTGCCGTCTTTGGCAAAGAGGAAATTGGAGCTGAACAGCAGGCTGCTTTTGATCGTGCGGATCGCCTCGCGGAAATCATCCAGCGGCAGGTACACGTAGCCGAAGATCAGCAGCGCCACACACAGGGTCAGTAGCGCCGGAATGATCCGTCGGGCACGGGAGGCATAGAAGCCGAGAAGGGAGAACTTTTGTTGCTGCAGACCGCTGACAATGATCCCGGTCATCAGAAAGCCGGAGATCACGAAGAATATGTCAACGCCGACAAAACCGCCGTCAAAGCCCGGAATCCGGAAGTGAAAAAGCACCACCGCGAGGACGGCTAGCGCTCGTAAAGCATTGATATTCTTCCTGAATTGCATTTATGCGCCCATGACACGTCCACTGTGATGGCGCATTGTAATGATCCTGTCGGTTTTGTTACATGTAAATTCTCCGGCGCTGTTCAGATGTTCCAGCGCGGTGCGGTCTTCGCCAGGCGCTGGCGCATCTCGCCGATGTTCGCGGCCAGTTGCCGGGTCAACAGGCGATAGCCGTCCAGTGCGCTGTAGACCGCTGTGTCGAGGCTGGCGTCCGGCAACTCCAGCGGTCGCTCCAGTCGTTGCGAAGCGCCGGTTTTCAAGGCCCGCGCCATGCCGATCAGTTGCACACGAATCTGCCGGTGTTCAGCCTTCAGTGCGGTTTGCAGATGGGCCATGGCCTGCGGATCGTTGCTGTCCGGCCGGGTATTGCCGAGGATCTCCAGGGTGCTGATGCACATTCGCAGGTTGCGCTGGATGGCATCGAGTTCGGTCATGGAAATCTTCACTTCCTTGGACACCGATGGCATCAGCGAACGCAGTTGCACCATCACCGCACCGAGGCGGCTCATCAGTTTCAGGTGCTCATCGGCGCTCACCGCCTGGCCGCTGATGATGCGCCCGTACACCGTGGCGCAATCGCGCAAGGCGTCGGCCAGGTTGTAGCGCCACGAGTACACGGCGTACAGCGGCAGGGCGAACGAGAAGGCCAGGGCGAGGGCGATGCCGATCAGAATGTCGACACCGCGCCACAAGCCGTCGGTGATCGGATTGTCGCCATGCCCGGCGACGATGAACACGGTGATGGCCGAGAGCAGGGCGGTGTAGCCGCCCTTGCCGATGGCGTGATAGGAGAAAAATCCGCAGACCACCGCCATCGCAAAATAGGTCAGCCATGGCATGCCGAGCCAGGCCTGCTGTGCCACCAATAACAAACCGACGCCGGCGCCGATCAGCGTGCCGGTGGCGCGTTCGGCGGCTTTCTTGCCGATGTTGCCGTGATGCTGCAAACCGCCGATCACCACCAGCATGGTCACCGAAGCCCATTCACCGTGAGGCAGGTTGATGCCGGTGGTCAGCAGGATGGTCGCCAACAATCCGAGGGCAACGCGTACCGCATGGATCAGCCGCGCATGCCGGTAACGTCGATAGGGATCAAGCAACGGACGCAAGACACGGCGCAGCAAGGGCGGAAGTCGATGGGTGCTGTAAGTACTCAGTGCGGGCCTCTCGTAATCAATTCCTAGTGGAAAGGAAAAATGTAATTCATCCACGCTGACATGCGCAGAAGGATTTTGCGCATCGCGCCGATGTGATGGAAGTGCTGGCTGTACAACGCCGCCTGACCGTAAGCGCCGCCGGGCATCAGCTTGCTGTACTGGGCGAAGTCGGGATCGGTGATTTCGATGATCACCGGCACCCGTCCGGCCGGCGGCGAACCGGTATAGCCGATCAGTGTGCCGGACGGTTGTACCTGGCCTTCGGCAATCACCCCGATGACGTTCTTCACCCGACCTTCGAATACCTTGCCCGGGATGCCGTCGAACGCCACTTCCGCCTCATCGCCGACAGTCAGCCGCAACAGGCTGTTCTGGCGCATCCACGCGGCAAAATACTGGCCCTCTTCGGGAATGAACACCATGGAAGGGCGCAACGGCAACTTGCTCGCCATCATCCCCGGGCGCAACGAAACGTGGGTCACGAAGCCTTTGCTCGGTGCGCGAACGGTGGTGTTGTCCAGTTCGAACTGGGCGTTATCCAGTTGTGCCTGCAGGTCATCGGTGCGGGCAATTGCCGCATCTAGTTCGCGTTGGGTGCCGAAATTGCGGCGGATCAGTTCGGTGATGCGATAGCGATCACCCTTGGCGGCAACCAGTTGCGCCTTGAGCGATTTCAAGCGGTTTTCGAAAGGCGTGGGATCAATGCGAAACAGCACATCGCCTTTTTCCAGCGGTTCGTTGCCGTGTACCGGCACCTCGATGACCTGGCCACTGACAATCGGAATCACCGGTACCGAGACGAAATAGGAACGCGCCACTTCAGAGTAGGGATGGTTGTAATTCATGGTGAAAATCAGCGCGCCGACCAGCGCGATCCCGCCGAGAACTGCCGTGGGCACTGTCCATTTGTTCAATGGAATGCGGAAGATCTTGAAGATCGCAACGCAGATGGCGGCATAAGTCAGAACGAGGAGAAGATCCATTGCTCAAATGCCCTCGCCAGGATGACTGGAGGGCGGCGCAGCGCTGGGCGTGCGGGCTTCGAGTTGTTCGAGGCGGGTTTGCAACTGGATCACTTGTTGTTCGAGGCGGGTGACATGGCTTTGCACCGATTTGCCATCGCCGAATCCCCAGCCGCGATCCTCTCGGTACGCCATCGCCCAGATCCACAGGAATGGCCAGAGCGCGTGCAGGGTAAACAGACTGACCCAGCCGGTGGCGTGGATCGCATCCTGATGCGGGTGGTTGCGATGAACGGCAATCTCATACGGTATGTCATGCAACACGATGATCCCGTAGAACAGCACGAGACCGACGAACACCAACAGTCCCAACGCGAAGTAATCAAGCATGATTCACCTCCCGGCATCCAGCGCAGCGCTGGGAACAGTGTAGACACTGAATGGCCGGGAGGGTCGTGGCCTTAGACCCGAAGCTGATGACTTCTCCTGCGTTTATCGCCAAGCGCTCTGCGCACAGGTCAGAAAATGTAATCGGTGGTCAGGAAGCTCGAATCGCGGCCGCGAATGATCTCGCTGATCAGCTCCTTGTTGCTGTCCTGGAACTTGGTCGCCACCAGCGTACGGATCGAAAACACCCGCAGCGCATCGTGCACCGACAGCGTCCCTTCGGCGGAATTTTTGCGGCCGTTGAACGGGTAAGTGTCCGGCCCGCGCTGGCACTGCGCGTTGAGATTGATCCGCCCGACCTGGTTGGCAAAGGTGTCGACCAGACGGCCGACCGCCACCGGATTGGTGCCGAAAATGCTCAACTGCTGGCCGAAGTCCGACTCCAGCACGTAGTCGATCACCGTATCCAGATGACGGTACGGCACGATCGGCACCACCGGGCCGAACTGCTCTTCCTGATAGACGCGCATCTGCGGGTTCACCGGGTACAGCACTGCCGGATAGAAGAACGATTCGCGGGATTCGCCGCCATTCGGATTGACCACTTGTGCGCCTTTGCTTTGCGCGTCTGCTACCAGACCATGCAGGTAATCGACCTTGCCCGACTCGGGCAACGGCGTCAGCGAAACGCCGCTGTCCCACGGCATGCCCGGTTTCAGTGTGGCCAGTCGAGCGTTGAATTTCTCGATGAAGCTGTCGACGACGTCTTCATGCACGAAGAGAATTTTCAGTGCGGTGCAGCGCTGACCGTTGAACGACAGCGAACCGGTCACGGCCTCGCTGACGGCGTTGTCGAGGTCGACTTCCGGCAGGACGATGCCGGGGTTTTTCGCGTCCAGACCGAGCGCGGCGCGCAAACGGTGCGGTTTCGGGTGCAGCTTCTTCAGGTCGCTGGCAGCTTTGTTGGTGCCGATGAAGGCGAAGATATCGATCTTGCCGCTGGCCATCAGCGCGCTGACGGTTTCGCGGCCGCTACCGTAGATCACGTTGATCACACCGGTGGGGAAGCTGTCGCGGAACGCTTCCAGCAACGGACGAATCAGCAGCACGCCGAGCTTGGCCGGTTTGAACACCACGGTGTTGCCCATGATCAGCGCCGGGATCAGCGTGGTGAAAGTCTCGTTCAGCGGATAGTTGTAAGGGCCCATGCACAGCGCCACACCCAAAGGCACGCGACGGATCTGCCCGAGGGTGTCCTGTTCCAGCTCGAAACGGCTGGAGCGACGGTCGAGTTCCTTGAGCGCATTGATGGTGTCGACGATGTAATCGCAGGTGCGGTCGAACTCTTTTTCCGAGTCCTTGAGGTTCTTGCCGATTTCCCACATCAACAGCTTGACCACGGCATCGCGCTGCTGGCGCATGCGCCCGAGGAAGGCTTCGACGTGCTGGATGCGTTCGGCCACGCGCATGGTCGGCCACAGGCCCTGGCCCCGGTCGTAGGCGCGCACGGCGGCGTCGAGGGCAGTGAGGGCAGTGTCGGCATCGAGCAGCGGCGTGCTGCCG
Organism: Pseudomonas helmanticensis; assembly: GCF_900182985.1. Classification (NCBI taxonomy): domain Bacteria; kingdom Pseudomonadati; phylum Pseudomonadota; class Gammaproteobacteria; order Pseudomonadales; family Pseudomonadaceae; genus Pseudomonas; species Pseudomonas helmanticensis. The sequence goes on along the minus strand of NZ_FXUY01000001.1, from coordinate 1,490,967 downwards.
AGAATCACTTGTTCGTCGCCGTTGGCGCCCGTGAGATACACCGGACTGCGCACGGTAGCGAGCGGGCCGTCCCAGCGGCGCAACTGGCCGTCGACCAGATATTCGCGTTGCTCGACCTGAGCGTCGAGGCGGTATTTTTCCGGGATGTCGCTGACAGAAGGGAACAGATTGCCAAGGATGTTTGCTGTGGTCATGTCGCTACCCCGTGTTGATGTCCGCATGCAGATCAAAAAGTCTCTACAGGTTATACGCCTGAATACGCCGAAATTTAAACCCGCAAATGTCACCCGAATGTCACGCAAAGGCGCAAAGCAGAGCGGGCCTATACACCGAACCCCTGTGTAGGAGCTGCCGCAGGCTGCGATCTTGATCGCTCCCACGCAGAGCGTTGATCGTTCCCACGCTCCGCGTGGGAATGTAGCCCGGGACGCTCTGCGTCCCATTGGAACGCGGAGCGTCCCTTGAGGCGTTCCCACGCAGAGCGTGGGAACGATCATCGGAGAGAGGGCTGGCCCCGTTTGCCCCCCTCGTTGTCCCGCAATGCCCTCAACCCGCTGAAGCCGCTGTTTTATGGTGTGCTCACAACAATAAGCGATGCCACCCTTGAGGATCGTTATGCGGGTACTCCCACTCACTTTACTGCTGGCACTGTCCACGGCGCTGTTCGGCTGCGGCGAAGACCCCAAACCCCCGGCCAGCGCCAACAGCAACGCCATGCCCAAAGACCCGGCCCTGGCGCAGATCTACGCCAACAGCTGCCAGCTCTGCCACGCCAACCCGGCCGCCAACGCGCCGCTCACCGGTGACCGCAAAGCCTGGGAGCCGCGCATCCAGCAGGGCAGCGACACACTGCTCGACCATGCCATCAACGGCTATAACGGCATGCCGCCGATGGGCCAATGCGTCGAGTGCTCGCAAGAGCAGTTCCTGCAATTGATCGGCTTCATGGCCGACCAGCCTCTCCCTCAATAAGGTGCCTGGCATGACCATGGATCTGACACGGCGTCAGTTGTTGCAACGGGCAAGCATCGTCGGCGCATTCAGCGCGTTGGCGAGCAATCCGGCATTGGGCCAATTGATGCGCGCGCCACGGCTGATCCCATGGCGCAACTGGTCGGGCGCACAGAGTTGCCTGCCAGCAGCGCGGCTGGCACCGAAGAATCTCGATGAACTGACAACTGTGATAAAGCAGGCACAAGGCAACATCCGCCCAGTCGGTTCGGCGCATTCCTTCAGCGCACTGGTGCCTACCGACGGCACGCTGTTGTCGCTGAGCTACTTCAACGGTCTGCTCGACCACGACGCGAAAACCCTGCAAGCCGAATTCGCCGCCGGCACACCGATGTCACGCATGGGCACGCCGTTGAAAGACATCGGCCAGGCCCTGCAAAACATGGCCGACATCGATTACCAGACCCTCGCCGGGGCGATCTCGACGTCCACTCACGGCACCGGTAAAACCTTCCAGTCCTACTCGGCGCACGTCTGCGGCATGCAACTGGTGACCGCCAGTGGCGAGGTGCTCGACTGCGACAGTCAGCGCCATGCGGACGTGTTCAGCGCTGCTCGCGTATCCCTCGGCGCCCTTGGCGTGGCGACGAAAATCCGCCTGCAAAATCGCCCGGCCTATCGCCTGCGCGAGCGTCAATGGATCGCCAAGACTGAAGAATTGCTCGAAGACGTCGACAAGAACACCGCTGAAAACCAGCACTGGGAAATGCTCGTCGTCACCCATTCCGACTACGCCTTGTCCATCGCCCTCAACGAAACCGACGACCCGGCCACGCCGCCGATCCCGCCCGAAGAGGAGGGCGGCAACGAGTTCGTCACCCTCATCGAAAAGATCGACAAGTACGGCAGCGACTTCCCCGAGCTGCGCCGCACGATGCTCAACAGCCTGCGCCATCTGGCGAATTTCGATGACCGCGTCGGCGACTCGTTCGACATCTACGCCAACGTGCGCACCGTGCGCTTCAACGAGATGGAATATTCAGTGCCGGCCGAACACGGCCCGGCCTGCCTGCGCGAGATTCTCAAGCTGATTCAGGACAAGGACCTGCGCACCTGGTTTCCCATCGAGTACCGCTACGTCAAAGCCGATGACATTCCATTGAGCATGTTCGAGGGGCGCGACAGCTGTTCGATCTCGGTGCACCAGCATTACCAGATGGACCATCACAACTTCTTTGCCGCCGTCGAGCCGATCTTCTGGAAGTACAACGGCCGGCCGCACTGGGGCAAGTTGCACACGCTCAACGCGAAGAGTCTGCAGCCGCTGTACCCGCGCTGGCGCGAGTTTGTCGAGGTGCGCCAGGCGCTTGATCCGAGCGGGCGCTTTCTCAACGCGCATCTGTCGTCGATTCTGGGGGTGAGCTGATGGCGGTCAATCGACGTAATTTCCTCCTCGGTACATTCGGTGCAGGCGTGTTGCTGGTGGGTGCCGGGGCGTGGCTGCGGCCGGGTGATCGTGGCGGGCCGTATACCGAGTATTTCCGTGCTTTGAACAAGGAGCTGAAGGACAAAGGCCCGATGCGCCCGGTACTGTTGATCGATCTGAATCGTCTCGATCACAACATCGATGTGGTGATGCAGTCGGTCAAGCGCGGCGGCAAGCAACTGCGCCTGGTGGAGAAGTCGCTGCCGTCACCGGGACTGTTGAGCTACATCGCCCAACGTGCCGGGACGCAAAAATTGATGTCGTTCCATCAGCCGTTTCTCAATCACGATGCTGTCACGTTCCCCCAGTCTGACATTCTGCTCGGCAAGCCGTTGCCGGTGCGTTCGGCAGAGCTGTTTTATCAATCCCACAAAGGCCCGTTCGATCCCGCGAAGCAACTGCAATGGTTGCTCGACGGCCCCGAACGTTTGCAGCAATACCTGCAACTCGCGCAGGGCCTGGGTACGCGGATGCGCATCAACATCGAACTGGATGTCGGCCTGCATCGCGGCGGCGTCAGTGATTTGAATGTGCTGGGGCAGATGCTCACGCTGATCAGCGCCAATGCGCAGCATCTGGAGTTTGCCGGGTTCATGGGCTACGACCCGTTCGTGGGCATGGGCGTGCCGGGGATTCTCGGTTCGCCTGAAGAGCTGTTCGCCAAGGTCATGCTGATTTATCAGCGCTGCGTGGATTTCACCCGGCAGCAGTTTCCGGGGTTGTGGCACGACGGCTTGTGCCTGAACACCGCCGGCAGCCCGAGTTACCGCATTCATGAAAATGAAAAGCTCAGCACCGAGGTGTCGGTGGGCACGGCGATGCTCAAGCCGACGCACTATGATTTGCCGTCGCTGGTCGAGCACGAACCGGCGGTTTACATCGCCACGCCAGTGCTGAAAAGCACCGGTGCGGTGAACATCCCGGCGCTGGACGACAAGTCCAGGCTGTTTTCGTGGTGGGACACCAACCAGCGCCAGACCTTTTTCATCTATGGCGGCAACTGGATGGCCGAGTTCGAATCGCCGTCCGGTTTGCAGAGCAATAGCGTGTATGGCCGCAGCTCCAATCAGGAGATGGTCAACGGCTCGAATGCCGTGGGCCTGACCGTTGAGGATCAAGTGTTCCTGCGCCCTACCCAGACCGAAGCGGTGTTGTTGCAATTCGGCGACCTGCTGGCGGTGCGCGGCGGCAAAATCGTCGACACCTGGCCCGTCTACACCTGACCCAAAATCCCCACAAATCCCCTGTAGGAGTGAGCCTGCTCGCGATAGCGGTGTGTCAGCAAAATAAATATCAACTGACAGGACGCTATCGCGAGCAGGCTCACTCCTACATTTGATTTGTGTACACCTGTCGCTATGCACCAACCCTACCCTCCGTAATGAAGCTTTTATGACAAAAGTTCGGTAGCACATCGCCAGTCCGGTCATGCCTATGTAACGCGCTTGAGGGGCCCAACGGGGCGCTTTTCACAAGCCGAGGCGGGACGCCGGGAGTGAGGCAATGGGGACTATGGAACGCTACTCGAAAGTGGGCATGCAGGAACTCGATCAACGCCTGTCGAAGATCGTCGAAGCCGCGCGCAAGAAGCCGGTTTCGGTGTATCGCTACGGCGCGCCGTGGGTCTGGATCGTCTCGCAGGATGATTGGCAGGGCGCCTTGAAAGAGGTTTCCAGCTACATTCCGCCAGGCCATTCGCTGGTGCTGCTGCGCCCTCAGATCGATGATTTGCTCGACGCGCACAAAGGCCTCATGCATGACCTCAATGCCGAGCCCGGCATGCTCATTCCCGCGCAAACGGTCATGCACATCCTGCTCCTGCAACTGCTGTATTCGGTGCCAAGCGAACAGCAGCTTTACGAACAGCTCAACTACAACCTGCTGTTCCGCTGGTTCGTCGGCCTCGGTCTGAACCAGAAAGTCTGGAGCTTCAACGTCCTCAGTCGCGACATCGCCACGCTGCTCAACAACCCGCGTGCGGTGCTGCTCATTCAAAAAATCATCGGCGAAGTGTTTTGCGGCGCGTTGCTGCAAATGCCCGAGTTCTCGCTGAACTTCGCGCTCTTGCACACGTGGCTGGGCAAGCACGCCTGTGCCTCGACAGCCAGCAATTGACGCCATACACGCGGCGTTCGAAACGCCAACAGGTCATCGCGAATTCAGGGGGTAGTGTGGAACCGATTTTCAAGTCACGGCTGGCGCTGTGGGGCTGGCTGCTGGTGACGGCGGGCGCGCAGCCGGCGTTGGCCGAAGAGGGCGCCGAGCAAGCGGCAGCTCAGCGTCTGGTCGATGTCAACGAATACTTCGTGCGCGGCAACACCGTGCTCGATGCGCGTGCCATTGAAGAAGCGGTGTACCCGTTCCTCGGCCCGCAGAAAGCCCTCACGGATATCGAAGGGGCGCGCGACGCGTTGCAAAAAGTTTATCAAGAGCGCGGCTATCAATCAGTGTTCGTCGAGTTGCCCGAGCAAGCGGTTGCCGACGGCATCGTCTACCTGCAAGTCAGCGAAACCAAGGTCGGCCGGGTGCGAGTGGTGGGTGCCAAGCACTATTCGCCGCTGGACATTCGCGACGACGTCCCGGCGCTGAAAGAAGGCGAGGTGCCGGACTTTGCCAAGGTTCAGGGAGAACTGGCGCAGCTCAATAAAACCCCGGGCCGTCAGGTGATGCCGCTAGTGCGCGAAGGTCAGCGCCCCGGCACCATGGACGTGGATTTGCAGGTCGAAGACCAGAACCCGTGGACCGCCAGCGTCGGCCTCAATAACGATTACAGCGCCGACACGGAAAAACTGCGCACCGTCACCAGCCTCGGCTACAACAACCTTTGGCAGCTCGGCCACAGCGTCAACCTGACGTTCTTCACCGCGCCGCAGGACACCGACAACGCCAAGGTCTGGTCGGGTTCCTACACCGCGCCGCTGACCGATCGCTGGAGTGTGCAGTTCTCCGGTTACCAGTCCGACAGCAACGTCGCCACCATCGGCGGCAGCAACGTGCTCGGCAAGGGCCACTCCTATGGCCTCTCGGCGATTTATACGTTGCCCTCCAGCGGCAACTGGTCGAACTCGCTGTCGGCCGGCATCGACTTCAAGGACTTCGACGAACGCCTGACCCTGTCCGGCGAGAGCGACAAAGTCCCGCTGCAATACGCACCGTTCACCTTCGCCTACAACGGCTATCGCTACACCGAAAAGAGCCAGCTCGGCCTCGGCCTGAGCCTGGTCGCCGCCACCCGCAGCATCTTCGGCTACGGCAGTTCCGACGAAGACTTCGACTACAAACGCTACCGCGCCAAGCCGAGTTTTGCCGTGGTCAAGGGCGACAGCAATTACACCTGGACCTTCGACAGCGACTGGCAGAGCGCAAGCAAAGCCGCGTTCCAGTTGGCGTCGGGGCCACTGGTTTCCAACGAACAATTCTCTGCCGGCGGCGCCACCTCGGTGCGCGGCTACCTGGCTGCCGAACGCACCGGTGATGACGGCGTGTTGCTCAGCCAGGAAGTACGCACGCCATCGCTGGCCAAGTACGCCGGCACGTGGATGCAGGACTGGCGCTTCTACGCCTTTGCCGAGGGCGCGCAGTTGTATCTGCGCGACGAACTGCCGGATCAGGACGCCAGTTATGCCTTGGCCAGCGTCGGCCTCGGCACCCGCGCCAGCCTGAGCAAATGGCTGTCCGGCAGCCTCGACTGGGGCTACCCGCTACTCGAAGGGCCGAACACCTCGAAACAGGAATCGCGCCTGCACTTCAACCTTCAAGCCACTTTCTGACAAGGAGCACGTTCATGCAGCGCCTCTTCCTTTCGTTGTTGATCTGCCTGGGCTTCGTGCTCCCGGCCACGGCTCAGGCCTGGTGGCAGGACGACTGGCACTACCGCAAACAGATTGCCGTCGACACCACGCCACAAGGCGCGGCGATCAATCAGGCCCTCGGCCGCACCGCGCTGCTGGTGCGCCTGCACACCGGCAACTTCACCTTTGACGGGGTGAAGGAGGATGGTTCGGATCTGCGCTTTGTCGCCGCCGATGACAAGACCGTGCTCAATCATCAGATCGAAAGCTTTGACGCGCTGATGGGCATGGCGCTGATCTGGGTCGATGTGCCGAATGTCGAGGGCGGTCAGCGCCAGGACATCTGGATGTATTACGGCAATCAAAAGGCCCCGGCGACCGGCAACGGCCAACTGACCTTCGACCCGAATTACACCGTGCTGTATCACTTCGAGGGCGCCACCGGCACCCCGGCCAAAGACACCACCGCCTACGGCAACACCGCGCAAAGTGCGACCGGCGCGGCGATTGACGGTGTAGTAGGGCGTGCGTTGCAGTTCAGCGGCCAGCCGTTGTTGCTGCCAGCCAGTCCTTCGTTGCAGCACAACGCCGGCAGTGCGTTCACCTTCAGTGCCTGGTTGCGTCTGGACCAGGCCAATGGCGAGCAACTGATTCTCACCCGTCGTGAAGGCGCCAACAGCCTGCTGATCGGTGCCAACCAAGGCGTGCCGTTTGTGGAGATCGATGGTCAACGCGCCGTCGCCACGCAAGCGCTGAATCCGGGCCAATGGCAACACGTCGCACTGACCGCTGAAGGCGCGAAAGTCACCCTTTACATCAATGGCCGTGAAGGCGCGACTCTCGCTCAGGCGATGCCGGCTTTCAACTCGGTGATGGCTATCGGCGCCGACCTGCACGAAGGTCCATTCCAGCCGTTCGTAGGCGCCATCGATGAACTGCGCCTGTCGAAAGTCGCCCGTCCGGCGCCGCTGTTGCTGGCCGACGCGACCTCGCAGGGCGCCGAGTCGAAGCTGGTGGCTTACGGTGTCGATGAAGAACAGTCCGGGTTCGGTTTCGGCAGCCTCGGCTTCCTGCTCAACGCCGTACCCATCGACGCCTGGGTGATCATCGCCGTGCTGGTGCTGATGATGTTTCAGTCGTGGATCATCATGCTGCGCAAGAACCGCACCCTCAGCCGCGTGTCTGCCGCCAACGAAGACTTCCGCGTGCAGTTCGCCAAGGTCGGCACGCGTCTGGAGATGTTCGCCGACGACGCGCAACTCGCCCAGCGCCTGCAGCATTCGTCGCTGTGGCGTCTGTATCTGGTGGCGGTCAAAGAGATCCGCACCCGGCGTGAGCAGGGCGCCGATACCTCGTCGGTTTCCGCAGCGACTATCGAAGCGATCCGCTGCTCGATGGACGGCGTGCGCACCCGCGAAAACCAGCAGCTCAGCTCGAAGCTCTCGACCCTGTCCAACGCCATCGCCGGCGGCCCATACATCGGCCTGCTCGGCACCGTGTTGGGGATCATGGTGGTGTTCCTCGGCACCGCAATGGCCGGCGACGTCAACATCAATGCCATCGCACCCGGTATGGCCGCCGCTTTGCTCGCTACCGCGATGGGTCTGTTCGTCGCGATCCCGGCGCTGTTTGGCTACAACCGCCTGATCACCCGCAACAAGGAAGTCAGCGCCGACATGCGCGTGTTCGTCGACGAGTTCATCACCCGTCTGGCGGAGATGCACGGCGAGAGCCAGTTCAGTGAGGCGTCGCATCGCGGCCATCACGCCAACCACTCCGTACCGGCCTGAGGAGCATTGACATGGCGTCTGTAAATGCCTCCCACGACGATGACGAAGATGCAGCGGTGGACAGCATCAACATCACCCCGCTGGTCGACGTGCTGATGGTGGTGCTGGTGATGTTCATCCTCACCGCGACCGCGCAGGTCTCCGGGATCCAGATCAACCTGCCCAAGGCCAGCGCCGCCGTATCGCTGTCGGAAGCCAAGACCAAGGCGATCTCGGTCAACGATGGCGGCCAGGTGTTCCTCGACGCTTATCCGGTGACCCTGGCCGAGCTGGAAGAACGCCTGCGCATCGAGAAGGCGCAGAGTCCGGACTTCCCGGTGATCGTGCGCGGCGACGCGACGGTGCAATACCAGAAAGTCATCGAAGTGCTGGATCTGTTGCGCCGGCTCGAACTGTCCCAGGTCGGTCTCGTCACCGGCAAACCGAGTCAGGGCTGAGTCATGACCGCACAACTCCCGATCGAGCCGTTGCCGGTGAAAAAGCCCGCGCTGCGTTATGCCAAGTGGGGCGCCGGATTACTGATCGGCGCGCTCGCCGCGTGGTTTCTGTGGCAGTGGGCCAACGACATGAGCGGCATCCGCCGCGAAGCGCCGAAGGTGCCGACGATCATTCCGTTGCCGCCACCGCCACCTCCGCCGCCGGAGAAACCGCCGGAACCTGAGACCCCGGTGGAAGAAAAAGTCGTCGAGCCGGAGCCAACGCCGGAGCCGCAAGAGGTCAAGCCCGAGGAAGAAGCACCGCCATCACCGGCGGACGATCTGGCCAACCCGATGCAAATGGACGGTGACGCACAGTCTGGCAGCGACGCTTTCAACATCGGCGCGGGTAAGGGCGGCGGTATGGCTGGCACTGGCGGCGGACGTTTGGGCACGGGGACGTACAGCCAGTTTCTGGCGTTCACCTTCCAGCGCTTGCTGCGTGAGAACCCTGAGCTGCGCAACCTCGCGTTCTCGTTGCAGGCCGATGTCTGGCTGAGCAGCGTCGGCGAAATCACCCGGGTCGAGCTGATCAAGTCCAGCGGCAACCCCGACATCGATACGCAAGTGTTGGCCGCGCTGCGCGGTGCGCCGGCCCTCAGCGAACGGCCTCCGGCCTCTATCACTTTGCCTGTGCGCCTGTCCCTGCAAGGGCGGCGTCCGGGTTAACCGAATATTTATTGCCAAGCCTTCAAGCTTTGCCAAAAGGAGTTGTGTGCAGATGATTTCCAACGTGAATCGATTGTCCCTGGCGGTCGGCATGGTCGTTGCGACCCTGGTCGGTCAGGCCGTGGCAGCGCCTGCGCCCGCGCCTTCGGAGAACGCCACGATCAATCTGATCCGCTTGCTGGTCGAGCAGGGCATTTTGAAACAGGACAAGGCCGACGCATTGATTGCCCAGGCACAAAATGAAGCCGCCCAAGCCAAGCAGGCTGCGGCGTCCACCGCTGTTGCGGCCGGGCCAGTGGCGGCGCCGGGTGATGTGCGAGTGCAATACGTGCCGGCAGCGGTGCGCGACCAGATCCGCGATCAGGTCAAAGCCGAAGTCATGGCCACCGCCAAACAGGAAAACTGGGCCGCGCCCAACACCTTCCCGGACTGGGCTTCGCGCATCAGTTTTGATGGCGACATTCGTCTGCGTGATGAATCGCGCTACTACTCGGATACCAACAGCAACGAAATCGTCGACTTCGCCAAGCTCAACAACAACGGCCCGTACGACGTCAATCCGAACAGCAGCACCAGTCTGCCGCCGCTGCTCAACACCCGCGAAGACCGCACCAATCAGTTCCGTATCCGCGCACGGCTGGGCATGAAAGCGGTGATCTCGCCGGAATGGACCGCCGGTATTCGCATCGGCACCGGCTCGGACAACAACCCGGTGTCGACCACGCAAAGCCTCGGCGGCGGTTTCGCCAAGAAGGACATCTGGCTCGATCAGGGTTACCTGAACTGGAAGCCGACGGATGAACTGACCCTGACTGGCGGGCGCTTCGCCAACCCGTTCATGTCCACCGACATGCTCTATTCCAACGACTTGAATTTCGACGGCGTGGCGGCGATCTTCGACCACAAGCTCAACCGCGATTGGGGTGTGTTCGGTACTGTCGGCGCGTTCCCGGTGGATTACACCAACGACACCACCAGCAGCAACGGCTTCGACAAGGAAGAGAGCGACAACAAGTGGTTGTACGGCGCACAGGTCGGCGCCAAGTGGGCGATCAACAGCAACAACCGCTTGAAGGGCGCACTGGCTTACTACCGTTTCGACGACATCCAGGGCGAACGTTCCAGCCCTTGCGAACCGTGGGCCGGCGCACCGGGTTGCGACAGCGACGGCACCCGCGCGGCGTTCATGCAGAAGGGCAACAGCGTGTTCCTGCTGCGCGACATCACCCCGAACCCGCTCAACCCGAGCACCACGCCACAGCCGCAATTCGTTGGCCTGGCCTCCGAGTTCAACCTGCTGGATCTGAACGTGGTGTGGGACGCCGACTTGCCGGAAGATTTCAAGTTGCGCAGCCAGGGCAACTACATCCACAACCTCAGCTACGACGAAGGCGAGATGCGCAAGCGTTCTGCCGGGCAGATCGTCAACAACCTCGACAGCAACGGCAACATCGAAAGCGGTGCCAATGCATGGATGGTGCAGTTCACCCTCGGCAGCGCGCTGGAGCTGAAGAAGCAGGGCGACTGGAACCTGTTCGCCGGCTACAAATACATCCAGCCGGATGCCTTGCCGGACGGCTTCAACGACTCCTCGTTCCACCTCGGCGGCACCAACGCCAAGGGCTATTTCATCGGCGGCAACTACGGTCTGGCGAAGAACGTTTATGCGACGGGTCGCTGGATGAGTACCGAAGCGGTGTACGGCGCGCCGTTCGACATCGACGTCTTGCAGCTTGAGCTCAACACGCGCTTCTAAGGCGCCGGGAGAGGGTTATGAAAACGCGTTTGTTATCGCTTGGGCTTGGATTGTTGATCGCCACCGGGGCGAATGCCGAAGGCATGGAAGAGCGCTTGCGCACCCAGTTGCGCAGCACCGCCCAGCAGTTGCAGGCACTGCAAAGCCAGCAGGCCCAGGCCAGCGCTGCACAACTGGCGGCGCAGAACGAGGTCAAGGCGGCGCAGGCGCAAATCAAGCAATTGAGCGCTGAACTGGCCAAGGCCAAAGGCCTCGCCGAGCAGCTTTCCGGGCAGCAACAGAGCCTGCACAGCCAGGCTCAGGCGCAAGTGGCGGCCAGCGCCGAGCAGACCGGCAAGTTCAAGAAAGCCTATGACGACTTGCTGGTGATGGCCCGTGCCAAAGAAGCAGAACGGTCTAAGCTTCAAGCGCAATTGACTGAACGTGACACACAAGTGCAGCAATGTTCAGTCAAGAATCAGCAGATGTACGGCGTCGCCAAACAGATCCTCACCGCCTACGAAAACATCGATGTGGCCGAGGTGATGAAGATCCGCCAGCCCTTCGCGGGCAGCGCCCGGGTCAAGTTCGATGAACTGGCCCAGGGGTTCGGCGATGACCTTTACAAGACTCAATTCGACGCGCCGCAAGCCGCGCTCTCGCACTGATTTAAAAGACGGATAAACAAGGAAGAAACGATGACTCAATTGATCTCCCACGTATCGCCAAAATCCCTGACCGAAGTCCTGCAAGCCGCCGGTTATCGCGTTAACGAAACCGAGCAGAACGGCATCGTCCAGCTGCTCAGCGCCAGCCAGGGCATTGGTTACGCCGTGCGTTTCGGCAATGCGGCGGTGGAGCAGGGCAGCTACGTCGACTTCACCTTCAGCTGTGCGCTGCGCGTGCAGGGTGAGTTGCCGCAGGGTGTGGCCGAGCAGTGGAACGCCACGCGGCGTTTCGCGCGGTTGTCGTTGCAGGGCGAGTTTCTGGTGATGGAAATGGACGTGGTGGTGGCCGCCGGTGTGAGCAACGATCACCTGCGCGGCAATCTGGAATTGTGGGATCGCCTGTTGCAGGAATTCATCGTTTATCTGCGTGATTTCACCCAGGCCGGTGCAGCGCAAACCGCGAAAGTCGCGGTGGCCGAAGAAGAGGAAGTCGCGCTGTGAAAAAGCCTGCCATGGTGATCAGCGCCGCTGCGGTGGCGCTGTTGGTGGTGGCCGTGGCGCTGGTGGTGCGACCGGGCAATGACCCGGTCGCCGCCCAGCAATCGTCGCCGCTGGCGGCGATTGCCGGCGGGCCGGCGCTGGCACGGTTGGGCAATCAGCAGGTGACGCCGGAGGAGTTGCAGGCGTTGCTCGCATCGGTTCCAGCCGAGACCCGCGAACAATTGCGCGGTAATCGCCAAGCGCTGGAGCGCTGGATCCGTACCCGTCTGGCCGAGAAAGCGGTGCTGGAGCAGGCCGATGCGCAAGGCTGGGCGCAGCGCCCGGACGTGGCGCGGCAAACGCGTGCCGCGAGCGAGCAGATCGTCTTTCGCGATTATTTGCGTTCGGTCAGCGAGGTGCCGGCGGAGTATCCGAGTGCCGCCGAGTTGCAGCAGGCGTATGACGCCGGCAAAGCGAACTGGCAGACCCCGGCGCTGTATCGGGTCAGTCAGATTTTCCTCGGCGTGAGTGATCCTCAGGCTGTTGAAGCGGTGCGCAAACAGGCTGCCGAATTGAGCAAAAAAGCTCAGGCGACGCCGGTGGAATTTGCTGCACTGGCGACTCAATATTCGCAGGATCGCGTCACTGCTGAGCGCGGCGGTGATAGTGGGCTGCAACCTTTGCAGCAATTGGTGCCGGAAGTGCGTGGCGCCGTGGCACGACTCAAGGTCGGTGCGGTTTCCGATCCGCTGCAAAGTGCTGCCGGTTTCCACGTGATCAAACTCACCGAGCAACAACCGGCGCGCACTGCGACCCTCGATGAACTGCGCGATCAACTGACCCAGGCCTTGCGTGCGCAACGTCAGGAGCAAATCGCCCAGGCCTACCTGGACGGCATGCTCAACACCGCGACGCTGAGCATTGATGGTGCTGAACTGAACAAAGTCCTCGGCAACTGACACACATTGCCCCCTGTAGGAGTGAGCCTGCTCGCGATAGCGGCCTGTCAATTGACATTGACTTACCTGACCCACCGCTATCGCGAGCAGGCTCACTCCTACAGGGGAGCTGCGTAACGACAAATACAAAGATCGACAGGGAGTCATCGATGTCATTCACCGAACCCGCAGGACGACAGGGCAGCGCCGAGTATCGCTGGGCGCAGGACAAGGGCGATTCCTGGCTGATACAGGCTGCCGCGATCGATGGCGATATTGCGCAGTATTTTCTGGTCAGCGCCCGCTGTGGCTGTTTCATGCAGGCGGCGCGTAGCCTCAATGTGCGTTCGACCCTGCTGCGCAAACAGCTGGCGCAACTTGAGCAGGAACTCGAGCATTCACTGTTCAGCTTTCAAGGCAGCGCCTTGAGCCTTACCCGTGAAGGCCAACAACTGCAGGCCAAACTCGTCGCGCTGGCCAACGAACGCAAACTGCCGGTGATCGAACAACCCTTGATTCGCCTCGCCGTCGCCGAGTCGATCCTGCACGACATCCTCGGCCGCGACCTCATCGCACTGCTGCGCCGCAACGCCAGCGTGCGCCTGGAAATCATCGCGCTGGACAGCGAACTGTCGCTGCGTGCAGTGAGTGCCGACATCGTCCTGTGGCTGGCCCACGGCGATACGCCTTACCCCGGGCCGACGTTCGCCATTGGCAAACCGCAACGCCTGGCGAAGCTTGATTACCTGCCTCACATTGCCAAGCGCTACTCCCGCGTCACCGCACGCCCGGACACCCCCGACGACCTCGCTGACTTCATGCTCGTGCAATGGCAACATGATCGGCAGATCGACAGCTTCCGGCCGTGGAATGAACTGGTCGAACAGCGTCTGGCCGGGGTGGTGCAGATGCAGTCCTACGAATTGATGCTGGAGATGATCCGCTGCAGCGCCTGCATCGGGTTGTTGCCGGCCTACATGAGCCGCTTCGATCGGGGCCTGATCGCGCTGCCGGGGCTGTTCGCTGAACCGATGCAATTGCAGGCCTGGCTGGCGGTGAATGCCGAATCGCAAGAGATCACCGAAGTGCAAACCCTGCTGGACCTCATCCACCACACCTTCAACGAACGCCACGAATGGTTCGAATAACCACCCCTGTAGGAGCTACCGCAGGCTGCGATCTTTTGATCTGTTTTTTCTAAAATTAAAAATCAAGATCAAGATCAAGATCAAAAGATCGCAGCCTGCGGCAGCTCCTACCGTTTGTATGTGTTGAGGTGGGCGGTTTAGAGTGGACGGTCACACATCGATCCAGGAAGGATCAGCCATGCCTGAGCACAATCCCGCCATTCACCTCGAACGCTTCAACGAATCGCACATCGAGGGCATCACCGCGCTCTACAACGATCCGGCCGTGGCACGGCAGGTGTTGCAGATGCCGTTCCAGTCCACCGAGGTCTGGCGGCAACGCCTGCTGGCAGACAATGAACGCGCGGTGAAACTGGTGGCGCTGCATCAGGGCGTGGTGATCGGCAATCTCGGCCTCGAAGCCCACTCGCGGATGCGCCGGGCGCACGCCGGCAGTTTCGGCATGGCGGTCGCGGTGGCGTGGCAGGGCAAGGGTGTCGGTTCGACGTTGCTGGCCGCCGCCCTCGACGTCGCCGACAACTGGATGAATCTGCACCGTGTCGAACTCACGGTCTATGCCGATAACGAAGCGGCGATCGGTCTCTATCAGAAATTCGGCTTCGAAACCGAAGGCCTGTTCCGCGACTACGCCGTGCGCGACGGGCACTGGGTCGACACCCTGAGCATGGCCCGCCTGCGCACTCGTGCGAAAACCTGAGTCAGTCGCCGAGCGCGAACGCCACCGCCGACTGCGCATGCAGCTCGGTGGTGTCGAGCAGGGGCAGGGCGCTGTGTTCAGGTTTGATCAGCATGCCGATTTCGGTGCAGCCGAGGATGATTGCCTGGGCGCCACGCGCGGTCAGCGATTCGATCACCCGCTGATAGATTTGCCGCGACGGTTCACTGATCACACCGACACAGAGTTCGTCGTAGATGATCCGGTGCACCTCTTTGCGCTCGGCTTCGTCCGGCACCAGTACCGTCAAACCCTGAGCGATCAGGCGTTGCTTGAGGAAATCCTGCTCCATGGTGAACGCCGTGCCAAGCAGGCCTACGGTGCGCGCGTCAATGGCCAGCGCGGCGTGTGCAGCCGGTTCGGCAATGTGCAGGAATGGGATACTGATCGCCGCCTGAATCTGCTCCGCCACCTTGTGCATGGTGTTGGTACACAGCACCACACACTCCGCACCGCCGGCTTCAAGGCTGCGCGCGGCCTTCACCAGAATCGCCGCCGCATCATCCCAACGCCCGGCGTGCTGAGCCTGTTCGACCGGGCCGAAGTCGACGTTGTACATGAGCATCTGCGCTGAGCGCAGCGGGCCGAGACGATCCCGGACCTGTTGGTTGATCAGGCGATAATATTCGGCGCTGGACTCCCAGCTCATGCCGCCGATAAGGCCGATGGTGCGCATTGGATTTCCTCTGGCAAATGTCGGTGTCGAACGTTCAGCTCTGCCCGCAGTTTCCTTCTGTTCGCGGTGCGATGCCAGCGGCCACTGACTGTACCGTCGATCTTTCACTCAGGTGTGCTGCTTCAGCGCGATTCGCAGCTTAAACGTACGCCGTGACCGGGATCTGCCACTATTACGCTTCGCAGGTCCTTTACGAGGAACACCGCAATGAACGACGTACAGCAACTGGGCGAGATGCTTCGTCACTATGCCGAAAGTGAAGCGCACAAGAAGCAACTGTTCGAAACGCAATCCGCGGCATGGGCCACACGGATTACCGCGCTGTTCGGGGAGATTCAGCAATGGCTGGAACCGGTGCAGGCACCGAATCTGCTGGAGGTGAGCCGCGAGGCGTATGTTGCGTTCGGGCCGAGTACGCCGGTGGAAACTTCGACCTTCAAAACAGAAAAGCTGAGCATTGTGATTGCCGGCAAACCGGTGGAGTTCGTGCCGGATGTGATGGGCAGTGCAGGGCAGATCTCGCTTGCGGTGATGGGGCTGACGGCGGCGCGTTATGGCAGCATTTCACTGGTCGGCCTGCCAAATGGCGAGTGGCAGTGGCGCAAGACCAATGGCCTGAAGGATCCGGATACATTTGCCTTTGATGCGAACTTTCTGGCGCAGCAGTTGCAGAGTTTGATTCCGCGCGAGCGCGGTTAAGATCAAGAGCTTACCCCCTCACCCCAACTCTCCCGAAACGTCGGACCGCCCCCAAGGGGGAGAGGGGGTAAAGGGAGCCGATTGGGGGATGGCCAAAACCTGAGTTCGACTTGATATTTCAGGTCGGTGTAACTCGAATGATCAACTCGCTCAGTTCCCTCTCCCTCTGGGAGAGGGCTAGGGTGAGGGCAGCCCACCTGACACGCCTCACATCTCCAGATTGATCCAGCCCGGCTTCGCCACTTCCGGCGCCACCGCTTTCACCGGTTTACCCGTGGCCAGCTCAACCCGCCGTGCCACCTCCGGGTCATCGGCAAACGGCACCATGCTCGCCTCATCGAGGCTGTCCGCCGTCTCGCGCCGCAAGCAGTACTCGACCGCCAGCCACAGAAACACCACGCCCAGCACATTGAAAAAAATATCCGTCACGTCCGGCTCCCTGCCTCAGGCGATCTGCGCTTCACGGTGGGCCAGCGCCACGTCGGCAACCCGCACCGTGCGCCAGACGTTGTAAGCCATCAGCAACATCCCGGTGAGGAAGAACACCCCGCCGGCAAAGCGCACGATGAACCCCGGATGACTGGCCTGCAGCGCTTCGACAAACGAATAGGTCAGCGTGCCGTCTTCGTTGATCGCCCGCCACATCAGGCCCTGGGTGATGCCGTTGACCCACATCGAGGCAATGTACAAAACGGTGCCAATGGTTGCCAGCCAGAAGTGCAGGTTGATCAGCGGCGTGCTGTACATCTGCTCGCGGCCAAAGACTTTCGGCACCATGTGATAGGTCGCGCCGAAGGTGATCATCGCCACCCAGCCCAAGGCCCCGGCGTGCACGTGGCCGATGGTCCAGTCGGTGTAGTGGGAGAGGGCATTGACGGTCTTGATCGCCATCATCGGCCCTTCGAATGTCGACATGCCGTAGAACGCCAGCGACAACACGAGGAAGCGCAAAATCGGGTCAGTGCGCAACTTATGCCAGGCACCGGACAAGGTCATCATGCCGTTGATCATCCCGCCCCAGCTTGGTGCCAGCAGGATCAGCGACATGGCCATGCCCAGCGATTGCGCCCAGTCCGGCAGCGCGGTGTAGTGCAAATGGTGCGGGCCGGCCCAGATGTACAGGGTGATCAGCGCCCAGAAATGCACGATCGACAACCGGTACGAATACACCGGCCGATTGACCTGCTTCGGCACGAAGTAATACATCATCCCGAGGAACCCGGTGGTGAGGAAAAAGCCCACCGCGTTGTGCCCATACCACCACTGCACCATCGCATCGGTGGCGCCGGCATACACCGGATATGACTTGAACCAGTCGACCGGGATCGACAGGTGATTGACCACATGGAGCATGGCGATCACCAGAATGAACGCGCCGAAAAACCAGTTACCGACGTAGATGTGTTTGGTCTTGCGCTGCACCACGGTGGTGAAGAACACCACGGCATAGGCGACCCAAACGACGGCCATCCACACCGCGCCGGAGAACTCGATCTCGGCGTATTCCTTGGTGGTGGTGTAGCCCATCGGCAAGGTGATCAGCATAATCACGATCACCGATTGCCAGCCCCAGAAGGTGAACGCGGCGAGGGTGTCCGAATACAGCCGCACCTGGCAGGTGCGCTGCACCGCGTAGTAACTCGCAGCGAATTGTGCGCTGCCGGCGAAGCCGAAAATCACCAGGCTGGTGTGCAAAGGGCGCAAGCGGCCGAAAGTGGTCCATGGCAGGTCCAGGTTCATCTCCGGCCACACCAGTTGCGAGGCGATCAACACGCCCATCGCCATGCCCACCACACCCCAGAAAATCGTCGCAATGACGAATTGGCGGACGACCTTGTAGTTATAAGCCTGTCCGATTGTTGCTGTGCTCATCGTCAGTTCATCCACGGTTGCAAAGTCTTGCCAGGCCACCCGGTCTGGCATGAGCTGCACTGTAGAAACCCCGCCGGAAACAAAACAGGCTCAGGAATTGTTCATTTGTGCGGATCAGATTGAAGTGCTGGCTGCGGCGTTCTGCCGCGGCCTGATATGGTTTTTATGACTTCAGGTGAATCTGTAACGTGCTGCGCCGTTCGGCCATAGTCTGGGAAAATTCTGTGGGAGCGAGCCTGCTCGCGAATGCGGAGTGTCAGACAACAAATCCGTTGCCTGACACTCCGCATTCGCGAGCAGGCTCGCTCCCACAGTTTTGATCCGTGATCAATTCTGATGAGGTGTGCATGTATCAATACGATGATTACGACCGGGCGCTGGTGTTCGAGCGCGTCGCGCAGTTTCGCGATCAGGTCGAGCGCTTCATGGCCGGGGAATTGAGCGAAGAGGAGTTTCTGCCGCTGCGCCTGCAAAACGGCCTGTACCTGCAAAAACACGCGTACATGCTGCGGGTGGCGATTCCTTACGGCACACTCAGCGCCGAGCAGATGCGCACATTGGCGAGCATTGCCAGCGATTACGACCGCGGTTACGGCCACTTCACCACGCGGCAGAACATGCAGTTCAACTGGATCGAACTGGCCGAGGTGCCGGACATCCTCGAACGCCTTGCTCAGGTCAACATGCACGCGATCCAGACCTCCGGCAACTGCGTGCGCAACATCACCACGGAAGCGTTTGCCGGGGTTGCGGCAGATGAGCTGATCGACCCGCGACCGCTGGCCGAGATCCTCCGGCAGTGGTCGACGATCAACCCGGAGTTCCTGTTTCTGCCGCGTAAATTCAAGATCGCCATCTGCTCGGCGAAGCAGGATCGCGCGGCGATCATGATGCACGACATCGGCCTGTATCTTTACCCCGCTCGCGACGGGCAAATGCTCCTGCGGGTGATCGTCGGCGGTGGTTTGGGGCGTACGCCGATCCTCGGTTTGCAAATCCGCGAAGGTTTGCCGTGGCAGCATCTGCTGTCGTACGTCGAGGCCGTTTTGCGCGTGTACAACCGCCATGGTCGGCGCGACAACAAGTACAAGGCGCGAATCAAGATTCTGGTCAAGGCACTCGGCATCGAGGCGTTCGCCAGGGAAGTCGAAGAGGAATGGCAGCACCTCAAGGACGGTCCGGCGCAGTTGACCGAGACTGAATACCAGCGGGTAGCCAGTGCCTTCGTACCGCCGACTTACCGCGTGCTGGCCGACACCGATCTGGATTTCGGCACGCGCCTGGCCGAGAGCCCGGCGTTCGCGCGTTGGGTCGCGCGCAATGTGCAGCCGCACAAGGTGGCGGGTTACACCAGTGTGGTGCTGTCGACCAAACCGGGCATGGCTTCGCCGCCGGGGGACGTCACCGGTGCGCAGATGCTGGCGGTGGCCGACTGGTCGCAGCGTTTCGGTTTCGGCGAGATTCGTATTGCCCACGAGCAGAACATCGTCCTGCCGGATGTGCCGAAATCCGAACTGCATGCCCTGTGGCAATTGGCGTGCAAACACGATCTGGGCAGCGCTAACGTCGGCTTGCTCACCGACATCATTGCCTGCCCCGGCGGCGATTTCTGCGCCTTGGCGAATGCCAAGTCGATCCCGATTGCCCAGGCGATCCAGGCACGTTTCGATAACCTCGATTACCTGCACGACTTGGGCGATATCAGCCTGAACATCTC
The DNA here is from genome assembly GCF_900182985.1 of Pseudomonas helmanticensis. Taxonomy (NCBI): domain Bacteria; kingdom Pseudomonadati; phylum Pseudomonadota; class Gammaproteobacteria; order Pseudomonadales; family Pseudomonadaceae; genus Pseudomonas; species Pseudomonas helmanticensis. The sequence goes on along the minus strand of NZ_FXUY01000001.1, from coordinate 1,471,156 downwards.
CGGTTGCATGAACGCCTGTGGGCATCACCACATCGGCAATATCGGCATCCTCGGCGTCGACAAGAATGGCAGCGAGTGGTACCAGATCACCCTGGGCGGCGCACAGGGCAAAAACAGTGCGCTGGGTAAAGTGATCGGCCCGTCGTTCAGCGCCGCCGAGGTGCCGCAGGTGATCGAGCGGATCATCGGCACCTTTGTCCGTTATCGCGAGCACGAAGAATTGTTTGTCGACACCGTCGCGCGGATTGGCCTCGAGCCGTTCAAGGAACGGGTCTACCCGAAGACGCTGGAGGCAATGGCATGAACAATTTGCTGCGGCTGGAGCAGGGTGTGGCGCGGCTGGTGCACGATGATCCGTGGACGCTGGTGCGTGATCCTTTGGCGGCCAGGCCTTCGGCGCTGCTGATTTTGCCCCTGGCGCATTGGCTGCAATCACCCGCGACCCACGCCGTGTGGCTCGGCCCGGACGATGACGTGGAAAGTCTGGTGCCGTGGCTAGGTTCGTTGCCGCTGATCGCGCTGGATTTCCCGAGTTTTCGTGATGGTCGGGCGTATAGCCAGGCCTATCTGCTGCGCAGTCGGTTCGGCTGGACCGGCGAGTTGCGCGCGATTGGCGATGTGTTGCGCGATCAGCTCAGCCACATGCGCCAGTGCGGTTTTGACAGTTTTGCCGTGCGTGAGGACAAGTCTGCCGAGGATGCACTGAAGGGGTTGGCTGGCATGAGCGTACTCTACGGCCGCTCAGTCATCGAACCACGCCCACTGTTCCGAAGACGCTGACGCTTTAAAAGATCGCAGCCTGCGGCAGCTCCTACAGGGGTCATGCCGTGCTTTTGTGGCGAGGGGGCTTGCCCCCGTCAGGCTACGAAGTAGCCTCTGTCCCCGGTACATGCGGTGTGTCAGTCATTTGACAGCAACCGGGTTTGCGACTGCTGCGCAGCCGAACGGGGGCAAGCCCCCTCGCCACAGAGGTTTTATGTCGTTATTACGCACCGGGGAAACCCTTAGAAACCTCATGGATTGGGCATTTTCCCTTGGGTCAGTGATGGCCTTTTGGTAGAGTCGCCGTCGCCAGCGGGTTTTCGGCTGGACGATGGAACCGAAGAAGGGAGTCTGATCAGTGAGTCCGGGCAAAAAAATCCTCGGTCTCACAGCATTGCTGTTAATGGTGACGCTGTGGGCCAGTTACTTTTATGTGTTCAAGGAAAGCCGCGACGGTCAGCTCGGCGCTGCCGGCGAAAGTACCGCGTGGTGCGGCACGCCGCCGTCCAACGAAGCGGCGTCGCTGGGCAAGGATCAACTGACCTTGCGCGTCACCAACAACCTGCGCGGCGAGTTCATGCTCAGCGGTTCGCTGGTGGTCTCCGAACGCACCTTCAACCGTTATGACCTCAGCCGCAACGAACTGCGCCTGCGTCTGGAACCGTTGCAGTGGACCTACGGCGCCACGCCGATCTTCCTCGAACAAGTGAAGCTCCAGCCACTGAGTCGCAACCTCTCGGCGACCAACAAAAGTGCCTACACGCAACTCGAATCGCGCCCGATCGGCGTTCAGGGCCAGGTCAGCGAATTCCCGTTCGACACTTATCGCTACGGCTACAAACCGGTGCTCTATTACCTCAAGGGCAGCGAACGCATCGACCTGCGTTTCAAGAACATCACCACGCTGATGGAGATGTCCAATACTTTCACGCCGATCCAGAAGTACAACCGCGTCGATTACATCAACGAGCAAAACCCGATGATCCGCGACGAAGATTACAAGGCCTACGGGCCGCACGAATGTGCCTTCAGCGTCGAGCGCAAAGGTTCGTTCAAGATGGTCGTGCTGATGCTTCTGCTGGTGCTGTGCCTGCCGCTGATGCTGGTGTTCTATCGCGACGCGCCAGGGATCGACTTCCTTGCCACACTGGTCGGCGTTGCCGTGGTGCGCGGGCTGTTGATCGGGCCGGTGCAGGACTTCCAGCTGTACAACATCGATTTCCTGTTTGGCGCGGCGATATTGATGGTCGGCACGGTGTCGCTGATCAAGGCGATGCGCATCCACAGCCGCCGCGAAATCGCCCTGCGCAGCGGCGAATCCTCCTGGTAAAACCCATACCCCTGTAGGAGCTGCCGCAGGCTGCGATCTGTTGATCTTAAAGACCAACATCAACAGATCGCAGCCTGCGGCAGCTCCTACAGGGGGGATGTGGGTTATTTCAGCGCGGGATCGCCCATGTTCATTTTCTTCCAGCCCTGCAGCAGTATTTGTGCTTTGGGTTCCTGCCCACTGTCGAGATACCACTGGATCAGCGACAACCGTGCATTGCGGTTCGCCGGTTGCGCCTTGAGCAAGCCTTCGAGGATGGCGCAGGCCTCATCGACCTTGCCACTTTCATGCAGCGCCACCGCCAGCACATACCCGTACTGGGCGTTCTGCGGCTCCAGTTGCGCGGCTTTGCGCAGCGGTGCCATGGCCTCGCCAGCCTTGCCGGCGCGGATCAGCGATAACCCTTGAGTGTGCTGCAACAACGCTGCGTCCGGGTGTTCCTTGAGGCTGTCAGCCAGCAGTTTTTGCGCTTCACCACCGCGACCATTGCTCTCCAGCCATTGCACCAAAGTCACCAGCGCCGGGTAGAAGTCCGCATCGCGCTTGAGCGCCGAGCGCAGCAAGCCTTCAACCTCGCCACTGCGGCCACTGGCCTGATAGAGCATTGCCAGGTTCAGATTGGCTTCGGCGCGTTCCAGCAGGCTTTTCTGTACCGCCTCGTATTCGCCAATTGCCGCTTGCCAATTGGCTTGCGCAGTGCCCAGGCCATTACGCGCGACACTGAGCAGATCCCGCGCGGCAACAATGCGCACGGCTTTCACCGGGTCGGCCAACAGCGGTGTCAGCAGCGGCGCGCGTTCCGGTGGCGGAAGGAAGGCACTGATCGCCCGCACCGCACTTTCGCGAACCTGTGGCTGCGGATTTTTCAGGTCCTGTGTCGCCAGTTTCAAAGCCTGCTCACTTGGATACAGCGGCAGTTCCGCGAGCAACGTTGCGCGCTGGATTGCCGGCAGATCGCTGCGTTGTAACTGCTGATATAGCGCGTCGGCAGCGCCGGGCTGGCCATTACGGATCAGCCACAGGCTTTCGTCGTAGCGCGGCGCCTGCGCCGCGGTGGAGGCGCTCCACAGCTTGAATTGCGCGGTGACCTTGTCGCCGGCCTTACCCTGGTGACAGGTCAGGCAGGCGTCCGGCGTGCCGAGCTTCTGCGCGCGTTCCGGGTTGGGAATGCTGAAGCTGTGGTCATGCCGGAAGTCGTTGCCCATATAGAACTTGCCGGGCATGTGACAATCGACGCACTGCGAACCGGGTTGGCCCATGGTGTGACGGGTGTGTTCGATGGAGTCGTAGTTCTTCGCTTGCAGGCCTTTACCGTCAACGCCTTCGACCGAAGTCTTGCCGGCCGTGTTGTGACATTGCAGACACACCGCGTTGCCCGGTGCTTTCAGTTCGCTGCTGTGCGGGTTGTGGCAATTGCTGCAACGCACCCCCTTGTCGAACATTTTGCTTTGCAGGAACGAGCCGTGTTCGAACACTTCATCCTTGATCTTGCCGTCCAGCGCATACAGTTCGCGGGTGAGGGTGCTTGGCAGGTAATCGTCCATCAAGCGCTTGCCGACCGTGTAGCCATCGCCCAGCGGCGCGCGCCGCGCATGGCAGCGGGCGCAGCTTTCGATTTCGACCGTGGCGTTTTTATCCTTGAGATCGACGTCGAAACCCTGATGGATCAAGTCGGTTTTTTTCGCCGTCCATTCGAGGTGATTGGACGCCGGTCCGTGACAGGCCTGACAGCCGACACCGAGACTGTTCCACTGGCTGTTGAACGTGTTGCTCGCGGCATCGAAATGGCGCTTGAAGCCGGTGGTGTGGCACTCGACGCACATGAAGTTGGCGTTCTGGCTCGGCTTGCTCCAGTGCAGCGGATTCTTGAAGTTGACGCCCTGGCCGGGATAGAGGTGGAACCAGCGATGCTTCTCGGTATCCCACGCCACACCGAGCGCCTGCAAGCGGCCTTCGCCGACCTCGATCAAGTATTGCTGCAACGGTGCAATGCCGAAGGTGTAGGCGACTTTAAAGTCGGCATTCTTGCCGTCGATGCCTGGCGTATTGACCCAGAACTGATCGCCCTTGCGCGAGAAACGTGTGGTCTCGTTTTCGGCTTTGAAGGTGATGTTGTTGAAATCGCCGAGCATCGTTTCAGCGTTCGCCGGCTGCATCGCCAACTGGTGATGCGAGCCTTGCCAGTCTTTGAACTGCTCGGTGTGGCAGCCCTGGCATTGTTGTTCGTCGACCATCGTTGCCGGTTGCAGTGCGACCGGTTGCGGCTTGGGCGGCGTTGGTGCCGGCGCACGGATCGGCGCCACCTTGGTCGGCTTTGTCGCCGGAGCCGGGCTGAACAGAAACCAGCCGATCCCCGCCACGGCGGCCAGCAGCACGCCAATGGTGATCGGGAACAGATACTTTGATAGTGGAGATCGAGTCGAATCAGGGTCAGGTTGTGCTGCTTTATTTTTATGCTTGGGCATTGCGACTTCCGTAGTCCAGGTGCATTTGCCGACTGGCGTGCGTTCAAGCTCGGTGCAGCTTTGCCGGATGACCGGCGTCTGTCAAATGACGGTTGTGATCTGTCGCTCAGGCTTGCGTGAATTTTGTAATTTGCAATCGCAAATGCTGAGGTTTTAGCTATACCTGTAACTCCCCCAGGCAAAGTTTTCGGCCTTCTGACAGGAGTTACAGCATGAAGCTAGCAGTAATGATGGGCACGCTGTGTTTTGCCACCCTCGCCGTAGTGGGCTGCTCCAGCAAAACCGTCGACCCGAAAGAGTATTCGGGCTTCCTCAAGGACTACAGCCAACTGAAGGAGGCCAAGTCACCGTCCGGTGCCGAGGTGATGCGCTGGATGGACCCTAAATTCGACATCAACAAGTACACCAGTGTCTACATCGAACCAAGCCAGCTCTATCCCAAGCCGCAGCCGACCGCGAAGATTCCGCAGCAGACCCTCAACGGCATCACCAGTTACTACGATCAGGCACTCAAGCGTGAAATCGGCAAATCGTTGCCGCTGGCCACCGGCCCCGGTCCTGGTGTGATCGTGGTGCGTCCGGCCATTACCGCCGTCAGCAGCAAGACCGAAGGCCTGCATGCTTATGAAGTGATCCCGATTGCGCTGGTCGCTGCCGCCGTCAGTACCGCCAGCGGCATCCGCGATCAGGAAACCACCCTGGCCACCGAGGCGGTATTCCTCGATGGCGGCAGCAACAAGGTCGTGGCGCAGGTGGTGCGCAAAGGCACCGGCAAGCCACTGGAAAATGACTCGCAGGTGATGAAGGCCAGCGATGTCAAAGCGGTGATCGACGGCTGGGCGGTGGATATGCACCAGATGTATCTGAAGCTCAAGTCCGAATCCAAATAACCACACCCCCATGTAGGAGCTGCCGCAGGCTGCGATCTTTTGATCTTGCTGTTCAACAGACCAAAGATCAAAAGATCAAAAGATCAAAAGATCAAAAGATCAAAAGATCGCAGCCTGCGGCAGCTCCTACAGGATTGGTTTATCAGGTTCATCGGTGGATCAGGCGCTGATTCATTGCCCGGTAAACCAGCGGAAATACGGATTCGCACCCTCCCAGCGCATCACCTCGCGCATGTCCCGTCCCCACGCATCCCGATCGCCGTCATACGCATGCAGGCTCGCCCGGTAAAATTGCATCAGACGCTGGCGATGGGTTTCCATGCGCTCGTTGAAGCCGGCATCGGCATTCACCAGCGGCGGCGCCTGATACAGGTCCAGCAACGCTGGCAGCACTCGCGTGATCTCCTTGCTGCGCACCCACGGCGCGTATTCGATGCGCGGCTGATCATCGGTCACCGCCAGGGCATCGGCGGCAAAGCGTTCAAGCCCGGCGCGATCAGTGACCCACGTTGCGAGCAGGGCAGCCGCAGAACCGATGCCGACATCCTGCAAGGTGCTCCGTACGCTGTCCTGCTGGAATCGTGCGGTGATTTTCGCCGCGTCGAGTTGCATCGGCTGCATTGAGCCGACCAGCAACATCTCGTGGAACTCGCTGGTCCACAGCGAGGCGTACGGGAACACGTCAAGGAAACTGCGCACCAGCGAACGCGAGTCGTCGATGTTCTGCGTCGGCAGCGGCAGCCATTGCGCGACGATGCCTTGTTGCTCCAGACGACTCGCCGCTAACTGGTAGAAGTCGCGTGAATACAGATTGACCACGCCGGCGGCGGAGGGCGGTGGTGGTTCAAGGGTGATCAGGTCGTAGGCTTGCGTGCTGCGCAGCAGTTCCTGCCGACCATCGCGCAGGCGTACCTCGACGCCGGGATCGCTGGCGGCGTTGAAGTTGCCTTTGAACAGCGGCGCAGCCTTGACCACCGACGGCAGCAATTCGGCGACCACGCGGTGCTCCAGCCCGGGATAACGCAACATCGCACCGGCGGTTATACCGGTGCCGAAACCGATCACCAGCGTCGAGCGCGGCTCACCGTTGTGAATCAGCAACGGCAGCAAGGCTTGGACGCGCATGTAGCGCAGCGATGGCATGGCGTCGCCGGTGTTCGACACGCCTTGAATATACAAACGATGGAAGGTGTTTTCGCCGCGCCCTTGGGCAACCACCGCGACGGTGCCGCCGCGACCTTCTTCATAAAACGCCAACGTGCCGTTGCGGGCGCCGGGCAACAGGCTGGCCAGTTTGTCGACCGGGGTCAGCAGCGCCAGTGCCACCGAGACCAGTCCCAGTGCAACGACGGCCTGGCGCCGGCCTTTCTTGACGTGGTGTCCCTTGCGCACGGCGAAGTAGCCGATGCCCGCCGCGACAATCGCCAGCAGTCCCAGCGTACGCACCAATCCCAGCAGCGGAATCAACAGGAAGCCGCAAAGCATCACGCCGATAATCCCGCCGAGGGTATTGAACGCCACCACCGCGCCGACATCACGGCCGACGCGCTCATGACCAACACTCAGGCGCAGGGCCAGCGGGAATGCCGCACCGAGCAGCAACGTCGGCACAAATACGATGCTCAGCGCCGCTACGGCAAAGCGTGCACTCATGCCGGCCAGCTCACTGGCGCCGAGACCCAGCAACCACATTTCCGCCTGGCTTTGCGCGATCACCAGCCAACGCCCAAGCACAGCGATCTCCAGCAGTGCGATCAGCCCGGCGCCGGCAATCAGCAAACCGAATACGCCCCATGGGTCGCGGATGCGCTCAACGCGACGCGCAAGCAGGGCGCTGCCGATAAATAACCCGGTCAGATAAGTCGCCAGCACCACGGCAAACGCATAGGTGCGCGTGCTCATGAACTGCACGATCGACTGCGACCAGACCACTTCGTAGCCCAGCGCTACGCCGCCGGCGATTGAGTACAACCAGAGCGCAGTGCGATCCGGGGCTTTTTCCGCGTGATGTTTGACGTGGGTGGTCACTGACAGCGGATGTTGCCGGGCAAACCATAACGCGCCGACGGCAGCCAGCAGGTTGAGCATCGCTGCAAACAGCGCACTGCCGCGCACACCGAGGGTGGCGATCAACACGAACGCAGCGAGCAACGTGCCGACAATCGCGCCCAGCGTGTTCGCCGCATACAACTGACCGCCGGCCTTGCCCGGGTCCGTCGCCAGCGCACGCACCAGCACCGGCAGCGTACCGCCCATCAACACCGCCGGAATGCCCACCAGGGCAAACGGCAGCAGCCACGCGAGGATGCCGACGTGGCCTTGCAGCCAGGCAAACGGACTGGCCGCCAGGCTCATGGCAAACGTCGCACCGACGCCGAGAATCGCCACCAGCACTTCCAGCCCGGCATACAGCAACGCTGGCTGCTGCAAGCGATCGGCCCAACGCCCGAACAGCCAGCCACCCATCGCCAGCCCTGCGAAAAACGCGCTGATGCCGGTGGTGATCGCGTAGACCTCGACGCCGACCACCAGCGACAGTTGCTTGATCCACAGCACCTGATAGACCAATGCTGCCGCACCGGAGATGCACAGCAGCAGCGCGGGAATCAGCAGCGCCGCAGTGGCGGTGTGCGGGACGGGTACGGCCGACGACTTGCTGGCGATACGTGAAGACATGCGAATTGCCTTATACAAAATGACCGACCGCACACCCTGTAGGAGCTGCCGAAGGCTGCGATCTTTTGATCTTGTTTTTTTAGAATCAGGATCAAAAGATCGCAGCCTGCGGCAGCTCCTGCAAGGGTTACGGCCGGTTTGGGATAGAAGCCGCCCGCCGGTGAGGGCGGGCGGCAGTCTTGCGGTCTTACTGTGCAGGTTGTGATTTCATTTTTTCGGCGATTTTCGCGTCTACCGCAGCACGGATCTGGTCAACACTGAAGCTGGCCGGTCTCTGGCTTGGCGGGTATTCGACAAAGGTCTGCAGGAACGCTGCGGACTTGCCTACGGCCATCTCGGTCAGATAAACGTTTTTCGTCGTCCAGTCGTAATACTGGTCGGAAACGATATCGGCACGTTCATACGGGTCCATGCGCAGGTTGAAGATTTTCGGTACGCGCAGGCATACGAACGGCTCGCTCCACACTTTGAAACCGCCCGGTGCACGCTGTTCGCAGAATACGGCTTTCCAGTTGCCGAATCGCATCGACACCAGCACGCCGTCATCGTTGAAGTAGTAGAACTCCTTCCGCTCACTCTTAGGGCTCTGGCCGGTCAGGTAAGGCAGTTGGTTGTAGCCGTCCAGATGCACTTTGAAGTTGGTGCCGCCGGAAGTCGGCGCCCAGCCCTTGAGCAACTTGTTCGCCACATCGGTTTCACCGGCAGCCGCAAGCAGCGTCGGGAACCAGTCGAGACCGGAGAACAGCTCGTTGGACACTTCACCCGGTTTGATTTTACCCGGCCAGCGAACCATCGCCGGCACCCGGTACGCGCCTTCCCAGTTGGAGTTCTTCTCGTTGCGGAACGGCGTGGTCGCCGCGTCCGGCCAGGAGAACTGGTTCGGGCCGTTGTCGGTGGTGTAGACGACGATGGTGTTGTCGGTGATTTTCAGGTCATCGAGGGTTTTCAGCAGTTTGCCGACGTCGCCGTCGTGCTCGACCATGCCGTCCGCGTATTCGTTGCCGGGCATGCCGCTCTGGCCCTTCATCGAATCACGCACGTGGGTGAACAAGTGCATGCGCGTGGTGTTCATCCAGACGAAGAACGGTTTGTCCGCCTTGGCCTGTTTCTCGATGAATGCCTGTGCAGCCGCAGTGGTTTCGTCGTCGATGGTTTCCATGCGTTTGGCGGTCAACGCGCCGGTGTCTTCAATCTTGCCGTCGGCAAAACTGTGGATCACACCACGCGGGGAGGTTGCCTTGACGAAGTCGGGGTCATCCTTGGGCCAGTACGGACGCTCCGGCTCCTCTTCGGCGTTGAGGTGATACAGGTTGCCGAAAAACTCGTCGAAACCGTGGTTGGTCGGCAGGTACTCGTCCTTGTCGCCCAAGTGGTTCTTGCCGAACTGACCGGTGGCGTAGCCTTGGGACTTGAGTGCCTGGGCGATGGTGATATCGCGCTTTTGCAGGCCCACGGGGGCGCCCGGAATGCCGACTTTCGACAGGCCGGTACGCAGTGGCGTCTGCCCGGTGATGAACGAGGATCGCCCGGCCGTGCAACTGTTCTCCGCATAGTAATCGGTGAACATCATGCCTTCTTTGGCGATGCGGTCGATGTTCGGCGTTTTGTAGCCCACAACGCCCATCGAATAGGCGCTGATGTTGGTCTGGCCGATGTCATCGCCGAAGATCACCAGAATGTTGGGTTTTTCAGCCGCTGTGGCAGTTGCCGACAGCGCCATCACCGAGGTTGCCACCAGGGCGAATTTCGGTAGCCACTTGCGTATGCGAGTCATCTGACTTGCTCCTTTTCGCGGGGGTCGTTTATTGCGACTTACGTTTATTGCAGTCCTGCAGCACGCTTTTCTTATTGCACCTGCTCGGTGACCGGTGACTCGAACGGGTAGATCCGGCGCCATTCGGACGCCATGTCGACCACGGTCCAGCCACGGGAATTTGCTTCGTCGAGGGCCTTATCGAGCCGCCCGATATCGGATTTGCGGTCATAGGCCCACTCGCGCTTGGCGTCGGTGTGATGCACCAGGCCCATGAAACGCTTGCCGGAACCTGCGGCAGTCCACTGGAGCATTTGCAGGTCACCGTCGGAGTTGCCGAAGGCGAGGATCGGCCGCCGACCGATGACCGCTTCGATGCTTTCCGGTTTGCCCGGGCCATCGTCGTTGTGCGCGAGTCTCGGTGTGCGCAGGATCGACGCCCGGCCGTCCTTGAATTGGAATGAAGTGATGAACGTGGTGCCGATTACCTGTTCCGGCGGGATGCCGTAGACCTTCTCGGCAAATGCACGCATGAACGCCGTATCACCGCCGGAGACGATGTAGGTCTTGAAGTCCTGTTTACGCAGGTAGTCGAGCATTTCCAGCATCGGCTGGAAGATCATCTCGGTGTAGGGCTTGCCGGTTTTCGGATGGCGTGCCTGACTGAGCCAGGTCTTGGCGTAGTCGTCGAACGCCTCGGTGGTCATGCCGGTGTGGGTTGCGCCGACGATTTTCAATAAGCCATCCATGCCCGCCGCGGCGAGGGCCTTGTGGTCGTTTTCAAGGACCGCTTTGAAAGGCTGGGTGGTTTTCCATTCCGGGTGCTGTGCGGCCGTGCGTTTGACCTCGTCCAGCGCAAACAGCAACTCGAAATACATCGGCTGCTCGCTCCACAAGGTGCCGTCGTTATCGAACACGGCGATGCGCTCGGCCGGTTTGACGAAGTCCTTGCTGCTTTGGTCAGTGACCGTTTGGACGAACTCGATAATGCTCTTTTTGGCTGGCCCGTCGTTCCACGATGGCAGTGGCTCGCTGGCCTGCGCGAGCAGGGGCAACGCCAGGCTGAACAGCAGGGCGAGTCCGAAACGTTGGCGGTACAGCATCGGGTTCGTCATGGGAAATCCTTCTCGTGAACGGGATTGAGCGGGCGCAGGGCTGACGCCGGTTTTACCTGCTGCTGTTGGACCTGACTGTGAAGCGTAGTCAAGGATTCGCGCAGTTGAACGAGTGTTTGCTCGGCGGTTGGCTGGCGACCGTAAAGCCCGCGTAACAGTCCTTGCAGGCGTGGGCCGGCGTCGACCAGTTTCAGGCCCAGCCGACTGCGCCGCAGCCATAGATACAGCGCCGTCAGTTGTGGCGGCTTGGCTTGAAGTTCGCCGTTGATGTGCTGCCAGGCGTAGTCAGGTGATTGCTCCCAGGCCAGCTGCCTGGCGTGTTTGCGCGTCTGCCATTGTTGCCAGGCGCGAGTCATTCGCGGACGGCAGACATAACTTGCACCGACAAGGACGACGAGCAGGGTCAACCACACCAGCCAGCGCGCAGAGAAGTACAGGCGATTCTGGCCGATTTGCTTGAGGTCCTCGGCGATCGAGAACACTGGTTTGTAAGCGCTGTTGGCTGCCGCTTCGAACGTCACTGCCGGCACCTGGGTGGTGCGCGTCTGTCTGGCGCCCGAATCCCACCACTTCACCGCGATCGCCGGCAGGGTGTAGGCGCCGGCCTTGTCGATGCGGTAGCTGACAGCGTCGATGCGCTGCCCACCCAGAATGTCACCGCGACCGTCATCGAGGCTGGTGACTTGCGGGGTTTTCACATAGTGGCTCAAACCGGCAACTTCACCCAGCACCGGTGCGGGGAGCGCCATCGCCAATGTGCCGTCGGCTTGCAGGGTCAACTGGCGGGTAATGCTGTCGCCGACTTTCAGCGGGGTCGCCGAGTTGACGATGTTTTGCGTGAAGCGCAGACCGGTCGCAACCAGCGGCGTTTCCCCGGGTTTGAAACCGGGCGGCTGGGCGGCGCTGAAATGCACGGGCTGACTCTGTGCGCTGATTTCCTTCGTGGCCTGGCCGGGTGTGGCGCGCACGGTCAGCGCCGGAATGTCGAAGCCTTGCGCGACGTTCGGGGTGATCAGGTAGCTGTAGCGCAGACCGCTGAAGGACTGGCCGTCAATGGTTTGATTGAGATGTTGGGCCTGGCCGTCTGGTGGCATCACCAATGCGCCATCGAGCTTGAGGTCGGGCAGGGTGGCACCGCTGGTGAACCAGGTGTCGGTGAGGACATCGACTTGCAACTCGACCAGACCGCCGACCATGGCGCCGTCGGCGGGTTGCAGGTGGGCCTGGACTTTGAGTTGCGGATCGGCGGCGAAGGCGTTGAGGCTGAACAGGCCAGTCAGCAGCAAAGCGCCGAATCTTGTGGTGATTGCCCGGGCCCCATCGCTGGCAAGCCAGCTCCCACACGGGGATGCAGTGTGAACAAAACCAGTGAAACCATCGCAAATCCCTGTGGGAGCTGGCTTGCCAGCGATGGCAGTAGCCGGGTTTAGACGATTCATGGCTTCGCTCCCTGCTGATCCTGCAAGCTGAACTTCTGCTTGAGAAACTTCGCCGGTGAGGTGGTCAGGTTCTGCAACCACAGCGCATCGGACGCGGCCTGCTCGGTCGCAACTTTTTTGCTCTGGCCCTTGCCCGGTGCCTTGTCGAATTTCACCTCGTCGGGCTTGGTCTGCGGTGCATTCTTCTCGGCGCTTTCGGTGTCTTTCAACAAAGCCTGCGCCAGCGCCAGATTGGCCGTCGCTTCGGCGAACTGCGGTTGCAGTTTCAAGGCTTGCGTATAGGCGGCTATCGCCTCATCGAACTTGAAGCGGCGCACGTAGATATTGCCCAGATAGAAGTACGCCTGCGGCGTGTCCAGTCGCGCAAATGTCGCGAGTGCGAGGTCGTAGTCCGCGGCGTGATAGGCGGCGACACCTTTCCAGTACGGGTCGACAAACAGAGCCGCAGCCTGCGGCCAGTGTTCGTGCTCGAAGGCCCAGCGACCTTGCTGGTCACGGGTGAAAAACGCATCGGTCAAGGCATTGGCCTGCGCCGGTGCCGATGGCCAGCCAAGGCCTGCGGCCAGTATTAACGCCGGCATCCAGTTGACGCTCCAGCCCTTGCGCACGCTGAACAACGCCAGCAGCAACAGCGGCCAGCACAGCCAGTAACCGGCATCTTTCCAGTGCAGATCACGCTGTTCGGCGCTGGCACTCTGAAAGTGCGCTTGCGCATGCAACTCGATCCAGTCCAGGTCATCGTCGTTGAGGGTCAGGCTGCCGAGCGGTGCATCGACAGCCGAAGCCAACTGCTTGATTGCCGCTTGATCGAAACTGCCGAGTATCGGTCGCCCGTTGCTATCGATTTTCGGTTGGCCGTTGGCACCGTTAACGATCCCGCCGTCCTCACTGCCCACCGCCAATACCAGCACTTGCAGTTGACTGCCGCTGAGGCGTTTGTCGAGGCTGTCGAGTTGCGCGGTATCGGCACCGTCGGTGATCAGCAGCAGGCTGCCAGGAGTTTTCTCGGCACTGAGCAGGCGCTTGGCTTGATCAATCACCGCGCCGACATCCTTGCCCGGTTTGTCGATCAGACCGGTGCTCAAGGCCTGAATGAAGGTGTCGAGCAGCGCCGGGTCGTCAGTTGGCGGCAACACCAGATGGGCGCTGCCGGCATAGGCGATCAGTGCGGTGCGTGCGCCGGCACGACGCTGGATCAGGTCGTGAAGCTTGTGTTTGGCCGCTTCCAGGCGCGTCGGCTGGAGATCGCTGGCGTCCATCGACGGCGACAGATCCACCGCGACAATCAACGGCGCGCGATTCTCGAGAAAGTCCGGGCGATCCTGCTCCCAGGTCGGCCCGGCCGCCGCGAGTGCACCGAGGATCAACAGCGCGCAGAGCAGATGTACCGGACGCAGCCGTTGATGATCCTGCGGGGTGACCAACAGGTGCGGCAGCAGATGTTCGGCGATGTTGCCGCGTAGCCGTCGTTGCAGGTCACGGCTGCGGCGCCAGATCAGCGGCAACAGCGCGCCGAACACCGCGAGCAGCAGCCATAGCGGCCGGAGGAAATGCAAGTCGCTGAGATTGATGTCCATCTCAGGCCTCCTGCCTTTGCCGTGCGCTCGCCAGGCGCGGGCGCAACAGCGCGCCAAGCTGATACACCGCGAGCAACAGCAGCGCCGCGCCCAGCGGCCAATAAAAAAATTCGCGCTGTGGCTGGTGGCGGAAGGTTTTCACCTGATGCGGCGTCAGTTGATCGAGGGTGCTGTAGACCCGATCCAGCGCGCTGCGGTCTTCGGCGCGAAAGAACTGGCCGCCGGTGGTGCGGGCGATCTGTTCAAGCCCCGCCAGATTGACCTTGGCCTCACCGGCGGCGCTCGGGTCGCCAATACCGATGGTGTGAATGATCACGCCTTTGTTGGCGGCCATTTCGGCGGCATGATCCGGGGTGATGGCGCTGCTGGTGTCGTTGCCATCGGTGAGCAGGATGAGGACTTTTTCCTGTTCGTGGGCCTGGTCGAGCAACTTCAGACTGAGGCCGATAGCGTCGCCGATCGCGGTGTTGGGGCCGGCCATGCCGATGCCGGTGTCGGCCAGCAATAGCGACAGGCTGGCGTGATCGAGGGTCAATGGCGCCTGCGGATAAGCACCGCTGCCGAAGACGATCAGGCCGAGGCGGTCGTCCTTGCGCTTGTCGATAAAGCCTTGCACGACTTCTTTGACGGCAGCGAGGCGATTGATCTTTTCCCCGTTGGCGTTGGTGAAGTCTTCGGTTTCCATCGACTGCGAAATGTCGATGGCGAGCATCAGGTCGCGCACCGGTTGCTGGCGTTCGATGGGTTTTTCGACGAACACCGGCCGTGCAACTGCCAGCAGGATCAGTGCCCATACCAGTACATTGAGCAGTAACTGCCAGGCATTGCGTCGACTGCCGACGTTACTCGGTGCTTCGCCGACTGCGCGGCTCATCGCGCTGAAAAACGGCACACGCACCGCGCTGCGTGCTTCGTTGTAGGCGGGCAGGTACCGGTAGGCCAACCAAGGCAGCGGCAGCAGCAACAACAGCCACGGATAATCAAGCTGCCACATGATGATGCTCCACCCAGTCCTGGCAGGTCTCGAACAGGCTCTGTCGCTGCGGCGCGGGGAGGGCGCGCAAGACCTCGTCCGGCGCGTAGGCGAGTTGTGCCAGTTGCGCGCTGAAGTTTGCCGGCAGCGGTTTCCTACAGTGTTGCTGCAAAAAGACTTGCCAATCCTCGCGCCCAAGCGCCGCAGAACCCTGTAGGAGTGAGCCTGCTCGCGATGGCGTCCGGTCAGTCGATGAATGTGTTGAACGTGATGACGCTATCGCGAGCAGGCTCACTCCTACAGAGATCGGGTTCCAGCTCGGGGATTGTGTGGGCATCGACAGGGCCACGCGTTTGAGCAACTCCGGCAATTCGCGCAAGGCATTGAGGTCGTCGCTACGGCTGCGCAACTGCTCCAGTCGCGCCAGGGCTTCACGCCGGTACTGATCACGCTGCCATTGCCGATAACGGCGGACAGCGATAATCAACGTGAGCACCAGCAAAACCCCCAGCAACACCCACCAACCCCACGTCTGCGGCGCATAACTGACCGGCGCGGGCAGGCCCAACTCCTTGAGCTGGTCGATGCTGGGGATGTTCGGATTCACCGTCGCGCTCCCGCTTTCTTGCCCAGTTCGGCGCGCAGTTGTTCATGGGCTTCTTCGGCGGTACTGATCATCATCAGCGGCACCTGACTGCGCCGCAGCAAGGTGGCGACGTCCTTGAGACGACCGCTGAGAAAATCCCCCAGCGGCTGATGCACGTTGCGTTTTTCGATGGCCAGCTCCACCTGCAATTCACCCTGGGTGACCAGCAAGCGGCCGTTGCTCGGCAGCTTCAGCGCCAGTGGATCGTAGACTTGCAGGGCGATCACATCGTTATGCGCCGACAGTTGCCGCATCAGTTGCAGTGTGCGTTCACCGGCGCCGGCGAAATCGCTGACGATGCAGATCAGATGATCGTGCCCGGCCACGGCGAGGCAACGCTGCAAGGCCTTGTCCAGTTGATCCTCGTCCTCGGCATCGCGGTTGCCGGCGTTCAAGGCGCGGTTCTGTTCGGCCACGCGACTGAGCAACGCCTCGACTCGCTTGCGACTGCGCAGCGGCGCGATGCTGTCGATACGCTGGTCATTGAATACCAGACCGCCGACCCGGTCGCCGGCATGGAACACCATCCACGCTGCAAGTGCCGCGAGCTCGGCGGCCACGGCGGATTTGAAGCTGCGTTGCGAGCCGAAGAACATCGACATGCGTTGATCAACCACGATCAACGCCGGGCGGTCGCGCTCTTCGGTGAAGGTACGCACCACCGGTTTGCCGGTGCGCAGCGAGGCGCGCCAGTCGAGGTGGCGTAAATCATCGCCGGGCTGATAACGGCGCAGTTCATCGAAGTTCAAGCCACGGCCACGCAGGCGCGAAGCATGATTGCCGGCAAGAATGCTGCCCTGCGGCTGGCGGGCAAGAAAACTCAGGTCGCGGGCCTTGAACTCCAACGCCATCAATTGCGCGAGAGAGACGTAGACCAGCCCTTCGTCGTTCATGCCGGAATCGCCACTTTGTCGAGAATCCGGTCGAGCACCTGATCGGCGCTGACGCCATCGGCCACCGCGTCGTAGCTCAGTTGCAGGCGATGACGCAACACCGGATGCACCACCGCGCGGACGTTGTCCGGCGAAACGAAATCCTGGCCTTGCAACCACGCATCGGCGCGCGCGCAACGATCCAGACCGATGCCGCCACGCGGACTGGCGCCGATGCTGATCCAGCGCGCGAGGTCTTCGTCGTAGTCAGCCGGGTGGCGGGTGGCGTTGATCAGATCAATCAGATAGCTGTCGATGGCCGGCGATACATGCACCGCGCTGACCTCTTTGCGCGCCGCGAAGATCACTTCCTGCGACAGGCTGAAGCCCTTCGCCGGCGTGGTGCTGGCACCCTGGGCGAATTCTTCGTTGCGCAGCAAACGCAACACCTGACTCTCGTTCTCGGCGCTCGGGTAATCGAGCAGAACCTTCATCAGGAACCGGTCCATCTGCGCTTCCGGCAACGGATAGGTGCCTTCCTGTTCAATCGGATTTTGCGTCGCCACCACGATAAACAGCTCCGGTAGCGCATGGCTGTTGCCGGCGACGGTGATCTGCCGCTCTTCCATGGCTTCGAGCAACGCTGCCTGGACCTTCGCCGGCGCGCGGTTGATCTCGTCGGCAAGAATCAGATTGCCGAACAGCGGGCCAGGCTGAAAGCGGATTTCGTTCTTGCCTTCGACCTGATGCAGCACCTCGGCCCCGGTGATGTCCGAGGGCAACAGGTCGGGGGTGAACTGGATGCGGCTCATCTTCGCATCGAGGTGCTTGGCCAGTGCCTTGACCGTGCGGGTCTTGGCCAGCCCCGGCAAACTTTCCAGAAGCAAATGCCCATTGGCCAACAGACCGAGGAGGATCTGCCGAATGACTTGATCCTGGCCGAGCACCGCTTCGGCGATGCTGGCTTGCAGGGCGTTGAGGTCGGTAAGAGCAGTCATGGCAGCAGTCCTTTGTGTCCGGTCTAGAAAAACGCGAGGGTCAGGTTGACGCTGAAGCCGTTGCCTTCGGGACGATTCTTGGTGTCGAACTCCGGCACCCAGCGGGCGCTGATGTTGGCCTGGGCGTCGGCGAATTTACCGGCCCAGCCGATCACCGGCCCGGCACCGACCGAACGTCCGCGATAGCCGTTGAAGGTATTGGCAGTCTGGCCTTTGTCGTCAGTCAGTTGCTGGATATAACCGGCGGCGACACCGGCGTTCCAGCCTTCGCCGAAGCCGTGGGTCCACAGCGCATCGAGGCGGAAGATGTTGCCGTTGCGGTAATCGGTCGCGTCGTTTTCGGTGTAGCGCTCGAACGCGCTCATCAGGCTGAACTCACCACCCTTGCCGTCCAGATGAGTAAACGCCACGGTCGGCATGAACGTGTAATTGTTCTGACCCGGGTTGGCCAGACGATCTTTGTTATAGGCACCCGTAGGCACGTAGATCGGCAGCGAAAACGAGATGTGGTTGAACTCATCGAAGTGGTAACCGGCGGCAATCGGGGTGATCAGCGCGTCGGCGAATTGCGTGCCGGAATCGCTGTCGCCCAGCGTCCGTCCGCGCGGGCCGGTGATGCTGGCTTTGATGTCGGTGTACTGCACCGGCACGCCGATCGCCGAGGCGTAATTCCAGCGACCTTTGCCGGTATCCCAGACGTGGGTGAAATTGCCCATGGTGTAGGAGACTTTCATGTCGATCCCGCCACTGACAGCGCCGGAGATCGGCGCTCCGGAACTGCCCTTGAGCGAGCCGTCGTACCAGATGCTGGTCAGCGACATGATCCAGCCGGGCTCAGGCGGCACGACCCCGGCGTTGGAGAACACTTGCTGGCCGGTAATCGGCCGGCCCACGCCGCCCTCTGCCGCGTAAAGCAGAGGACTGCCGATCATGCACAGCGCCAACAGCGGACGCACAACGTAAGGCTTGACCATCAAAAGCTCCGCTTATTGTTTTGAATTGACCGGATCGAGCAGGGGCATTTTCCATTCGCCACTGGCCACCTCCGGTTTCGGCAGGTAAAGACGCAAAATCCCGTAGAACGGTCCGTTGGGTGCCGGCAGCCAATTGGTCTGCTTGTCCTTGCCAGGGTTGGCGTGCTGCACGTACAGGGTCAGCCCGCCGTCGGCGTCGAGCGCAAGATCCGGCAGCATTCGCGAGTTGATCAGGTACCGATTGAGCGGGTTGGCCACGAGCAATTTGTTTTTGCCGTCGTACATTGTCAGCGACCAAAACGCATCGGCCGGGGGCAGGGCGCCCTTGTCGAAATGCAGGGTGTAATCGTGTTTCGACGCATCGGCGGGTTGACCGTCCTTGTCGACGAAGTAACCGATGTAATTGGCTTCCTCCGCGGAGTTGCCGAAGATGCCCATGTTGGCCCCGGCATAGCGATACAGGTAATTGCCCTTGAGGTGGTCGCGGGTGCCGAAGAAATCGCCGCTGCTGACCTGATGGCTATCGACCTTGTCCTTCTTGAACCCGGCGAATTCGGCTTTGGCGTCGCTGATGCCGTCCTCCAGCGCCTGGCGCTGTTCGGTGCTGAGCTTCTTCACGTCGAACGGCGCGCCGGAGCCGATACCGATTTTGGCGAAACGCGCCATCAGGTCTTTCTCGACGTCCTGCGGCGGGGCGAAGGCCAGCATGAAGTTCAGGTAACGGAACAGATCCGGCGTTTCACTCATGGTCGGCGTCGGTTTCGGCCAACTGACTTTTGGTGCAGGCGCCGGGGCTTTCTGCTTGAGGTAATGGCTGAGGGTTTCGACCTTGTAGCCTTGCTGGATCTGCTTGACCTTGGTCAGGTCCTTTTCGTCGAACAGTTGGGTGCGATACAGCGCGTAGGTGATATTGCTTTCGCTGCGCAGCAGACGGTCGATATTCACCGGTTGCTGACCTTGCCATTCGGGGCCGGCAATCATGAAGTGACCGCCGTTGTTGCCGGTACTGCGGGTGCCCAGGTAGGCGAAGTTTTGTGTATAGGCGTCGATCAGCTGCACCGAGTAATAGCGGTGCTCCTCGATGGGCGGCAAGGACAGGATCAGCGGCTCACTGCGCAGGTCCATCCAGACGAACGAGTAAGGCGTGTCGGCGTTGGGTGTGACGAATGCGGTGTCCTTGGCGGTAAAAGCCTCCGCCGTGTTGCCGATCCGGTTGAACGGTGCCTTGTAGTTCGGGCTTTTGCTGTCGATGGCCTGGGTGTAGAGGGTCTTGTACATCTCCACGACCGGGAAGCCATAGAGGTAAGCTTCCTTGGCAATTGCGCGTGCCTCTTCGGGGCTGGCGGTGAAACCCTGGGCACCGACGCCGCAACTGACGAACATCGTCATCAGGCTATATCCGGCGGCTTTGATGGCTCCTTGCATGGCGTTTTCCTTACTTGCCGAATGTCACGTTAATGCCTGTGTACACGACGAACTGCGGCAGTCCGTCGCCTTTGCGGTCGACTGTCCACTGCGGCTCGACGAAGGCGTTGAGGATGTTGCTGCCGGACTTCCAGGCTTTGCCCACACCGAGGCCGATGGGGATGTAGTGGGTGTCGTTTTTCAGGTCGAAAGTCCAGGTGCCGGTGGAGCGCAAGTACCAGCCTTTTTCCAGGTTATGGATGATGAATGGCTGCATCGTTGCGCTCTCGACGTGCGCGCGATCGCTGTCGCCGGCAAACGAACTTTGGTATTGCACCAGTGCGCCGAGCAAGCCGCGCGGCGAAGCGTCGATAGCCACTGCGGCGAGGCCACCCTGCCATTTGCCAGTGCCGAGTTCGTCCTGTTCAGCCGTCGGCGCAGTAATCAGCGGGCCTATGCCCAACTGCACGCCCTCGGTTTTCAGAATGAAGATGTCGAACAGGTTCAGATCGCCGATGCCGGTGCTGTAACCGTTGTGCGGATCGGGTCGGGTGCTGATCGGCAGGGTGGCGCGAACCAGTTGCGGTACGCCGATGAAGTCATTCGGCGCGATCGGCAAGGTGCCGCGCAGCAACACGTCATTGGTATGCGCGTTGCTGTCGTAAAGCCTGGGCGTGTAGTAATCCTGCAGGTTGGCACCCGGAGCGACGTTCAACGGATTGTTGCTTTTGTTCGAATCCTCGGCGTTATCCGCTTGAGCGCTGCACGCAGCCGCCAGCGAACTCGCCAGAAACAGAGTTTTCCCCACTCGATTGAACATCATCCCCGATTCCCTGGTGGCTTATGGACAACTCGGCACTTGTCGGCCGTTACGGCTAATCCCTTTCTTATCAAGCCTGTAGGACACGTCTGTTTGAAGCTAGCAGCTAATCGGGGGTTAGCCAGTCGAATGGATTAATTCTTTGGTTTTGTGTACGGGATCACAACCAAGTTGTGTTCACAAAAATACCCATGTAGGAGCTGCCGCAGGCTGCGATCTTTTGATCTTGTTTTTGTAGATCAACATAAAAGATCAGCTGATCGCGCTCCGGGCCTTCGGCAGCTCCTATCCGTTTTTTTCAGTTCGGAATGTTTAAACGTTGGTTCGATTTTGCGGAACGTTCCCACAAGATTTTCAGGTTGTCCGTGGGACGTCAGGTCTCTAGCCTGTGTTCGTCGCTGCCAAATCAACGACCGGGACTGGAAACCCCGACGGGTATTAGTGGCGCGTACACGCCTTTCATAACGTATCCTTGCGCACTTCGAATGTGTGCACTCCGTTATGACGGCTGTGCGCGGGGGGGGGCTTCTGGTCGTCCGGGTCGCCTTGATCCTTTCACGCGCAGCAAAGGAATGCAGCCCTTGAAGCTCTGCGTCAAATTCGCGAGTTGGATCGCGGAGCGTCTCTTGTGACATTTCTTTGCCATGCGTTGGAACGGTTAACGAACAACTAAAAAGACTCAAGCCGTTCGCATTTTTTTATCCAGTCCGGGGGCGCCATGGATACCCTGTTTTCCACAACAAGATCAGGTAACATCCGCAGGTCGTGATATTCAATGGAGAGCAACGATGGCAGGAAAGCCAGTCGCAAGGCTCGGAGATCCAGGGAGTCATGGTGGAAATATCACCACTGGATCAAGCCCTATTTTTGTTAACTCTCGTTAAGCAACTGAAACTCGACAAAAGTCTTTTCTTTCAAAAACTGCGAGAAGAAGCTAGCGGGGTTCAGTCTACTAAAACTACCAGCACAACCCAGGTAGCTAAAAATACTGGCGCATCAGGAAAAACCACAAAAACCAACCAGGTAGTAGTATCTGGTGCCTATGTGGAAGTGCTGGTGGGTGGCCCCTATACCCGCGATAAGGAAGAGCACCCTTTCGGGCGCGCGGCTTTACATGTGGTAGTCGGTAGCAAAGACATTACCTATGACTTTGGCCGCTATGGGAAGACTTGGGGCACGTTCGATAGCGAGGGCGAAGGCGTGCTGAACGTCTGGACGTCCTTTAAAGCGTATATCTCTGGTGAAAACAGTTTGGGGCGTACAACAACAGGTTTTGTTTATTTTCTGGAAAATGCAAAAGCTGAGGCTGTGATCGCTCATTTCGACGGTATTGTTGCCCAGCAAAAAGAACAGCGAAAAAAGACGTTGTCATCCGCACGGTATGTTTTGCCATCCAACTATCATCCGACTACGAATAACTGCACAACCGTGACAATTGCAGGAGCAAAGGTTTCGGGTAAGTCAATTGTGCAGAACCCGGCGAAATTTAATGAGATGCGAGGTCTCTCTTTCATCGAGAGACAGGCTGCGCGTACGCAAAGTAGTCCGAAGGATGGAGTTTTCATTCCAGCGGATTTACAAGCCATGCTCGAAGCGAATACCGAGGCCCCCTATGATAAGAAAAATGTTTACAAATAGGCGACTCGGCCTATGGCTGGTGGCAGTCTTATCTGTCAATGCAATTTTTTTGGCTTTTCTGATTTTTGGCGATATTGCGAAGGGGCACAATATGAAAATGATCAAAACTAAAGAACCGTTGCTGATTGAAGGGCCAAGTGGCGACGAGAACTACTATGTTCTGCCTTTAGGTACTACGCTATATCACGATAAAAGTTTCCCCGAAGGGCATGACCGTTATGTGGTGTATCTCAACCATAAAGGTTCAATTGCACACGAAGAAGTACCGATGAAGCCTGAGTATGGCGGTTCATTTATCGATCCGCTCTGGTTGGCCAATGTTGATGAGGAAACTTTGAAAGAAATTTTCAAACGTTTTCCGCTTTCCAAAACAGATGTCGCCGCTGCTATAAAGGCTAATGGAATAACCAAGGATGATCTGGCCGACATCATCCGATCTATGCCCGACTGACCGGTTCCACAGCTGTCGAGTGAAATGAGGCTGCGATCGTTTTCCTGTGTTTTGAAGATCAAAAGATCGCAGCCTGCGGCAGCTCCTACAGGGCCATTGTTCAGGTGTTTTTCTTGGCCTGGTCGCGGACGCGTTCTTCTTGGGCGCGGGCTTCGGGGGTGAATTCGGCGCCGAAGTCTTCGGCGGAGAATATCTGGCGGATTTCAATATCAGACTCGCCCGGCATCGGATTGGGGCAGCGTTTGACCCATTCGATGGCTTCTTCTTTGGATTTCACTTCCCAGATCCAGTATCCCGCCACCAGTTCTTTGGTCTCGATGAACGGCCCGTCGATGACCGTGCGTTTGTCACCGGAGAAATGCACGCGCGCACCTTTACTGCTCGGGTGCAGGCCGTCGGCGTCGATGAGAATGCCGGCCTTGACCAGTTCTTCGTTGAAGTTGCCCATCGCGGTGATCAGTTCTTCGCTGGGCATGATGCCGGCTTCCGAATCGACGCTGGCTTTGACAAGGATCATGAATCGCATGGCGGTGACTCCGTGGAATGTGGTGGATTCAATGGTTAGTCGAACGGGCCGGACTTGAATCGACAAGGTGCCTGAATAAAGATGCAAACCTGCGCTTTAACAACCATTGTCCCGAACGCAACGCAACGCAACGCAACGCAACGCAACGCAACGCAACGGACACGCTGCAACGACTACTGTAGGAGCTGCCGAAGGCTCGGGCCGCGATCGGACGATCTTTTGATGTTGGTTTTTAAAGGGCAAGATCAAAAGATCGCAGCCTGCGGCAGCTCCTACAGGGGTGTCGGGTTGTATACAATTTTTTGTTGCGTACCCCGACAATTTTCAAGCGGGGCATAGGTCGTCGGACAATTTCGTGGTTAACTTCGGCCTCTTGCATGCTTTCCAATCAAAACATCAGAAGGACTCAAGTCATGGCTCAAGTCACCCTTAAAGGCAATCCGGTTCAAGTCAACGGCCAACTGCCACAAGCCGGTTCCAAGGCGCCAGCCTTTTCTCTGGTTGCCGGCAATCTGTCCGACGTCACCCTGAAAGACTTTGCCGGCAAGCGCAAAGTGCTGAACATCTTCCCAAGCGTCGACACCCCGACCTGCGCCACTTCCGTGCGCAAGTTCAACGCCCAGGCCAACGAAGTGGCCAACACGGTAGTGCTGTGCATTTCGGCTGACCTGCCATTCGCCCAGGCACGCTTCTGCGGCGCAGAAGGCCTTGAAAACGTGCAGAACCTGTCGACCCTGCGCGGCGCCGAGTTCATCGAAAACTACGGCGTGGCCATTGCTGACGGCCCCCTGAAAGGCCTGACCGCCCGCGCGGTAGTGGTTCTGGACGAAAATGACAACGTCCTGCACAGCGAACTGGTCAAGGAAATCGCTGAAGAACCAAACTACGATGCAGCCCTCGCTGTGTTGAAATAAGTGTTCTGAAACAAACGCTTTACAATTGTTAACGGCCTGGCCCTGTCCAGGCCGTTTTCATTTGTGTATCAGTGTTTTGCCTCACACCTTGAAACGTAAGTTGAAGGTAAATTGCCGGTAAAGCTGCTTTGCTTAATCGTCACCAGTGCTTATCGTTCAGCCTCCCGTAAAAGAAGCCCACGCGCCCAATGGTTAATCACTCCATGCAATCGTCCCCCCGCAACTCCCGTCGCTGGCTGATCAGCCTGCTTGTCTTGTTGGTTATCGCCGTGCTGTGCTGGAAATTCTGGCCTGCCGGCTCGGCCCACAAGGAGGGCGCCGAGAAAGCGGCCGCTGGGCACGCCGGGCGTTCGGGGATGATGCGGCCGGGCTTCGGCGGCGGCACCGGGCCGATTCCGGTGCGCGTGGCGCCGGCAGTCACCGGTGACTTCCCGCTGTATTACAAGGCGTTGGGCACGGTTACGGCGCTCAATACCATCAACGTGCGCAGCCGGGTTGGCGGCGAATTGATGAAAATCAATTTCGAAGAAGGGCAGATGGTCAAGGCCGGCGACCTGCTGGCAGAGATCGACCCGCGTCCTTACCAGAATGCCTTGCTGCAGGCTGAAGGCACGCTGTTGCAGAATCAGGCGCAACTGAAAAACGCTCAGGTCGATGTCGAGCGGTATCGCGGCCTGTTCAAGGAAGACAGCATCGCCAAGCAGACGCTGGACACCGCCGAAGCGCTGGTCGGCCAGTATCTGGGCACGGTCAAGACCAATCAGGCGGCGGTCAACGACGCCAAGCTCAATCTCGAATTCACCAAAATCCGCGCGCCGATTGCCGGTCGCGTCGGCCTGCGTCAGCTTGATGTCGGCAACCTGGTGGCGGCCAACGACACCACGTTCCTCGCGGTGATCACCCAGACGCAACCGATCAGCGTCGCGTTCACCCTGCCGGAAAACAGCCTCGAAACCGTGCTCGCCCGCTATCGCAGCGGCGCCAAACTGCCGGCCGAAGCGTGGGATCGCGGCGATAGCAAACTGCAAGCCACTGGCGTGCTGCAAAGCCTCGACAACCAGATCGACGTCGCCACCGGCACCCTGAAATTCAAGGCGCGTTACGAAAATCGTGACCAGTCGCTGTTCCCCAACCAGTTCGTCAACGTGCACTTGCTCGCCGACACCCTCAAGGGCGTGGTGCTGGCACCGTCGGCAGCCATCCAGTTCGGCACCAATGGCACCTTTGTCTATGCGATGGACGGCGACAAGAAGGTCACTATCCGCCAGTTGAAGATTGGCGCGAGCGACGGTTCAAATACTGTGGTCACCGAAGGCCTGTCCGCAGGCGACCGCGTAGTCCTCGAAGGTACCGACCGCCTGAAGGAAGGCAGCGAAGTGGAAGTGGTCAACGACAGCAATCAGGTGCCGACCACGCCGACCGAACATCTGCAAGGCAAATCCGCCGCCAACGCCCCGGACGCTGCTGTCACTGACAAGGCCAAGAAGGGCGCATGAACATTTCGCGGCTGTTCATTCTCCGTCCGGTAGCCACTACCCTGAGCATGCTGGCCATTGTGCTGGCCGGTCTGATCGCTTATCGCCTGTTGCCGGTGTCGGCCTTGCCTCAGGTCGATTACCCGACCATCCGCGTCATGACGCTGTACCCCGGCGCCAGCCCGGATGTGATGACCAGCGCGGTCACGGCGCCGCTTGAGCGCCAGTTCGGCCAGATGCCCGGCCTGACGCAAATGGCCTCGACCAGCTCCGGCGGCGCTTCGGTGCTGACCCTGCGTTTCAGCCTCGACATCAACATGGATGTCGCCGAGCAACAGGTGCAAGCGGCGATCAACGCGGCGACCAATCTGCTGCCCACCGACCTGCCGGCGCCACCGGTGTACAACAAGGTCAACCCGGCGGACACCCCGGTGCTGACATTGGCCATCACTTCGAAAACCATGTTGCTGCCCAAGCTCAACGACCTGGTCGATACGCGCATGGCGCAGAAGATCGCCCAGATCAGCGGCGTCGGCATGGTCAGCATTGCCGGCGGCCAACGCCAGGCGGTGCGGATCAAGGTCAACCCAGAGGCACTGGCGGCCAACAGCCTCAACCTGTCGGATGTGCGCACGCTGATCAGTGCCTCCAACGTCAACCAGCCAAAAGGCAACTTTGACGGCCCGACCCGGGTGTCGATGCTCGATGCCAACGACCAGCTGACCTCGCCCAAGGATTACGCCAACCTGATCCTTGCCTACAAGAACGGCGCGCCGTTGCGGCTCAAGGACGTTGCGGAAATCGTCGACGGCGCTGAAAACGAACGCCTCGCCGCGTGGGCCAACCAGAATCAGGCGGTGTTGCTGAATATCCAGCGTCAGCCGGGCGCCAACGTCATCGAAGTGGTCGACCGCATCAAGGCGCTGCTGCCGAGCATCACCGATAACTTGCCGGCCGGCCTCGATGTCACGGTGCTGACTGACCGCACCCAGACCATCCGCGCCTCGGTCACCGATGTGCAGCATGAATTGCTGATCGCCATCGCACTGGTGGTGATGGTGACGTTCCTGTTTCTGCGCCGCGCCAGTGCGACGATCATTCCGTCGGTGGCTGTGCCGCTGTCGTTGATCGGTACCTTCGGGGTGATGTACCTGGCGGGGTTCTCGGTCAACAACCTGACCTTGATGGCGCTGACCATCGCCACCGGTTTTGTCGTCGACGATGCGATCGTGATGCTGGAAAACATCGCGCGCTTCATCGAAGAAGGCGACAGCCCGATGCAGGCCGCGCTCAAGGGCGCGAAACAGATTGGCTTCACCCTGATTTCCCTGACCCTGTCGCTGATCGCGGTGCTGATTCCGCTGCTGTTCATGGCGGATGTGGTCGGGCGGTTGTTTCGCGAATTCGCCATCACCCTGGCCGTGGCAATCCTGATTTCGCTGGTGGTCTCGCTGACCCTGACGCCGATGATGTGCGCGCGTCTGCTCAAGCGTGAGCCGGAGGTTCATGAACAGGGCCGTTTCTACCGCGCCAGCGGTGCGGTCATCGACTGGATGATCGCTGCTTACGGGCGCAAGTTGCAGTGGGTGCTCAAGCATCAGCCGCTGACATTGCTGGTGGCCATCGGCACACTCGCACTGACGGTTGTCCTTTATATGGTGGTGCCGAAGGGTTTCTTTCCGGTGCAGGACACCGGGGTGATCCAGGGCATTTCCGAAGCGCCGCAGTCGATTTCCTTCGCGGCGATGGGCGACCGACAGCAGGAACTGGCGAAGATCATTCTCGAAGACCCGGCCGTGCAAAGCCTGTCGTCCTACATCGGTGTCGACGGCGACAACGCCACGCTCAACAGCGGCCGTTTGCTGATCAATCTCAAGCCGCATGGCCAGCGTGACCTGACCGCTACCGAGGTAATCGCGCGCTTGCAACCGCAAGTGGACAAACTGGTCGGCATCCGCCTGTTCATGCAGCCGGTACAGGACCTGACCATCGAGGATCGGGTCAGCCGCACCCAGTACCAGTTCAGCATGTCGTCACCGGATTCCGAGCTGCTCAGCCAGTGGAGCGGGCGTCTGGTCGAGGCACTGGCGCAGCGTCCGGAACTGACCGACGTTGCCAGCGATTTGCAGGACAAGGGCTTGCAGGTTTATCTGGTGATCGATCGCGATGCCGCCTCACGCCTCGGCGTGTCGGTGGCGAACATCACCGATGCGCTGTACGACGCCTTCGGTCAGCGGCAGATTTCGACCATTTACACCCAGGCCAGCCAGTACCGCGTGGTGTTGCAAGCGCAGGCCGGGGAGAAGATCGGTCCGCAGGCGCTGGATCAGATTCATGTGAAGACCACTGACGGCGCACAGGTGCGCCTGTCGAGCCTGGCCCATGTCGAGGAGCGTCAGGCGCAACTGGCCATCACTCACATCGACCAGTTCCCGGCAGTGATGATGTCGTTCAACCTTGCGCCCGGCGTCGCGCTGGGGCACGCGGTGGACATCATCGAGCAGGTGCAGAAGGACATCGGCATGCCGGTGGGCGTGCAAACCCAGTTCCAGGGTGCAGCCGAAGCGTTCCAGGCCTCGCTGTCGAGCACCTTGCTGCTGATTCTCGCGGCAGTGGTGACCATGTACATCGTGCTGGGCGTGCTGTACGAGAGCTACATCCATCCGATCACCATTCTCTCGACGTTGCCGTCGGCGGCGGTCGGTGCCTTGCTGGCGTTGCTGCTCAGTGGCAACGATCTGGGGATGATCGCGATCATCGGCATCATTCTGCTGATCGGTATCGTCAAGAAGAACGCGATCATGATGATCGACTTCGCCCTCGACGCCGAGCGCACGCAAGGCATGGCGCCGGAGCAGGCGATCTATCAGGCGGCGCTGCTGCGTTTCCGGCCGATCCTGATGACCACGCTGGCCGCGTTGTTCGGCGCGGTGCCGTTGATGCTGGCCACCGGTTCCGGCGCCGAATTGCGTCAACCGTTGGGTCTGGTGATGGTCGGCGGCTTGCTGGTGAGCCAGGTGCTGACGCTGTTCACCACGCCGGTGATCTACCTGTATTTCGACCGTCTCGGCCGACGCTTCGGCAAAACCAATGCCGACGCCAAAGAGGTCTCGGTATGACGGTCCGTAGAAATAACCCCTGCAGGAGTGAGCCTGCTCGCGATGAGGCCCGCACCTGCAACATCAAAATAGACAGACACACCGCTATCGCGAGCAAGCCCGCTCCCACAGGAGTGTGGTGTGACGTTGGGGATTGCGTTCGATGAACCTGTCCGGTCCTTTCATCAAGCGTCCGGTCGCAACGATGCTGCTGAGCCTGGCGATCATGCTGCTGGGCGGTGTCAGCTTCGGCTTGTTGCCAGTGGCGCCACTGCCGCAAATGGACTTCCCGGTGATCGTCGTGCAGGCGAGCCTGCCCGGTGCCAGCCCCGAGGTCATGGCGTCTACCGTGGCGACGCCGCTGGAGCGCTCGTTCGGCGCGATTGCCGGCGTCAACACCATGAGCAGCCGTTCCAGCCAGGGCTCGACCCGGGTCATTCTGCAATTCGACCTCGATCGCGACATCAATGGCGCGGCGCGCGAAGTACAGGCGGCGATCAACGCCTCGCGCAACTTGTTGCCGAGCGGCATGCGCAGCATGCCGACCTACAAGAAGGTCAACCCGTCGCAGGCACCGATCATGGTGTTGTCGCTGACATCGGACGTGCTGGAAAAAGGCCAGCTCTACGATTTGGCCTCGACCATTCTGTCGCAGAGCCTGTCGCAGGTGCAGGGTGTCGGTGAAGTGCAGATCGGCGGCAGTTCGCTGCCGGCGGTGCGCATCGAACTCGAACCGCAGGCACTCAACCAGTACGGCGTGGCACTCGATGACGTGCGCAAGACCATCGCCGATGCCAACGTACGCCGGCCCAAAGGCTCGGTCGAGGACGGTCAGCGTCTGTGGCAGATTCAGGCCAACGATCAACTGGAAAAAGCCAAGGATTACGAATCGTTGATCATCCACTACGCCGACGGTGCCGCGCTGCGCCTGAAGGACGTGGCCAAGGTCAGCGATGGCGTCGAAGACCGCTACAACAGTGGGTTCTTCAACGATGACGCGGCGGTGCTGCTGGTGATCAACCGCCAGGCCGGGGCCAACATCATCGAGACGGTCAACGATATCAAGGCGCAACTGCCGGCACTGCAGGCCGTGTTGCCAGCCAGCGTCAAACTCAACCTGGCGATGGACCGCTCGCCGGTGATCAAAGCCACGTTGCATGAAGCCGAGATGACCCTGCTGATTGCCGTGGCGCTGGTGATCCTCGTGGTGTTCCTGTTCCTCGGTAACTTCCGCGCCTCGCTGATTCCGACGCTGGCGGTGCCGGTATCGCTGGTCGGCACCTTTGCGGTGATGTACCTCTACGGGTTCTCGCTGAACAATCTGTCGTTGATGGCACTGATTCTGGCCACCGGACTGGTGGTCGACGACGCCATCGTGGTGCTGGAGAACATTTCCCGGCACATCGACGAAGGCGTCAAACCGATGCAGGCCGCGTACCTCGGGGCCAAGGAAGTCGGGTTTACCTTGCTGTCGATGAACGTATCGCTGGTGGCCGTGTTCCTGTCGATCCTGTTCATGGGCGGGATCGTCGAAAGCCTGTTCCGTGAATTCTCGATTACGTTGGCGGCGGCGATTGTGGTGTCGCTGGTGGTCTCGCTGACGCTGACACCGATGCTGTGCGCGCGCTGGCTCAAGCCGCACACGCCGGGGCAGGAAAACCGTCTGCAACGCTGGAGCCGGCGGACCAACGACTGGATGGTCGGCAAGTACGCGACCAGCCTCGATTGGGTTCTGCGTCACCGGCGCCTGACATTGCTCAGTCTGCTGATCACCGTGGGCGTGAACGTCGCGTTGTACGTGGTGGTACCGAAAACCTTCATGCCGCAGCAGGACACCGGCCAGTTGATCGGTTTCGTGCGCGGCGATGACGGTCTGTCGTTCAGCGTGATGCAGCCGAAAATGGAGATCTTTCGTCGCGCCGTGCTCAAGGATGATGCGGTGGAAAGCGTCGCCGGCTTCATCGGCGGCACCAACGGCACCAACAACGCCTTCATGCTCGTACGTTTGAAACCGATCAAGGATCGCCAGTTGTCGGCGCAGAAAGTCATCGAACGCCTGCGCAAGGAAATGCCCAAAGTCGCCGGTGCGCAACTGATGTTGATGGCGGATCAGGATCTGCAGTTCGGCGGCGGTCGCGAGCAGACCACGTCGCAATACAGCTACATCCTGCAAAGCGCGGACCTCGGTTCGCTGCGCGAGTGGTATCCGAAAGTGGTCGCCGCGTTGCGTGCGCTGCCCGAGCTGACCGCCATCGACGCCCGCGAAGGCAAGGGTGCGCAGCAGGTGACGCTGATTGTCGACCGCGATCAGGCGAAACGCCTGGGCGTCGACATGGACATGGTCACCGCCGTGCTCAATAACGCCTACAGCCAGCGGCAGATTTCGACGATCTACGACAGCCTCAACCAGTATCAGGTGGTGATGGAGGTCGACCCGAAATATGCCCAGGACCCGGTGACGCTGAAGCAGGTACAAGTGATCACGGCGGACGGCGCGCGCGTGCCGTTGTCGACCTTCGCTCACTACGAAAACAGCCTGGAAGACGACCGCGTCAGCCACGAGGGGCAATTCGCCTCGGAAGACATTTCCTTCGACATGGCCGAAGGCGTGACCGTGGAGCAGGGCAGTGCCGCCATCGAACGGGCGATTGCCAAGCTCGGTTTGCCGGAAGATGTCATTGCGAAAATGGCCGGCACCGCCGACGCGTTTGCCGCCACGCAGAAGAGTCAGCCGTTCATGATTCTCGGCGCGTTGCTGGCGGTGTACCTGGTGCTGGGTGTGCTGTATGAAAGCTACATTCACCCGCTGACGATTCTCTCGACCCTGCCTTCGGCCGGGGTCGGTGCGCTGTTGTCGATCTATGCGCTGGGTGGCGAGTTCAGCCTGATTTCCCTGCTCGGCCTGTTCCTGCTGATCGGCGTGGTGAAGAAAAACGCCATTCTGATGATCGACCTCGCGTTGCAACTGGAGCGCCATCAGGGCATGACGCCACTGGAATCGATTCGCAGCGCTTGCCTGCAGCGTCTGCGGCCGATCCTGATGACCACATTGGCGGCGATTCTCGGTGCCTTGCCGTTGCTGCTGAGCCGGGCCGAAGGCGCGGAAATGCGCCAGCCGCTGGGCCTGACCATCATCGGCGGGTTGATCTTCAGCCAGGTGCTGACCCTTTACACCACGCCGGTGGTTTACCTCTATCTCGACAAGCTGCGCCATCGTTTCAATAAATGGCGTGGCGTGCGTACTGACGCCGCTCTGGAAACTCCGCTATGACTGACCGTTCGCTTATCCATCTGGCCACTGTGCGTGGCTCGCGCCTGTTGAGTCTGTCGCTGTGCGTAGCGATGCTCAGTGCCTGCGCCGTCGGCCCCGATTACCAGCGCCCGCAGACTGCCGAAATCGCTCAGTACAAGGAAGCTCAGGGCTGGCGCCAGGCCAACCCCAGCGATTCGCTGGCCCGCGGCGCCTGGTGGGAGTTGTATGGCGATCAGCAGCTCAACGGGTTGATCGAGAAACTCAACAGTTCCAACCAGACCGTTGCGCAATCGGAAGCCCAGTTCCGCCAGGCCCAGGCTCTGGTGCGCAGTGCGCGCGGGGCGTTTTACCCGAATGTCGACCTCAGCGTTGGCAAGACCCGCTCCAGCCAGGGCACCGGCAGCAGCAGTTCGAGCCTGAGCAGTTCTTCCAGCGGTATTCGTGACACGTACAACGCGCAGTTGGGCGTCAGTTGGGAAGCCGATATCTGGGGCAAATTGCGCCGTGGACTTGAAGCGGATAAAGCCAGTGCGCAGGCGAGTTTTGCCGATCTGGCAGCCATGCGCCTGAGCCAGCAGTCGGAGCTGGTGCAGAACTACCTGCAATTGCGCGTGATCGATCAGCAGAAACGTCTGCTCGAAGCCACCGTCGTCGCCTATGAGCGTTCGCTGAAAATGACGCAAAACCAGTACCGCGCCGGTGTTTCCGGGCGTGATGCGGTGGCCCAGGCGCAGACGCAGCTGAAAAGCACCCAGGCCGACCTGGTCGATCTGATCTGGCAGCGGGCGCAGTTCGAGAACGCCATTGCCGTACTCACCGGGCAGGCGCCCGCCGAGTTCAGCATCGCCGAAACCCAGAACATTCCGAACCTGCCGCAGATTCCGCTGAACCTGCCGTCGCAGTTGCTCGAACGTCGCCCCGACATCGCCTCGGCCGAGCGTTCGGTGATTGCCGCCAACGCCAATATCGGTGTGGCGAAAGCCGCCTACTACCCGGATCTGTCCCTGAGCCTCAGCGGTGGCTACAGCAGCAGTACTTCACAAAACCTGATCAGCTTGCCCAACCGTTTCTGGTCGGTCGGGCCGAAGCTGGACTTGCCGCTGTTCGACGGCGGCATCCGTTCGGCCGAGGTCGATCGCACCGAAGCGGTCTATGACCAGACCGTGGCCAAGTATCGTCAGACCGTGCTTGATGGCTTCCGCGAGGTGGAAAACTATCTGGTGCAACTCAAGGTGTACGAGGACGAAGCCGCGGTGCGCCAGGAAGCGCTGGATGCCGCGCGTGATTCCTTGCGCCTGACCGAAAACCAGTACAAGGCTGGTTTGATTGCCTACATCGATGTGGTGGTGGTGCAAGCCACTGCACTGAGCAACGAGCGCACGGTGCTGAACATATTGCAGAGCCGTTTGATTGCCAGCGTGCAGTTGATTGCGGCGCTGGGCGGCGGTTGGGATGGACAGCTCGACGTCTCGGATTCCAACTAGACCCATACCCCCGGATACCGTGACGCCTCGGGACTGCGCTATTCCCCGGTAGGAGCTGCCGAAGGCTCGGGCCGCGATCGGACGATCTTTTGATCTTGATGTTTAAAAACAAGATCATAAGATCGCAGCCTGCGGCAGCTCCTACAGGGGTTGATCTGAATTTTGGTGTGGGCTGTGAGGGGCGGGCCAGAGCCTTGTAGGACGATTTGACAAGCGTTTCATCGGGTTGATGGCAATTTGCTTACTTTGTCAGTGCGTTCTGCTGTGCAATCAGTACAATCGCCGCATTTGCCCGACCGAGAACGGACGCAGTACGGTTTGGGAATCACGAGAATTTCCATGCTCATCGGTAGCTATTCCTTCACCCTGGTGTTCATTTCTTTGTGTGTGGCGATCCTCGCGTCATACACCGCGCTCGACCTGACCGGGCGCATCGCCACTGCCAAGGGCCGCGCCGTGCATTTCTGGACAGCGGGCGGCGCACTGGCCATGGGTGTCGGCGTCTGGTCGATGCATTTCATCGGCATGCTCGCTTTCAAGCTGCCGATCGATCTGGGCTATGACATCACCATCACGGCGCTGTCATTGCTGATTGCGGTGCTGTCCTGCGGGTTTGCCTTGTGGCTGGTCAGCCAGCCGAAACTGCCGATCCTGCAACTGGCATTCGGCGCCTTGATCATGGGCGCCGGCATCAGTGCCATGCATTACACCGGCATGGCGGCACTGCGCATGACCCCCGGCATCGACTACGATCCGACGCTGTTCGGCGCCTCGTTGCTGATCGCGGTCGGTGCCTCGGCAGCGGCGCTGTGGATTGCCTTTCGCCTGCGTCAGCATTCGCCGTATGTGCGTCTGATCCGTGGTGGCGCCGCGATCATCATGGGCATCGCCATTGTCGGCATGCACTACACCGGCATGGCGGCTGCGCAATTTCCCGATGGCAGCTTCTGCGGCGCAACGCTCAATGGCCTCAAAGGCAACGGCCTCGACAGCCTGGTGCTGATCACTACGCTGGCGGTGTTGTCGATTGCCTTGCTGACGTCGATCCTCGACGCGCGGCTGGAAGCGCGTACCGCCGACCTCGCGCATTCCCTGACCGTGGCCAACCGTGAACTCACCCAACTGGCCCTGCATGACCCGCTGACCGGCCTGCCGAACCGCATGCTGCTCGACGACCGGATCAATCAGGCGATCAAAAAGGTCCATGAGCAGGGCGGTTGCTTTGCCTTGATGTTCATCGATCTCGACGGCTTCAAACCGGTCAACGATGCGTTCGGCCATCACATGGGCGACCAGTTGTTGCGTGAGGTCGGCTTGCGTCTGCGCGAAGATTTGCGCAGCCAGGACACGTTGGCGCGCATCGGTGGCGATGAGTTCGTGCTGTTGGTGCGCCTGACCGAACCGAACGATGCCCTCGGGCTGGCGGCACGCCAGGTCGGCTTGATCGCGCAGTCGTTCCATGTCGCGGAACATGACTTGCAGATTTCCGCCAGCGTCGGCATTGCCCTGTACCCGGGCAATGGCCACAACGCTCAGGAGCTGCTGATGAACGCTGACGCGGCGATGTACCACGCCAAGGGCGGCGGCAAAAACGGTTACAGCTTCTTCGACGCATCGATGAACAACAACGCGCGCAAGCAACTGCAACTGCTGCAGGATTTGCGTGCGGCGCTGGAACACAGCCAGTTCAGCCTGCATTACCAGCCCAAGTTCGACGCCGCCAATGGGCAACCGGTCGGTGCCGAAGCGCTGCTGCGTTGGGAGCATCCGCTGCACGGCATGTTGATGCCGGACAAATTCATCGATCTGGCCGAGAAAACCGGGCTGATCATTCCCATCGGCGAATGGGTGCTCAACGAAGCCTGCCGGCAGATGCGCGAGTGGTACGTGCTCGGCTATACCGACTGGCGTATCGCGGTGAATCTATCGGCGTTGCAGTTCTGCCACACCGGGCTGGTGCGCAGCGTCGCCAAGGCACTGGCAACGCATCACCTGCCGGCCAACAGCCTGACCCTGGAAATCACTGAAACCACCGCCATGAGCGACGCCGATGCGAGCATGACGGTGTTGCAGGAGTTGTCGGACATGGGCGTCGACCTGTCCATCGATGACTTCGGTACCGGTTATTCGAGCCTGATGTACCTCAAGCGCTTGCCGGCCAACGAGCTGAAGATCGATCGGGGTTTTGTCCGCGATCTGGAGCATGACAGTGATGATGCCGCAATTGTTTCGGCGATTGTTGCGTTGGGTCAGGCGCTGGGTTTGCGCATCGTGGCCGAGGGCGTAGAGACCGGCGTGCAGCAGCAATTCCTGACGCAGTTGGGCTGTGATTCGTTGCAGGGTTATCTGCTCGGGCATCCGATGCCGGCGGACAAATTCATGCAGGATATTGCGCGCGGTGAGCAGCTGGCGGCGGTCTGACTTCCCGCTGAGCGAAGTTCAGGAAAAACATTGTGGCGAGGGAGCTTGCCCCCGCCAGGACGCGAAGCGGCCCCTCCTTTGAAGGTTGGGCCTGCTGTGCAGGCCATCGGGAGCAAGCTCCCTCGTCACAAATGCACTACAACTTGAAAATTCAGGGTGCCGGTTGAGCCTTTGACAGAGCCCATGCAAAACCCGCCAATGGCGGTTATTCTTCCCCCCGACTGTTACGTGTGCATTCGGGGGAAAGGCCAGCATGGATAGAGTCATTGTGATCACCGGTGGCGGGCGCGGGATTGGTGCCGCTACGGCGTTGTTGGCTGCCGAGCAGGGCTATCGGATCTGCATCAACTACCAGCAAGACGAACAGGCCGCGCAAAGCGTGCTCGAACAAGTCCGCGCGCTGGGGGCACAAGCCATCGCCGTACGCGCCGATGTCAGCATCGAAGACGAAGTGATTGCGCTGTTCCAGCGGGTCGACAGCGAACTGGGCCGCGTCACCGCACTGGTGAACAACGCCGGCACCGTCGGACATAAATCGCGGGTCGATGAAATGTCCGAATTCCGTATTCTCAAAATCATGAAGACCAATGTCCTCGCGCCGATTCTCTGTGCCAAGCACGCGATCCTGCGCATGTCGCCCAAACATGGCGGGCAGGGCGGCAGTATCGTCAATGTGTCGTCGGTGGCTTCACGTCTGGGTTCACCGAATGAGTACGTCGACTACGCCGCTTCGAAAGGCGCGCTCGACACCTTCACCATCGGTCTGTCCAAGGAAGTCGCGGGCGAGGGCATTCGCGTCAACGCGGTGCGCCCGGGGTTCATCTACACCGATTTCCACGCGTTGAGCGGCGATCCGGATCGGGTCAGCAAACTTGAGTCGGCGATTCCGATGGCCCGTGGGGGGCGGCCGGATGAGGTGGCGGAGGCGATTGTCTGGTTGCTGTCGGACAAGGCTTCGTATGCGACCGGGACGTTTGTCGATTTGGGGGGCGGGCGTTAATTCAGCGGTGACCGCTCGGACCTCATCGCGAGCAGGCTCACTCCTACAATTGGAATGCGTTCCCCTGTAGGAGGGAGCCTGCTCGCGATAGCTTCTGACGGGGCAGCAATAATCTGTCAGAACGACCGCACAATCCGCCCCAACGTCTCCATGGCCTTTTCCGAATCCTCGGTCCAGGGGCTGCCGTAATTCAGGCGAATACAATTTCTGAACCGCTGCGTCGGCGAGAATATCGGTCCCGGCGCAATGCTGATGCCTTGCGCCAGTGCCATCTGAAACAACTTCAATGAATCCATCTGCGGCGGTAATTCCAGCCACAAGAAGTAACCGCCGGCCGGTTGGCTGACCCGCGTCTGTGCCGGGAAATAACGCGCGATCGCGGCGAGCATCGCGCTTTGCTGTTCTTCCAGCGCATAGCGCAGTTTGCGCAGGTGACGGTCATAGCCGCCATGTTGCAGATAGTCGGCAATCGCCGCTTGCGCCGGCATCGAGGCGCACAGCGAGGTCATCAGTTTCAGGCGCTCGATTTTCTGCGCATAACGCCCGGCGGCGACCCAGCCGATGCGGTAGCCGGGGGCGAGGCTTTTGGCGAACGAGCCGCAATGCATCACCAGGCCTTCAGTGTCGAAGGCCTTGGCCGGTTTCGGTGCCTGTTGGCCGTAATAGAGTTCGGCGTAGACGTCGTCTTCGATCAGCGGCACCTGATGGCGGCGTAGCAGTTCGACCAGTTCCTGTTTCTTCGCCTCGGGCATGGTTGCGCCCATCGGGTTCTGGAAACTGGTCATGCACCAGCAGGCCTTGATCGGGTGGCGTTCCAGGGTTTGCGCGAGGACGCCAAGGTCGATGCCGTCGCGCGGGTGCACGGGGATTTCCACGGCTTTGAGTTTCAGCCGTTCGAGCACTTGCAGGCTGGCGTAGAACGCTGGGGCTTCGATGGCCACCAGGTCGCCGGGTTCGGTCACGGCTTGCAGGCACAGGTTCAGTGCTTCGAGGGCGCCGTTGGTGATCAGCAGTTCTTCCATCGGCAACATCAGCCCGCCGACCATGTAGCGCAGGGCGATCTGTCGGCGCAGTTGCGGGTTGCCCGGCGACATGTCGGTGACGACCATGCGTGGGTCCATTTCCCGCGCGGCACTGGCCAGCGAGCGCGACAGGCGTTGCAGCGGGAACAGCGTCGGGCTGGGGAACGCCGAGCCGAACGGTACGGTGTTTGGGTCCTTGATCGACTCAAGAACAGAGAACACCAATTCGCTGACGTCGACTTCAGTGGAGTCGTTGACGTGGCTGCTGATCACCGGCTCCGAGAACGGGCTTGGCGCGTGGGTGTTGACGAAGTAGCCGGAGCGCGGCCGCGCACGGATCAGGCCGCGACGTTCGAGCAGGTAATAGGCCTGGAACACCGTGGACGGGCTGACGCCGTAGGTCTGGCTGGCGTAGCGCACCGAAGGCACGCGCTGGCCGGGGCCCAGCACGCCGGAGCGGATCAGTTCAGCGATGTCGTCGGCGAATTTTTCGTAGCGTTTCATCGAGGAGCCTTGGTGCTGGTTGATTGTGAGTGTCAGGTAAAAAGCCCCTCACCCTAGCCCTCTCCCGGAGGGAGAGGGGACTGATTGCGGGATGCTTGTGAACTACACCGACCTGACAGTACTTTGCTGAATCCATAATCGATTCGGCCGGAAAGTGCTTTGGCGAATCCATAATCAACTCGGTCTGTCAGGTCGATGTATAGCGACAGACACCTCGGTCGGCCCCCTCTACCCCTGGGAGAGGGCTGGGGTGAGGGGAAAGGATTCTAACGGCTCAACGATTCATCGGCGCCACAAACCTGCTCTTCGCCACGCTGTAGATGTCTGGTTCATCGCTGTCAGCGATCTTGAAGCTCAAGGTCTGCGAACTGCTGCTCGGGCGCTCGGTGGTCATTGCCACCGACACCGGCACGTCGACAATTTCGCCTGGCGCTAGGCTCAGTTCGGTCTTGCCTTGCAACTGGAAGCCTTCACCGTCAACCAGACTCAAGTTGTAATCCTGGCGTTGTTGGGTCTTGTTGATGACTTTCAGGCTATAGATGTTCTCGATCTGGCCCTGACCGTTCTCACGGAATAATCCGCGATCCTTGGTCACGTCCAGCGAGACCATTGGCCGTTCAACCAGCGCCAACGCGAGTGCACCGATCATCGCCAGCAGCACCACGGTGTAGCCGATCAATCGTGGCCGCAGCAGGTGCGTCTTGCCACCCTGCAATTCGCGCTCGGAGCTGTAGCGGATCAAGCCGCGCGGGTAGTTCATCTTGTCCATGATCGAATCGCAGGCGTCGATGCACGCGGCGCAACCGATGCATTCCATCTGCAAGCCGTCGCGGATGTCGATGCCGGTCGGGCAGACCTGCACGCACAAATGGCAATCGATGCAATCGCCGAGGCCGGCTTCGAGCGGTTTTACATCACGTTTGCGCGGGCCACGATTTTCGCCCCGGGCGACGTCGTAGGAAATCGCCAGGGTGTCCTTGTCGAACATCACGCTCTGGAAGCGCGCATACGGGCACATGTGCATGCACACCGCTTCGCGTAGCCAGCCGGCGTTGATGTAAGTGGCGGCGGTGAAAAACAGCACCCAGAACAGGCTGACGCCGCCGATCTGCAAGGTCAGCAGCTCTTCGGCCAGTGGCCGGATCGGTGTGAAGTAGCCGACGAAGGTCAGGCCGGTCAGTACGCTGATCGCCAGCCACAGCGTGTGCTTGGCCGCACGCCGCGCCAGTTTGTTGAGGCCCCACGGCGCCGCTTGCAGTTTGATCCGCTGGTTGCGCTCGCCCTCGGTGATCTTCTCGCACCACATGAAAATCCACGTCCACGAGCTCTGCGGGCAGGTGTAGCCGCACCAGACCCGTCCGGCGAACACGGTGATGGCGAACAGGCCGAACGCGGCAATGATCAGCAGGGCCGAGAGCAGAATGAAATCCTGTGGCCAGAAGGTCGCGCCGAAGATGTGGAATTTGCTTTCGGAAAGGTCCCAGAGCACCGCCTGGCGTCCACCCCAGTTCAGCCACACGGTGCCGAAAAACAGCACAAACAGAAATCCCGCACCGCTCATGCGCAGCGTGCGAAACAGGCCGGTGAAGCTGCGGGTGTGAATTTGATTGTCGCTGGATTTGGCCGTCGCCTTCATTGGGCGTGCGGGCACACTTTTTATCGTGGGAGATGCTTCTACGGTTCGGACGGGGATTTGTTCGCTCATGGTTATTCGCTCATCAGCCTCCATCAGGCCAGAGCACTATGAGCGTCGATCTGTTTGCATAACAGACTCAGGTATTTCAATAAAAAGCGTATCAGATGCGCTTTTTCACAGCGCCTGCGACAACTTGAAGCAGCCCGCAGGCACGGGCGCAAACGCCTATCGCAGACGTTTGCGCGGGGTGTTGACCAAGGTCAGTCAAATCACCGAATCACTCTCGTCAGCCTTCAGGTGTTTGCGACCGTCCTTCGCGCCAGCAACG
This sequence comes from Pseudomonas helmanticensis, assembly GCF_900182985.1. Taxonomy (NCBI): domain Bacteria; kingdom Pseudomonadati; phylum Pseudomonadota; class Gammaproteobacteria; order Pseudomonadales; family Pseudomonadaceae; genus Pseudomonas; species Pseudomonas helmanticensis. The sequence goes on along the minus strand of NZ_FXUY01000001.1, from coordinate 1,430,712 downwards.
GTCAAGGCGTCGGCTTCGGATTCGGTGACGTAAACGCGCCGACCTTCTATTTCCACGAACGACATGGATTTTTCGCTATCGGTGCGGACTTCCAGGGTGTCGCAGATGCGAATTTCCTCGCCATTTTCGACAGTGAAAAAACACACTTTCTGTTCGGGATTGCTTTCATCGACTCGAAGGGGCATGGGGCAGTCCTTTTTTCAGGGAGGTCTGCAAGGTTAGGGCACACGCTGCGCCGATCGTTCTGCGCAACTGATTAATGGTCGCCGCTGTCCATCATCTATCGAGCCAATAACAAGGACTGCACGATGAACGCGTGGTGGCATGAAGTGTGGGAAACCCTGCAAGTGGAATTCGCCGACATTGGCGATGCTTCGCAACTGACGCGGATTACCGTGCGGCTGTTGATGGCAGCGGTGCTTGGCGGAATTCTCGGGTTCGAACGCGAGCACAAGGGCAAGGCAGCCGGGGTGCGCACGCATATGTTGGTGGCGCTCGGCGCGGCGTTGTTTGTGCTGGTGCCGCAAACGTCAGGGGCGGAGTCCGATGCGATGAGTCGGGTGCTGCAGGGGGTGATCGCCGGGATCGGTTTTCTTGGCGCCGGGACGATTCTGAAAAATCATGAGGGTGATGAAGGTCACGTCAAAGGCCTGACCACGGCGGCCGGGCTGTGGATGACGGCGGCTATTGGTGTCGCGGCGGGATTGGGCAAGGAAGCCACGGCGTTGCTCAGTACCTTGCTGGCGCTGGGGATTTTCAGCGTGATGCCGCGCATCGTAAAACTCTTCGAAAAAGAGGAGGAGAAGACTGATGATCACTGACTGATCGTTGCCACGTTGATCGTTCCCACGCTCTGCGTGGGAATGCCTCAATGGACGCTCCGCGTCCGCTTTGGGACGCGGAGCGTCCCGGGCTGCATTCCCACGCGGAGCGTGGGAACGATCAGTTAGACGATGACTGGTGGCATCGTCGTTGGTGGTTCTTCCTTGGGCGGTGGCGTGGTGCCCGGTGGTTCCTGCTCGGGAACCGGCTGCGGTTCCGTCTCCGGCAGGGTGGGTTTGTCGATGTTCGGATCGGGCGTTTCCGCCGGGATCGGGATATTCATCTGATGACCTCCGTGTGGCACATGGCGTGAGAAGTGCTTAAGTGGATTGACCACCCAGCGCGTAATTCGATCCGCTTTTGTGTCACGGCAATTTCATCTGAACTTTTCCCGGCGGCGGTCGCTCGGAACCTAAGTGAGTTCATTGCGGGGCAGGCGCTTCGTTGCGAATACCGATCCGGCACAAGAGCGTCCTTGGGGCGTTAAGGAGAGATGCTCAATGACTGCTGAAAAACCCTCAGAGCTGAGCTACAACCCACACATGCCGCTGTCGCAGGCGTTGCTGCTGCCGCGTATCGCCATCGAAAACACCATGCCGACCCTTGATGGCGGGCAGTTTGCCGTGAAGTCGATTGCCGGGCGTGCGGTGATCGTCACCAGCAAGGTGTTCGCCGACGGTCACGACAAGCTGGCTGTACGCATTCGTTGGCGCGAAGAAGGCGAAGAGACCTGGCAGAGCGAGGTCATGTCCGATCAGGGCAACAATGGCTGGCAAGGCCAATTCCGCCCTGAACATCAGGGGCGTTTCCTCTATTGCATCGAGGCGTGGATCGACCATTTCGCCAGTTTCCAGTATGAACTGGAGAAGAAACACAACGCTGCCGTACCGGTTTCACTGGAGCTGCAGGAAGGCCGCAGCATGGTGCAACAGGCCGCCGAGCGCAGTGAAGGTCAACTCAGCGAGCACTTGGCCGCTTTGCACCATGAGCTCTCCGGCCTGCTCGAAACCGAGCAGGTGGCGCTGTTTCTGCACTCGCGCAGTGCGCAATTGATGGCTGAGGCCGATCACCGCGCCTATCTGAGTGTCAGCGCCGAATTCCCTATGGATGTCGAGCGCGAACTGGCCGAGTTCGCCAGTTGGTACGAGCTGTTTCCCCGCTCGATCACCGATGATCCGCGCCGTCACGGCACCTTCAATGACGTGCATTCACGCTTGCCGATGATTCAGGACATGGGTTTCGACGTGCTGTATTTCACGCCGATTCACCCGATTGGCCGCGCACACCGCAAGGGCCGCAACAACTCCCTGACCGCCGGCCCGGACGATCCCGGCAGCCCCTACGCGATTGGTAGCGAGGAGGGCGGCCACGAGGCGATTCACTCGCAACTCGGCACTCGCGAAGACTTTCGCCGGCTGGTGGCGGCGGCTGCCGATCATGGACTGGAGATCGCCCTCGATTTCGCCATTCAGTGTTCCCAGGATCACCCGTGGCTCAAGCAGCATCCGGGCTGGTTCAACTGGCGCCCGGACGGCACGATCAAATACGCGGAAAACCCGCCGAAGAAATATCAGGACATCGTCAATGTCGACTTCTACGCGCCGGACGCCATTCCGAGTCTCTGGGTCGAGCTGCGTGACATCGTCATTGGCTGGGTTGAAGAGGGCGTGAAGATCTTTCGCGTCGACAACCCGCACACCAAGCCACTGCCGTTCTGGCAATGGCTGATCGCCGATGTGCGCGCGCTATACCCGGAAGTGATCTTCCTCGCAGAAGCCTTCACCACCCCGGCGATGATGGCGCGCCTCGGCAAGGTCGGTTACACGCAGAGCTACACCTATTTCACCTGGCGCAACACCAAGGCCGAACTGGCGACGTATCTGACCGAACTGAATGAATCGCCGTGGCGCGAGTGCTACCGGCCGAACTTCTTCGTCAACACGCCCGACATCAACCCGGCGTTCCTGCATGAGTCGGGACGTCCGGGTTTTCTCATCCGTGCGGCGCTGGCGACCATGGGATCAGGGTTGTGGGGCATGTATTCCGGGTTCGAGCTGTGTGAAGCGGCGCCGGTGCCGGGCAAGGAGGAATACCTCGATTCGGAGAAGTACGAGATTCGCATTCGCGACTTCACCGCACCGGGCAACATCATTGCCGAGATCGCCCAGCTCAATCGTATTCGTCGGCAGAACCCGGCGTTGCACACGCATTTGGGCCTGAAGGTCTACAACGCCTGGAACGACAACATTCTCTACTTCGGCAAACGCAGTGCCGACGGCAGCAATTTCATTCTGGTCGCGGTGAGCCTTGATCCGCATAACGTGCAGGAGGCGAATTTTGAACTGCCGTTGTGGGAGATGGGTTTGCCGGACGATGCGACGACCCATGGCGAGGACTTGATGAACGGCCATCGCTGGGACTGGCATGGCAAGTACCAATTCATGCGCATTGACCCGGCGTACCAGCCGTTCGGCATCTGGCGAATCACCACTACGTAATGATCGTTCCCACGCTCTGCGTGGGAATGCATCCCGGGACGCTCTGCGTCCCAAAATCGGACGCAGAGCGTCCATGGCGGCATTCCCACGCAGAGCGTGGGAACGATCATCGTGGGACGCTTCTAAAGAATTCAGCAGGAGTTTCACATGGCGAAGAAACCCAAGGCAGCCACCTTCATCAAAGACCCGCTCTGGTACAAGGACGCGGTGATCTATCAAGTTCACGTCAAATCGTTTTTCGACTCCAACAACGACGGGATCGGCGACTTTCCCGGTCTGATCGCCAAACTCGATTACATCGCCGAACTCGGCGTCAACACCATCTGGCTCTTGCCGTTCTACCCATCGCCGCGCCGCGATGACGGCTACGACATTGCCGAATACCGTGGCGTGCACAGCGATTACGGAACCATGGCCGATGCCAAGCGCTTCATCGCCGAGGCGCACAAGCGCGGCTTGCGGGTGATCACTGAGCTGGTGATCAACCACACCTCTGACCAGCATCCGTGGTTCCAGCGTGCGCGCAAGGCCAAACCCGGCTCGGCTGCGCGGGACTTCTATGTGTGGTCGGATGACGACCAGAAATACGACGGCACGCGGATCATTTTTCTCGACACGGAGAAATCCAACTGGACCTGGGACCCGGTCGCGGGCCAGTACTTCTGGCACCGTTTTTATTCGCACCAGCCCGACCTGAATTTCGACAATCCGCAAGTGATGAAAGCGGTGCTGTCGGTGATGCGTTACTGGCTCGACATGGGCATCGACGGCCTGCGTCTCGACGCCATTCCGTACCTGATCGAGCGTGACGGCACCAACAACGAAAACCTTCCCGAGACCCACGACGTCCTCAAGCAGATTCGCGCCGAGATCGACGCCAATTACCCCGACCGCATGCTGCTCGCCGAGGCCAACCAATGGCCTGAAGACACTCAGCTGTATTTCGGCGACACCGATGCCAAAGGCCTGAATGGCGATGAATGCCACATGGCGTTCCACTTTCCGCTGATGCCGCGCATGTACATGGCGCTGGCGCAGGAAGACCGCTTTCCGATCACCGATATCTTGCGCCAGACCCCGGAAATTCCTGCCAACTGCCAATGGGCGATTTTCCTCCGTAACCACGATGAATTGACCCTGGAAATGGTCACCGACAAAGAGCGTGACTACCTGTGGAATTACTACGCCGCTGACCGTCGCGCGCGGATCAATCTCGGCATCCGCCGGCGTCTGGCGCCGCTGATGGAACGCGACCGTCGCCGTGTCGAGTTGCTCAACAGCCTGCTGCTGTCGATGCCGGGCACGCCGACGTTGTATTACGGCGATGAAATCGGCATGGGCGACAACATCTACCTCGGCGACCGCGATGGCGTGCGCACGCCGATGCAATGGTCGATCGACCGCAATGGCGGCTTCTCCCGTGCCGACCCGGCCAGCCTGGTGTTGCCGCCGATCATGGACCCGCAATACGGCTATCTCTCGGTCAACGTCGAAACCCAGGCCGGTGACCCGCATTCGCTGCTCAACTGGACGCGGCGCATGCTCGCCGTGCGCAAGCAGTCGAAGGCGTTCGGTCGCGGCACGCTGAAAATGCTCTCGCCGAGCAATCGCCGGATTCTCGCCTACACCCGCGAATTCACCGACGCCGATGGCAAGCACGAAATCATCCTCTGCGTGGCTAACGTCTCGCGCAGCGCGCAAGCGGCGGAACTGGACCTGTCGGCGTACGTCGGCATGGTGCCGGTGGAGATGCTGGGCGGTAATGCCTTCCCGCCGATTGGCCAGTTGAATTTCCTCCTGACCCTGGCGCCGTACGGTTTCTATTGGTTTGCGCTGGCCAGCGAAAACCAGATGCCGAGCTGGCACGTCGAACCGGCGCAGAGCCTGCCGGACTTCACCACGCTGGTACTGAAAAAACGCATGGAAGAGCTGCTCGAAGCGCCGTCCTGCACGACGCTGGAGCAACACATCCTGCCGAGCTGGCTGCAAAACCGCCGCTGGTTTGCCGGCAAGGACGCGGCCATCGATAAAGTCCATCTGGCTTATGGCGTGCGCTTCGGCGATGCCCAGCATCCAGTGCTGCTCAGCGAAATCGAAGTCAGCAGTGGCGGCCAGACCAGCCGTTATCAACTGCCGTTCGGCTTCATTGCGGAAGATCAGGTCGGCCCGGCGTTGCCGCAGCAACTGGCGTTGTCACGTGTGCGTCGCGTGCGTCAGGTCGGTTTGATCACTGATGCGTTCAGCCTCGAAGCGTTTATTCGCGCGGTGCTGCAAGGCATGCAGAACCACACGGTGCTGGAATCCAGCGAAGGTGAAATCCGTTTCGCACCGACGCCGCAGCTGGAAAAACTCGGCCTCGGCGACGAGTCGCAAGTGCGTTACCTGTCCGCCGAGCAATCCAACAGTTCAGTGGTGATCGGCAACAGTCTGGTGCTGAAACTGATCCGCAAAGTCGCCTCTGGCGTTCACCCGGAACTGGAGATGAGTGCGTATCTGACCGAGGCGGGCTTCGGCAATATTTCACCCTTGCTCGGTTCGGTGATTCGCCGTGACGCTCAGGGCCAAGACAATCTGCTGATGATCGCCCAGGGTTACCTGAGCAATCAGGGCGATGCCTGGGAATGGACGCAGAACAACCTCGAACGAGCGCTGCGCGATGAACTCGCCGATGCCATGTCCGAGCAGGAACAGCATTACAACGCCTTGGGCGAATTGAAGGATTTTGCCGGCATGCTCGGCCAGCGTCTGGGCGAAATGCATCAGGTACTGGCGACAGCGACGGACAACGCCGACTTCGCCCCGCAAGTGTCGACCGCTAAGGATATGCAGGCTTCCGGCAAGGACGTTGCCGCGCAAGTCGAGCATGCGCTGAAGCTGCTCAAGCAGCATCAGAGCGAACTCGGTGCGGCGGATCAGAAACTGGTCAAACGCCTGCTCGACGAGAAAAAAACCATCCTCGATCACGTGCAGGATCTGGCGAAAAAAGCCGTCGGCGGTTTGCGCATTCGCGTTCACGGCGACCTGCATCTGGGGCAGGTGCTGGTGATCAAGGGCGATGCCTACCTGATCGACTTCGAGGGCGAGCCGGCGCGGCCATTGAGCGAGCGCCGTGGCAAACACAGTCCGTACAAGGATGTCAGTGGCGTGCTGCGCTCGTTCGATTACGCGGCGGCGATGACCATCAACGTGCACAACGTCGATCACGGTGCCGAGTCCGAAGACGCGCGTCGTCGGGTGGCGCAACGCTATTTGCGTGAAGCGCGAGAAGCATTTGTCGAGGCATATCGCCGCGCGGCAGCTAGTCTTGAGCATGCCTGGCAAGATCCTGAAGGGGCCGACGCTGCGCTGGCATTGTTCGGTCTGGAGAAGGCGGCCTATGAAGTGGCCTATGAAGCCGAAAATCGCCCCACGTGGCTGCCCGTGCCGTTGCACGGTTTGTATGGGTTATTGACGGGGCTTAAACCCTTTTCCGATCTTGGTGGAGAGTAGTCATGAGTTTCTCGAACAAGGAACAGGGACAGGTCAAAGAAGCATTGCTGCCCTCGGCGAAAGATATCGATGCCTTGGTGCGTGCTGAACACCAGGACCCTTTTTCCATTCTTGGCCCGCACGGCGATGGCGCTGGCGGGCAATTCATTCGCGCCTATCTTCCGGGTGCGTTGAGCGTTGTCGTGCTGGACAAAGACAGCGGCGAAGAACGCGGTCCGCTGCAACAGGCGGAAACGCCGGGGTTGTTTGTCGGTCATTTCGAGCAGGCGCGACCGTATCAGTTGCGCACGCGCTGGGCCGGTGGCGAGCAGGTGGCAGAAGACCCGTATAGCTTCGGCCAGTTGCTCGGTGAAATGGATTTGTATCTATTCGCCGAGGGCAATCACCGCGACCTCAGCGCTTGCCTCGGCGCGCAGTTGAAAACCGTCGATGGCGTCGACGGCGTGCGGTTCGCCGTGTGGGCGCCGAATGCCCGGCGCGTGTCGGTGGTCGGGGATTTCAACGTCTGGGACGGCCGTCGCCATCCGATGCGCCTGCGGCATCCGTCCGGGGTCTGGGAGTTGTTCATTCCACGGCTGCAAGCGGGCGAGTTGTACAAATACGAAATCCTCGGCGCCCACGGGATTCTGCCGCTGAAGGCCGACCCGATGGCGCTGGCCACCAGCCTGCCGCCGGATACCGCGTCGAAAGTCGCCGAGCCGCTGCAGATCGACTGGCAGGATCACGACTGGATGAACAGTCGCCGCGAGCGCCAGAAGCATTCAGCACCGCTGTCGATCTACGAATTGCACGCCGGTTCGTGGCAATGCGAGCTGGATGATCTCGGCGAAGTGGCGCGCCAGTACAGCTGGCCAGAACTGGCGGAACGGCTGATTCCCTATGTGAAGGAACTCGGTTTCACCCACATCGAACTGATGCCGATCATGGAACACCCGTTCGGTGGTTCCTGGGGTTATCAGTTGCTTTCGCAATTCGCGCCGAGCGCGCGGTATGGCTCGCCGGCGCAGTTCGCCGAATTCGTCGACGCCTGCCACCGGGCCGAAATCGGCGTGATCCTCGACTGGGTACCCGCGCATTTCCCCACCGACACCCACGGGCTGGCGCAATTCGACGGCACGGCGTTGTACGAATACGGCAACCCGCTGGAAGGCTTTCATCAGGACTGGGACACGCTGATCTATAACCTCGGGCGCACCGAAGTGCACGGTTACATGCTCGCTTCCGGGCTGCACTGGTTGAAGCATTTCCACGTCGACGGCCTGCGCGTCGATGCCGTGGCTTCGATGCTCTATCGCGACTATTCGCGCAAGGCTGGCGAGTGGGTGCCGAACCGTCATGGTGGGCGCGAGAATCTCGAAGCCATCGATTTCTTGCGGCACTTGAACGACGTCGTCGAGCTGGAAGCGCCGGGTGCGCTGGTCATCGCTGAAGAATCCACCGCGTGGCCGGGTGTCAGCCAAAGCACTCAGCAGGGCGGTCTGGGGTTCGCCTACAAGTGGAACATGGGCTGGATGCACGATTCGCTGCACTACATTCAGCAGGATCCGGTGTACCGCGCGCATCATCACAATGAACTGAGTTTTGGCCTGGTCTACGCCTGGTCCGAGCGTTTTATCCTGCCGATCTCCCACGACGAAGTGGTGCACGGCAAGCATTCGCTGATCGACAAGATGCCCGGCGATCGCTGGCAGAAATTTGCCAACCTGCGCGCTTACCTGAGCTTCATGTGGACGCATCCGGGCAAGAAGTTGTTGTTCATGGGCTGCGAGTTTGGCCAGTGGCGCGAGTGGAATCACGATCAGCAGCTGGATTGGTATCTGCTGCAGTATTCCGAGCACAAGGGCGTACAGAAACTGGTTGGCGACCTTAACCGGCTGTACCGCGAGGAGCCAGCGCTGCACGATCAGGATGACGCGCCGCAGGGGTTCCAGTGGTTGATTGGCGATGATGCGATCAACAGCGTTTACGCCTGGCTGCGCTGGAGCAAGGACGGTAAACCGGTGGTGGTCGTGGCCAACTTTACCCCGGTGCCGCGTCAGTCGTATCGCGTCGGTGTGCCGTTTGCCGGGCGCTGGACCGAGTTGCTCAACAGCGATGCAGGGATTTATGCCGGGTCGAATTATGGCAACGGCGGCGGGGCGCAGACCGAAGAAGTGCCGAGCCATGGGCAGGCGTTGTCGCTGGAGCTGAATCTGCCACCGCTGGCGGTGTTGATCCTCAAACCAGAGGGTTGATCCAGTACCGAGTTGCTGCCATCGCGAGCAGGCTCACTCCTACACTTGGAATGCGTTCCCCTTGTAGGAGTGAGCCTGCTCGCGATGGCGTCAGCACAAACACTATCGCCGCCAAGCCAAACGCTACCAACGCATCCGCACGCCAAGGCTGCCGATCAGACCATTCAAATCATTGTCATCGACATCGCTGCTGTAATCGGCGCTGACATACAAACTCACTGAAGGCGTCATCCGCGCCACCAGGCCCAAGCCCAACTCCACTGTCGAGGATTTGCGGCTGCTGCTGATCTTGTCGACCTGATCCAGTGTCACCGTGTTGCCGGTGTACACCGTGTGCCAGAGGTTGGTGCGCACATAGGGTTCGACCGGCAGGCCATTCAAATCGTAACTGCCTTTCAAACGGGCGCCGACGCGACCGCTCCAGGCGCTGAGATCCGTCGATGAGGCATTGCCGGAACCGGCATAGGGCGTGTCGAGCGTGATGCGCTGGTTGATCAATTGTGCCTGCGGTTCGACCACCCAGTTTTCACTCAAGCCAATCGGGAAGCCGCCTTCGACCGAGAAGGTCATCGCGCTGCCTTCGGTGGCTTGCCGCGCGCCTTGTTCGTTGCGACTGAAACCGCTGACGCGGCCGCCGCTGGCCGACAGATCGACGTGCCAGCCTTGGGCGCCGGTCAGGCTGTAATAGGCGCCGAGGCTCTGGCCTTGCAGGTTGAGGGTGTCGGTGGTCGGGTCGTCGAGGGCGCGACTGGTGAGCAAGCCGTTGCCGTTGGCTTGAATCTGATTGAGGCCGCCGATCAGGCCGATGGTCTGGGTATGGCCGCTGCCGCTTTGCAGAGTCAGGACGGCGGGGCCTTTGAACTCGCCGCTGCCGGGTGTGGCAAAACCCGAAGACAACACGTCGGTTTGCGCTTGCCGGGCGCTGCGGCCGTAGAGCTGGTCCCAGGCGCCGGGGGCGAGATCTTCAGTGATCAGGTTGGCGCCGCGCAGGTCGGGCCGCGGGCTGAAGCGCTGCTGATCGGGGGTGATGACCGTGGCGGGCAAGGTCATCACCGGTACGTCCGCGCGATACCACGGCGTGGTTTCATCCGCCGCAGGGCCGGCCTGCGCCTCCATGGATGAGCACAGCAAGATGGAACTCGACACTGTGCAGAAAGTGATTTTGATCTCGTGTGGGGTGAATGAAATTTTCATGGAGGTCTACCTTGCAAGCGCATGCGACATCTCGATGTGGCGTCTCTCCTACCCCGAACGAGGGGCGACCGAATGGAGCGGGACAAACCGTGGCCGCTCGATTTCGCGAGTGTCCGAAGGCTCGTTCCGGGTAGTGATTCCGGGGGTAGTAAGGTAGAGATAAGAAGAGTGCGAGGCGCGCGTCAAGAAATTGGACGATGAACGGTAGTGGCCAAAGAGGATTGGCAAGTGTTTGTTTTTCTGCACATAACTAAGTGGTTGTTTGTATGGAAAATCGTTTTGCAGGCCTCGTGTTAGAGCGGTTTTATGTCCGACGGAAGGTCTACCAACTGATGCGCACGCCGAGAGTGCCGGCCACGCCACGCAGGTCATTACTGTCAATATTGCGGCTGTAATCGGTACTCGCGTACACGCTCACGGCACGGTCGAGTGTCACTATGACGCCGAGGCCGATATCGGCCGTGGAAGATTTCTGTTCGCTGCTGATGACATCTGTGTCGCCGAATGTCACCGAGTCGGTACCGGAAAAGGTGTGCCACAGGTTAGCCCGCAGATACGGTTCCACTGGTAGACCACTGACCTGATAGCGACCCTTGAGCCGTGCGCCGAGGCGTCCGGTCCAGGCGCCGTCGGAGTCGAACGAGACCCGCGAGATGCCGTCGTCCTGGCTGTCGAGGGAGATTTTCTGGTGGATGACCTGAGTCTGCGGTTCGACTACCCACGTGTCGTTGATGGGGAACGGATAGCCGGCCTCTGCCGACAGCGTCAGTGCATGCCCGCGGTTGTCCAGTTTGACGCCACGGTCGGAGCGGTTGTCGCCATCGAATCGGGTGCCCATCACTACGGTGTCGATGTACCAGCCATACGGATCGACCAAGGTCCAGTACACGCCGTAGCTGTCGCCTTCGAGTTTGATTTCGCCGGCGCTGTTGTTCTCGAAGCCTTCATTGAATCCATCGACGTCGCCTTGCAAACGACTGTGGCCGACGAAGAAACCGAGGCGTTGCGTCTGCCCACCGGCGGTCAGCGAGCTGTACAGATCATTGCCGACCTGAAAGCCATTGAGCGAGCCGTCCAGGCGCGGCGTGACGGTGCCGGCCCAACGCTGATCGAAGTTCTTCCCATAGACCCGGCCCCATCCGGCGCCGAACGCCCCGGTCTCATTGAGCAGGCGTTGGTCGCCCTGACGGTCGTGGAACGTGCCCAGTGCATTCAGCGTGAGTTGCGCGGCGGCGGGGGGCAACACCGACCAGGTCGGCACTTCCGGACGGTACAACGGAATCGGCTCGGCCCCAGCCACGGCGGCAGGCAACACCGGTAACGGCGGGCTGCCAGCCGGGGCGATGGCCGCAACCGGCACGGCAACCACCGGTACCAGAATCGGTGGCAGCCTCGGGTCGGGGTTTGGCACGGCAACCACTTGCGGCGCGACCACGGCAGAGCGCAGGTACCAGCTGTTCTCGGTGCCGGCAGTGACGCCGCCCTTGAACAGGTAGTAATCGTAGGCGCCGGCGGAAATCGGGCCATTGAGGGTAAAGGCGTTATTGCTGCTGACCGTGCTGCCTTGGGCCTGCACCAGTTGAATGCCATTGGCCTGGGTCAGCCCACCCGCGCCGCCGAGATTGCTCACGCTGATCACCGTCGCACCGCTGAGGCTGCCATTGTTGACCACCAGTTTGTCACTCGGTGAGTCATCGCCAGCGACGACGCTCTGCAGCAACAACTGGCCATTGTTGCCGACATAGTTGCCTTGCACGGTCAGCGTGTCATCGGCGCGGCTGTTGCCACGGGTGAGATCGATGACGCCTGCGTTGTTCAAGGTCACTGCCTGCCCGGCCACGGCGGGGGACACTGCGCCCTGGGTCGAATACAGCGAACTGCTTGCATCGATGTTCAGCACGCCCGTGCCCGTGCCGGCGTCGCCCAGCACCAGGCTGGCGGAACCGAGGTCGAGTTGCGCGGCATTGCTCAGGTTGACCGTTTCCCAGTTGGTGAAGCGCGCGGGAAGCGCCGTGCGCGTGTTGTCGAAGGTCAGTACGTCGTTGCCGACACCGCCATCGACGCTCGGCGTCAGCGTGAGAAGACTGTCGTCGAGATTACGCAGCGTTGCGGTGTCATTGCCAACATCGAGCAGAACCGCCGAACGAATGACCCCGCCGCCGTCCCAGACAAACCGGTCATCGCCGACGCTGGCGCGGATCTCGCCGACGATTTCGCCGCCGGTCACGGTGATGCTGTCGTTGCCGCCGCTGACGCTGATGTTGCCACCGATGCGCCCGCCGGAAACGATGATGGTGTCGGTGCCGAATCCGGTGACCAGATTGCCGAGAATCTGCCCGCCGGACATGTCGAAAATATTGTTATCGAGCTTCATGTCGACGCGGCCGATGGTGCCACCGGTCATGCGTGCAACATCGCCATCCTCGAAAGCGCCAACGATGGTGCCGCCGGTCATCAGGAAGGTGTCGCGGCTGTCGCCCTGCGCCAGAGAGCCGATCGAACCGCCGCTCATGACAAAGTCGTCGATGCCGTTGCCCTGGCTGACGGCGCCCGTGATCACCCCTGAGTTGACCTCGACCCGGTCAGTGCCGGCGCCGAACGTCACATTGCCGTTGATTTGCCCGGTGCCATTGGCCGGCAAGGTGAGGCTGTTATTGCCCGCGAGGTCGGTCAGCGGGCCGCTGCTGCCGCTGTCGCAGGTAAAGTTGTCATTGCCGGGGCCAGCGACTAGCGTACAGGCCGCCGTGGCGGGTGAGCTGCCGAGCAGCAGAAGCGAGGCGGGCAGCAGCAGGTGCGGCAAAGCCCACAGATGACGGTAGCGCGTCATGGTAATTCCCTACGGCTGATTCCGGGAATCCGTCCTTGTGTCAGCGCTGCATCAAACCCGGTCGTGCAACTGAGGCACTACGTCAGGTTGCTGCGCTAACAAACTGAATGCGCTACTCCTTGAGCTGATTTAGGTGTAGTTGGTTTTACCGCTGGATCAACAACGGCTGACCAACGGTCTTGTCATAATCGCCATTACAAATGCACTTCCACCGCCAGCGGCAAGTGATCGGACAGATGCGTCCACGGCTTGTTGCCGAGGATTTGCGGGTCATGGCTGCTGGCATTGCGCAGGTAGATGCGGTCCAGCCGCAGCAACGGAAACCGCGCCGGGTACGTCTTCGCCGGTCGCCCGTGATGGCGCTCGAACGCTTCGTGCAAGTAATCGCGCCGGGCGAGGGCGGCGTTGCCCTGAAGCTGCCAGTCGTTGAAGTCGCCGGCGATGATCACCGGGGCGTCGTCGGGCAGCGATTCGAGCAACTGGCAGAGCAGTTGCAACTGCAATTGCCGATGACTTTCGAGCAGACTCAAATGCACGCAGATCGCATGCACTTCGGCATGTCCCGGGACGTCGAGCACGCAGTGCAGCAGGCCACGCCGTTCGGGGCCGGTGATCGACACATCGAGGTTGCGGTATTCGCGGATCGGGTATTTCGACAGCAGGGCGTTGCCGTGGTGACCGTCGGGGTAGACGGCGTTGCGTCCGTAGGCGAAGTCGCTCCACATGCTGTCGGCGAGAAATTCGTATTGCGAGGTTTGCGGCCATTCGTTGTAGCGGCTGGAATGACGCTCGTGTTCACCCACTACTTCTTGCAAGAACACTAGATCGGCCGAGGTGCTGCGCACCGCTTCACGCAACTCTGGAAGAATGAAGCGCCGATTCAGCGCGGTAAAACCCTTGTGGGTGTTGACCGTCAGCACCCGCAGACGATGAATCACTGGCGCGTCGACCGCGTGACGCTTGGGATCGCTGGACACGTTCACTCCTCTGAATCCTGACTGCCTATGCATGCGACTGACACGACGCGGCGACAGTTCCTTCCAGATCACCGTGTAGGAGCTGCCGCAGGCTGCGATCTTTTGACTTTCATCCTCTAAAAAACAAGATCAAAAGATCGCAGCCTTCGGCAGCTCCTACAAAAGCGTCCATGGTGGTGCGGCGGGCGGTGTTTCAGAGGAAGACAATTTCGTACGGCAGGCGCATGCGCTCGAGGATCACCGGCGGCAACATTGGCGCAATGCCGATGGCCGGTTCGCCCTTGAGCTGGCTGGCGTAGGCGTGGGTGGCGTGGCTCTTGCGGGCGACGGTCCAGGTGTCGAGGCGCAGTTTGCGTGCACGCTGCCAGGGGATCAGCGTGTGATCGCGTTCCGGCCAGTGCCAGGCCCAGACCGGTACGTCGTGAAAACTGGCGCCGGCGAGTTCGGCGGCTTTGGCACTGGCGCGGCCGACCACTTCATGGTCGTCGTTACTGTCCTCGCGCCAGGTGCTGAATACCACGTCACCGGGGCGCAGGTAGCGGCCGATGAAGTCGGTCAGTTGCCGTTCCTGATCCTGCAGCGCGTTATCGGTGAAACCGCCGCGTACCCACTTCAAACTGTGCATCGGCAAGCCCAGGCGCCGCAGGGCTTCGACGCTTTCCTGCGGGCGGAACACGCTCAGGCGCTTCTCCGACCATTGGCGTGAACCGGGATGGCTGGCGCTGCCGTCGGTGATCGACAGCAGTTGCAACGGGTGGCCGAGGCTGGCGAGCAGTTGCAGAAGGCCGCCGCAAGTCACCACTTCATCGCCGGGATGCGGCGCGATGACCACGGCGCGCGCGCCGAGAGGCACCAGGCTTTGCGTGGCGATGACCGGAATGTTGTCGAGTTGTGCAGCGCTGTTCCAGATTTGCCCGTTCGGGCTTTCACTGAGGAATAACGGTTTCATGGGGGATGACGTCCTTGTTGAGTCAGGCCCTCAGTCGTGCTCACAACCTAGAAGGCTGTCGCGAACGACCCGTGAAGGCGGGGTAATTGCCATGCGACGCTCCGAACCCTGGATTGCCGCGCAGCAGAGTATTGCTCATGAAGTACAGTTCGTCGCGTCACAGATCAATCTGATCCGGATTTATTTCTCAAAGCTGTGCCAGATTTCGCAAGTAGTCGCCAAATCCGCCACGGGCGCGACTGTCCAGTCGCGCGCTGGTATGCACTCTCGGCCGATGGCTCCAGGCGATGTCGGCGCCGGACAATTCCAGTTGCCGGACCAACTGCACATCCTCATCGCACACCAGCGGCGGAAAGCCTCCGGCCCAACGATAGGCATCGGCGCTGATCCCGAGGTTGGCGCCGTGAATGTGTCGATGGCCATCGCGGGCCTGATAGTGGCTGTGATAACGGATTTGCGCGGCTTCGTTGAATGACTCGTGCCAGCGTTCGACCGTCACCGTGCCACATACTGCGTCCGCGCCCAAGCCCAGCTGTGCCACCAGCCAATCGTCGGCGACGCGGCTGTCGGCATCCGAGCAGGAGATCCAGCGAGCGCCGCGCTCCAGCAGAACCTGCGCCCCGGCGGCACGCGCCTGGCCAACGTTGCGCGCCTCGATGTGCAGGCTCTGCACCGGGTAGCGGCTGACAATCTGCGCCGAGCGATCGGTGCAACTGTCGAGCACCACCAGCACTTCGACGCGCTCACCGGCGAGCAGCCCGTGCCGGCTGGCGCGCATCGCTGCGCTCAGGCAATCGTCGAGCAGGTCCTCCTCGTTGTGCGCCGGAATCAGGATGCCGATCATCGCAAACCCTCCAGTGCCGCCACCGAGCGCGGTTCGCGGCTCCATACCTCAAGAATGAAATCGGCTTCCTGATGCAGCGCCAGTCGCGGCAGCTTTAACTGCTCGTGGATCAGGTCATGGACCTGACGCGCGTTGAGCGGGCAGTTATCGATCGGCGGACGCCAGTGGCAAGCGAGTAATTGTCCGTCTGCGGTCAGGCTCTGACTGATCCGACGGATCACTTCTGTCAGATCCTTGCTGTCGAGGTAGTAGCCGATTTCGCTAAATACGATCAGGTCGAATTTTTCCTCCGGCCAGTCGTCCGGCAAGCGCTTTTGCCGGACTTCGGCGTGATCGAACAGGCTTAATCGAGTGCGCGCCAGACTCACTGCCGCGTTCGCCGTGTCGCAACACAGCAGACGGTCGCAGCGGCCGGCCAGTTCGGCGCTCAATTCGCCATTGGCGCAGCCCGGTTCGAAAATCGCCCGATAGTGCGCACGCGGCAGGGCGGCGAGGGTGATCGCGCGTTTGCGCTGTTCGTACCAGCGCTGGCGAAACGCCCACGGGTCGTCGTTGCCGGCGAACAATCCTTCGAAGTAGCGATCTTCGACGCTCATAAAAACACCACTTCGAACGGTTGCAGCAGCCGATCCAGCACATACGGCGCGAGCACCGGCGCAAGCCCCGCTTCAGCGTCGCCCTCCAACTGGCTGGCGAACGCGTGCACGGCGTGACGCTTGCGCGCGATCTGCTCGGGCGACAGGAGAATCTTGCGTGCCCGCTGCCACGGCACCAAAGCGTCTTCCGGGGTTGCCCAGTGCCAGGTCCACACTGGCAGTTCGTGACAGGTGGCGCCGACACGCCGCGCCGCTTCGGCACTGGCGCGGCCGACGGCTTCATGGTCGCAATGGCCGTCTTCGCTCCAGGTGGTGAAGAGCACATCGGTGGGGCGCAGGTGGCGCTGGATGAAGTCGCGCAACGCTGGTTCTTCGGCGGCGACCTGGGTGTCGGTAAAGCCTGCGCGCAGCCATTTCAAACGATGCATCGGCAGGCCAAGACGGCGCAAGGCTTCGGCGGACTCCTGCGGACGCACCACGCTCAGGCGTGCCACCGGCCAGCGCGCGGAGCCGGGATGGCTGGCACTGCCGTCGGTGACCGAGATCAGTTGCAACGGTCGCCCGGCAGCAGCCAGCAGTTGCAGCAGGCCGCCGCAACCGAGCACTTCGTCGTCCGGGTGCGGCGCGACAATCACCGCGCGTGAGCCGGGCGGTACCAGGCTGAGGATGTCGATGCTGCCGAGCTCGGCCAGATGTTGCGAGCCTTGCCACTGATGCAGCGAGGTTCCCTGGCCGACGATTGGATTGGTTCTCATAGCGTCCATACCTCATCCGGTTGCGCGGCGATCAGTTGACCGAGGGCGGCGAGATCGCGTTCGGCATGGCTTTGCCGCAGAAACACCGGCAGATCGGCGATCAACCGGGCGAAATGCCGGTCTTTGCAAAACGGTCCGGCACCGAGGGCTCGGCCCACTTCGCGCATCACCTGTTCGGCTGATTGCTCGACCGCCGCGCGCGCCCGACGCGCGAGTAATTGCGCGTCGTCTTCGGGATGTGCGTCGATGTGCAGAGCGCTGAAGCGCAGGACGTCTGCGCCAGCCTGCAAAGCCGTGTCGACCGCGCCGAGATGGGCCAGAGCGTGGGCTTCTTCGCGTTGTGCGCAGTGTTGGCGCAGACTCTCGCCAAGCTGCCGCGCGGCGCCGTACCAGCAAGCGGCGATGCCGATGCCGCCTTGCCAGAAACCCGGGCGTTGCAGGTAGTCGCCGGGGTTGCCGATGGCTTGTGCTTCGGCACCTTCGAACAGCACCTCGACGCTGCCGGTCGCGGCCATGCCCACCGCTTGCCAGCCCTGATCGGTGATGGTCACGCCCGGCTGATCGAGGGCGACGGCGACCAGTTGTTGCTGATCATCAGCATCCCATGCAGTCAGCAGGGCATGGCTGAGCACCGCCGCGCCGGAACACCAAGCCTTGCGACCGTGCAACGCGACCATGTGCCCGGCTGGCGAGACCTTGACCCGGGCCTGCGGCGGTTCCGCCGCCCACATGCCCCAAGTGCTGCCGGGCGTCGGCGAACCACCCAGTTGTTCGATGATCGCCAGTGCGTCGGTGTGACCCTCGAAGAGTTTGCACAAGCCCAGATCATGCCCGCCGACATCGGCCAAGTGCTGAAAGCGTTCCAAAGTGCGACCGCTGCCCGGCAATGGCAAGCGGTCATGCCCGGCCTCGACCATCGCCCGCAGGCAACTGCCGAGGGCGGCGGTATTGGCGTAGTCCGGCGGACGACGGGCGAGGTAGCTGTGCAAGTCCATATCAATCTTCTTCTTCGTGTTGCAGTTCGAACAGCAGCAATGAGCGTCCGGTGACGGAATATTCGTGACCGAAATCGAAGCGTTCCTGACCGCGAATAGCTGGTTGATTGGTGTCGATCATGCACGTCCAGAAACCGCCGTCAGGCACTTCCGGCAAGGTGAAATTGACGATGTCGTGGTGGGCGTTGACCACCAGCAGCAGCGTCGCGTCGCCACCTTTGCGGCGAATCCCGGTTTCCTGCGCGCGACCATCGAGCAACATGCCAAGGCAACGATTGTGCGCGTCATGCCAATGCTCGGTGGTCATCTCGGTGGCGTCCGGCGCCAGCCAGGTGACGTCCTTGACGCCGATGTCCTCGTTGTATTCGCCGACGAGGAAGCGCCCGCGCCGCAGGATCGGATAGGCCAGACGCAACTTGATCAGGCGTTTGACGAATTTCAGCAGCGCCTTGCCGTCCTCGCTCAGGTCCCAGCTGACCCAGCCGATCTCGCTGTCCTGACAGTAGGCGTTGTTGTTGCCGTCCTGGGTGCGGGCGAATTCATCGCCGGCAACGATCATCGGCGTGCCTTGGGCGAGCAGCAGGGTGGCGAAGAAATTGCGCATCTGCCGGTGGCGCAGGGCATTGATTTCCGGGTCGTCGGTCGGGCCTTCGACACCGTGGTTCCATGACAGATTGTTGTTGCTGCCGTCCTGATTGTTCTCGTCGTTGGCTTCGTTGTGCTTGTCGTTGTACGAGACCAGGTCGTTGAGGGTAAAACCGTCGTGGGCGGTGATGAAGTTCACGGATGAGTACGGCCGCCGTCCGCGCTGATTGAACATCTCACCGGAAGCGGTCATGCGGCTGGCGAAATCAGCGACCTGGCCGTCGTCGCCTTTCCAGAAGGCACGTACGGTGTCGCGGAATTTGTCGTTCCACTCGACCCAGCCCGGCGGAAAGTTGCCCACCTGATAACCGCCGGGGCCGCAGTCCCACGGCTCGGCGATCATCTTCACCTGACGCAGCACCGGGTCCTGACGGCAGGCCACGAGGAAGCTGTGACGCTCGTCGAAACCATCGTGATAGCGGCCAAGAATGGTCGCGAGGTCGAAGCGGAAACCGTCGACGTGCATCTCGCTCGCCCAGTAACGCAGCGAGTCAGTGACCATTTGCAGCACGCACGGGTGGCTCAGGTCCAGCGTGTTGCCGGTGCCGGAATCGTTGATGTAGAAGCGCTTGTCGTCAGGCATCAAGCGGTAGTACGAGGCGTTGTCGATGCCGCGCATCGACAGGGTCGGGCCTTGCTCGTTGCCCTCGGCGGTGTGGTTGTAGACCACGTCGAGAATCACTTCGAGGTTGGCTTCGTGCAGGTGCGCGACCATCTCCTTGAACTCGGCGATCTTGCCGCTGGCGAGGTAACGCGGGTCGGGGGCGAAGAACGCAATGCTGTTGTAGCCCCAGTAATTGGTCATGCCTTTGTGCAGCAGATGCTGGTCATTGACGAAAGCATGAATCGGCAGTAATTCGACGGTCGACACGCCGAGTTTGCGGATGTGTTCGAGCACGTCATCGACCATCAACCCGGCAAAGGTGCCGCGCACATTCTCCGGCACGGACGGGTGACGCATGCTGATGCCGCGTACGTGGGTTTCATAAATGATGGTCTTGTCCCACGGCACGCTGACCCGATGGTCGTTGCCCCAGGTGTGCGCCGGGTCGATGACCTTGCACTTGGGCACGAAAGGCGCGCTGTCGCGTTCATCGAAACTGAGGTCGGCGTCGGGATGGCCGATGGTGTAGCCAAACAAAGCTTCCGACCATTTCAGTTCGCCGACCAGTTGCTTGGCATACGGGTCGATGAGCAATTTGTTGTGGTTGAAACGATGACCGTTGGCCGGGTCGTACGCGCCGTAGACGCGGTAGCCGTAGATCAGCCCCGGATGCGCATCGGGCAGGTAGCCGTGGTAGATCTCGTCGGTGTATTCCGGCAGCTCGATACGTTCGAGTTCGACCTCGCCGGCGTCGTCGAAGATGCACAGTTCGACCTTGGTGGCATTGGCGGAGAACAGGGCAAAATTCACCCCCAGCCCATCCCAGGTCGCACCGAGCGGGAAGGGCAGGCCTTCACGAATTCTCGACGGCTCGACGTGCGCGGTGGGCTCGGCTTTCTTTGGACGGGTCATGATTGCTCCTGCAAAAAAACGGGGATGGTTCAGTTGACGCTGATCCCCTGTGGCAGCGGGCTTTTGTGGCGAGGGGATTTATCCCCGTTCGGCTGCGTAGCAGTCGCAAAATCATTGCACTCGGCGCATCTGATGTACCGCATGTGCAGCATTTGGGGCTGCTTCGCAACCCAACGGGGATAAATCCCCTCGCCACAAAATGCCCAGGTCCATAGGGGAATTGTGGGTTTCTTCAGGGCGAGTTGGCCCTCAGTGGCGAGCAAACCCGCCACACAGTCGTTTAGTTCAAATATCCGGGAAGCGTCAGATCGCCGAAGGCTTTCGCGGCGCTTTAGGCTTTTTCTCGGCAGGTTTTTCGCCCGGGGGAAGAACTTTGGCGGCGGTCGCCGGTTTGGCCTTGGCAGCCGCTTTGGGCTTGTCAGCAGCGCTCTTGCCGTCAGCAGCGGTCTTGCCCGCAGTTTTGCTGCCAGCGGCTTTTGGCGGCTTCTTCGGTGCCAGCGCTTCAGCTTCGGCCAGTTTGCGCGCCATCTCCCAGTGGCGCTCTTCGTGGCCTTCAGGTTTCCCTTCGGATTCCCAGATCTGATAGGCGAATTCGCGGATGCGTTTATCGTCGGTGCTCATCGCAATGCTCCTGAACTGAACTCGTGCTTACGTTAAGTGTTGGATAAAGAGATTGACCGGGACATCCCCCAGCGCGTCGCTGATATTCAGCTCCCTGTTTTTTGTGACTGCGCTGCTTGAAAAAAGTCCCTTCAGGTTTGTGTCAGAGGCGGCGAACGGTAAAACCACCCGTGTATCGCCCCAGCGCAGCGCATCGACCTGAGGTACAGCACCGTTTTCCAGCAACGTTGCGCAACGGATCGGTACGATCACGATGGCGTATTTCCCCTCGTGTTCACGGGCAAACGCGAGCACGTTGTGCGCCTGGCGGCCCAGCACCTCCAGGGCCTGGTACGTGCCACGCCGAAACAACCCGGCATGTTCGGCGCGCAGGTTCAGCACCTCGGCGATCAAGGCTTGCTTGATGCGCCCGTCACGCCAGTTCGTCAGTAACTCCACAGTCGCCAGTGGCTCCTGCAGGGACTGCGCGCGAGCGGCGTAATCTACCGGCCGGCGATTGTCCGGATCGACCAGGCTGAAATCCCAGAACTCGTTGCCCTGATACAGATCCGGAACGCCCGGCACCGTCATGCGCAGCAAGGTTTGCGCCAAACCGTTGAGGGCGCCGGCAGCGGCGATGCTGTTGGCGGTCTTGGCCAGTGCGGCGCGCAGCAGTTCGCCGTCATCACCGGTGAGCAGTTGCTCGGTAAACGCCTGGGTCGCATTTTCATAGGCTTCGTTCGGCGCGCTCCAACTGCTTTGCAGCTTCGCCTCACGCAGGGCTTTCTGTTGCCACTGCCAGATACGCTTGGCGTAGTCGGCGAAACCCTGTTGATCGTCATCCCGCAAATCCAGCGGCCAACTGCCGAGCAAGGCTTGATAGAGAATCAGCTCATCGCCGGCCGACGGTACTTGATCATCGACGCGAACCGGGCGGGCGAGGGCGCGCCACAGTTCGACCTGCTCGGCGTACCAATGGCTGCGCTCACTGAGCACGGCCAGACGCGCGCGGGTGTCTTCGCCGCGTTTGTGATCGTGCGTCGCGGTGGCCAGCAGGTTGTCGGCAAACTCGCTCAGGCGACGCTGATTGACCGCATGGAAATCGCTGACCGGCGCGCTGAATTGTTCCGTGTTGTAGCCGACATCGTTGCGCGACAGCAGCACTGCCGAGCGATACAACGCGGTGTCTTCGACGGCTTTGGCCGCTGCCGGTGAGGTGAGTTGCTGAAAGCGCACGCAGGCATGCTTGAGGATCTTGCGTGAGCGCCCGCGCGGTTTGCGCCGCCACGGCGTGCCACCGAGCCAGGTCGCCACGCAGTCGAGCACTGGCCAGTCGGCTTCGCTGAGGGTTTGCCGGGCACCGTCCATGGCCTGCTGGAAAAACACCTCGTCCTCGGCGGAACGACCCATGGCACTGATGTAGGTGCGATAAACCGGGAAGTGCACGATCAACGCCTGTAGCACTCGGCGGATCGCGCCAAGCGTCAGGTCGCGGGTCATCAGGTCGTCGCGCGCCACTTGCAGCAAGGCCTGGGCGACGCTTTCGCAATCGCTGGCGAGCGAACCGTTGAGAATCTGCTGACGCGCCAGTTGCGCTTCTTCGATAAACGCTGCCGGGCGTTCGGTGCGCCGCTGCCACAGATCACCGAGAACGTATTCACCATCGGGATCGTGTTGCAACAGCGACAGCTGATTCATGAACTCGTAACCGGTGGTGCCGTCCACCGCCCAGTCGCGGTGCAGGGTTTCGCCGGCTCCGAGGATCTTTTCCACGTAGATCGGCAAGTGCCGGCCCGGTGCCAACAGATCGACACGACGACGCAATTTGCGGCAGTAACCACGCGGGTCGGCGAGGCCGTCGATGTGGTCGATGCGCAAACCGTCAACCAGGCCTTCGGCGATCAGCTGGAAGATCTTGCCGTGGGTGGCTTCGAACACGGCGGGGCGTTCGACGCGCAGGCCGCCGAGTTCGTTGATGTCGAAAAAACGCCGCCAGTTGATGTCATCCGCCGCCGTGCGCCAACTGGCGAGGCGATAGCTTTGCCGTTCGAGCAATTGATGCAACTGCTGGAAGCCTTCGGCCGTGGTCGAGTCGTAACGCTCAAGGTTGCGCTGAATGGCGGCGAGGATCTGTGGGTCGCGCGCCAGTTGCCGCAACTCGTCCTTCAGCGGGATCGCCAGCGCATGCGCATCGGTCTGGTAACTCAGCGTGCTGAAGCGATCCGCGAGAGGTTTTAGCGCTTCTATGGATTTCAGCAATTCGCCGTAATCGTTCGGGCAAATCGGGAAATGATGGTCGTAATGCTCGACATGAAAGCGGCCTTTGTCTGCATCGAAATGCAGCTTCAGCGTGCCTTCTTGCAACGCCACGCCGTAATCGCTGCCAAGGAATGGCAGCAACAACTGGCCCTCCATCAACGGGTCGGGCGAGTGCCATTGAATATCGAAGAATTCACCGTAGGGGCTTAGTCTTCCCCATTCCAGCAGGTCCAGCCACCACGGGTTATCGCTACCACCGACGGCCATGTGGTTAGAGACGATGTCGAGGATCAGCCCCATGTTGTGTTCGCGCAGGGTGCTGACCAATCGCCGCAGTGCCAGCTCGCCGCCGAGTTCCGGGTTGACCTGGGTCGGGTCGACCACGTCGTAGCCATGCATCGAACCGGACCGCGCCGCGAGTAGCGGCGAGGCGTAGATATGGCTGATACCAAGACTGGCGAAATACGGCACCAGTGGCACCGCTTGTTCGAGGGTGAAACCTTGATGAAATTGCAGGCGCAACGTCGCGCGCAGGGGCTGTATGAGCGTTTGATTCATTGGTCACGCTCGGCAGCCTGGAGGCGTGCGCACGCCAGCAACTCAAGCCGCCGCGCTGCATCGGCACCGTCGAGCAAGGCTTCACTGGTGCCGGGCAGGCGCCGCGACCAGTTCGGGTGCGTGTCGACGGTGCCGGGCAGGTTCGCCTGTTCGTTGATACCCAGCGCATCTTCCAGCGGCAGCAGCACCAGTGGCGCGCGGGTATGGCCGAGGAAACGCACCGCAGCGTCGACCACTTGATCGGCTTCGTGGGATTCCTCGCGAAAGTTTTGCGGGTCCTGGCTCAAGGCACTGCGCAGGCCTTCGCGCTCACGCTGGCGATGATGACGCCATTCGATTTCGCCGTTGGCATCGACAAAACCCAGTCGGGCGTTCCAGTCGATGTCGCGGCCATGCCACCAGCCATTGATTGTCGGCAGGTCGTGGGTGCTGGTGGTTGCGAGGGCGTTGTCCGGCCAGTCGAGGATGGGTTTGAAGTGGCAGTTGTCCTGTTCGAACAACAGCACGCGCATGCCGAGCATCGAGCGGGCGATGAGTTTCTCGCGCAGGCCATCGGGCACGGTGCCGAGGTCTTCACCGAGGACGATCGCTTGATGGCGATGGGATTCGAGGGTCAGCAGCCGCAGCAGGTCATCGACCGGGTAATACAGATAGGCGCCGTCGGCGGGCAGCGCGCCGTTGGGAATCACCCACAGGCGTTGCAGGCCCATCACGTGGTCGATGCGCAGACCGCCCGCGTGGGCGAAATTGGCCCGGAGCATGTCGATGAAAGCGCGGAAACCATTGCGGATCAGACCCTCAGGGGAAAACGCGGAAATCCCCCAGCCCTGACCGGAACGGTTGAGGATATCCGGCGGAGCACCGACGGTGAGCGAGGCGAGCAACTCATCCTGAAAACTCCAGGCCTGACTGCCGGCGCCATCGGCCCCGACCGCCAGATCCGCGATCAGGCCAATGCCCATGCCAGCGCTGCGGGCGGCGGTTTGCGCACGCTCCAGGCAGCGATGGATCAGCCATTGGCAAAAGGCAAAGTAGCCGATGCGTTCGGCGTATTCTTCGGCGAAGGCTTCCAGCGCGGCGCCGCGCGGGTCATGCCAGTGCGCCGGCCATTGGCGCCAGTCGAGGCTCTCACCCCGGGCGGCGCGCATTTCCTGGATCGCTTCGAAGCGGCAGTGGTTTTCCAGGGCTTCGCCACCGCTATGACGGAAACTGGCAAAGTCCGGGTGCAATGGGTGATCGCCGGCAATAAAGCCTTCATACAAGGCGTGCAGAAGTTGCTGTTTGGCCTCGGCAGCGGTGGGCCAGTCGATCAGTTTCAAATCTTCCAGTTGCGCGAATGTTTCGGCCAGACCGCTGGCGTCGATGGCATCGCGCAGGGCTCGCTCGCCGAGAATGGCCCCCGGGGCGGCGTAAAGTGAGTTGAGGAACAGGCGGCTGGACGGCGAGTAAGGGCTGTAACGGCCGGTGTCGGCGCTGAACATCGCATGCAGCGGGCTGATCGCCAACGCTTCGGCGCCGCGCTCACCGGCAACGCGGACGAGTTCTTCCAGCGCCTGAGTGTCACCGAAGCCGCCGTCGCCGGGGCGGCGCAACGAATACAGTTGCACGCTCAGGCCCCAGGCGCGCGGGATCGGATTGTCGACCGCATCACCGACGCTGAAGCAGCGTTCCGGGGCCACGGCCAGCGTGAAATATTGATCGGCAATGTGCACTTGCTGATATCCGACCGGGATCAGGCCGGGCAAGACCGCTTCGCTGTCAAGTTTGAGGTTCAGCCGTGAACCGTCTTCGAGGTGGATTTCACAAGGTGTTTGCGGTGCGAAGTAACGCGCCAGATCAAGGCCGACGCCGACATCGCTGGTGAGCAGCGGCGGTAGATGGCGGTCTTGCTGCACGGCTTGCAGTTCGAGCAGGCTGGCGTCGATTTCCTGCGCCGTGCTGGCGGGGTGGCCCAATCCGATGAGGACGTTGCGCAGTACCGCCGGGGCGACTTTTTGCGGGCGACCATTGGCGTCGATCCAGTCGACGGCAAGGCCGGCTCGGCTGGCGAGAATTTCCAGTTGCGCATCGCTCATAGGCGCTCTCCATCCAGAGGTTGCAAAGGGGTTGCGGCCGTGAGGCTGACAAGCGCGCAATACGCCGGCAGTTGGCCCGGCTCCGACAGCGCCGCAACGGGCGGCTGTTGAAACAGCCACACGGCGTCGGTCTGTGGAGGGTTGACCACTGGCGTGTCGCTGAGGTTCAGGTCAATTCGCAGCTCGCTGCCGTCGCCCAGGCGCCAGCGCGCACTGACCGCGCCATAACCGAGCATATGCGCGCCGAGCGCTTGCGTACCGGACAGATGCGCAATGATGTATTGATGGCGAAATTGCAGGAGCTTTTGGTACAGCGCGAAGGTTTCCTGCTGTTTTGCGCTGCCAGTGCCGATCAACCTTGGCTGCGAGGCGTGGAAGGTTTGTTCGGCATTCGGGTCGGGAATCTGCTCGCGCTTGTGCGGATCGGTGAAGGCGCTGAACGCGGCGAATTCACTGCGTCGCCCCTCGCGCACCCGTTCGGCCAGTTCACCGTGGTGACTGGTGAAAAACAGGAACGGTTGCTCGGCGGCAAATTCATCGCCCATGAACATCAGCGGAATCATCGGCGACAGCAGCAACAGCACTGTCGCGGCCTGCACTGCGCGTGGGTCGGCCAATTGATGCAGGCGCTCGCCGAACGCGCGGTTGCCGATCTGATCGTGGTTTTGCAGGAACAGCACGAACGCCGTCGACGGCAGGTGCTCGCTCGGCTCGCCGCGCGGTTCGCCGTGGCGGGTGATATGACCCTGGAATACAAAACCCTGGCTCAGGCAGCGCACCAGTTGTTCGGTCGGTTGCGCGGCGTAGTCGGCGTAATAGGCGTCGGTTTCGCCGGTGAGCAAGACGTGCAGGGCGTTATGGCCGTCGTCGTTCCACTGCGCGTCGTAATCGTATTCGAGCAGGCTCGACTGGTTGAGTTCGTTTTCCACGGTCAGCCACACATGCCGGCTCGGGTCGATCTGCGCGCGGATGCGCTGGGCCATCTCCGTGAGGAAATCCGGGTCTTCGATGGCATGCACGGCATCCAGGCGCAGTCCGTCGAAGCGGTATTCGAGCAACCACATCAGGGCGTTTTCGATAAAGAATTCGCGCACTTCGGTGCGGCGAAAATCGATCGCTGCGCCCCACGGCGTATGTTTATCCTCGCGAAAAAAGCCTTTGGCGTATCGGTGCAGGTAATTGCCGTCAGGGCCGAAGTGGTTGTAAACCACATCGAGAATGACCGCCAAGCCGTGGCCGTGAGCGCTGTCGATCAGGTGTTTGAGTTGTTCCGGGGTGCCGTAGGAGGCTTGCGGTGCGTAGGGCAAGACACCGTCGTAACCCCAGTTGCGTTCGCCGGGGAACTGCGCCAGCGGCATCAGTTCGATGGCGGTGATGCCAAGCCCCGCGAGGCGCGCCAGATGTTGTTCGACTTCGGCAAAACCGCCGAGCGCACCAACGTGCAATTCGTAGATCACCGCTTCGCTCCACGGCCGACCGTGCCAGGCACTGTGTCGCCATGCGTAGGCCAGCGGATCGACCACCACGCTATGGCGGTCGAGGTCGCCGTCCTGCGCTCTGGAGGCCGGGTCGGGCACCTCCAGTTCGCCGTCGATGTTGTAGCGATAACGCGTACCCGCCGGACAGCGGGTCTTGATCACGAACCAGCCGTCTGCCTGCGGCAGCATCGGCAGCGACTGGCCATTGTCCAGCTCGACACTGACGTAAAACGCATCCGGCGCCCACAGCGCAAATTGCGTGTGTTCGGCGTCCAGCATGATCGCGCCGTGGGGCCAGTTTTCAGTAGACCGTAACGGCATCGTTGACCTCCCTGTTACTTGTGAATCGCTTTGCCCAAGGCCTTGGCCACCAGTTGTTCGTAGAGTTCGGCGTACGGTTCAACCGCTTTGCACCAGTTGAACGGCGCCGCCATCGCGCGGCAACGCATGGCATTGAGCAGCTCTGGAAAGGCGAAAACCTTGAACGCACGGCTCAGGGCTTCTTGGTAACTTTCAGCGGTGGATTCGTCGAAAAGGAACCCGGTGACACCGTTTTCAATGGTGTCGGCCAGCCCGCCGGTATTGCGCGCCACCGGCAACGAGCCGAAGCGCTGGGCGTACATCTGGCTCAGGCCGCAAGGTTCATAACGCGATGGCATCAGCAGGAAATCGCTGCCGGCGAACATGCGTCGGGCGTCGGTTTCATTGAAGCCGATGCGCACACCGATCTGCCCGGGAAAGCGCAGTGCCAGTTCACGCATGGCCTGTTCTTCCTCCGGCTCGCCGCGACCGATGATCGCGATCTGGCCGCCGTTTTGTACGATGTACTCGGAAACGGCCTGGGTCAGGTCGAGGCCTTTCTGATAGACCAAGCGTGACACCACAGCGAACAACGGGCCTTCGGAGTCATTCAGTTCAAACAGGTCGCGGACGTGGGCGGCGTTGACGGCTTTGCCTTCCCAGTCACCAATGGCGAACGGTGCGAACAGGTGTGGATCGGTGGCCGCGTCCCAGCTCTCATCGATGCCGTTGGGAATACCGCTGAGCAAGCCTTGCTGGGTCTTGGCGGCCAGAAAACCGTCGAGGCCACAGCCGAAATCCGGGGTGGTGATTTCCTGAGCATAAGTCGCGCTGACGGTGGTGATGTGGCTCGAATAGGCCATGCCGGCCTTGAGGAACGACATCTTGCCGTAGAACTCCATCCCTTCCTGTTGCAGGGCATGCGCGGGAATACCCAGCTCAGGGCAAGAGCCGAGGCTGGTCACGCCTTGATAGGCAAGGTTGTGAATAGTGAACAGTGTTGGCGTGCGCTGCCCTCGCCAGTGCATATATGCCGGGGCCAGGCCGGCCGGCCAGTCATGGGCGTGCACCAGATCCGGGCACCAGTGGATTTGCGCAAGGTTGGCGGCAATGTCGGCAGCGGCCAGACCGAGGCGGGCGAAACGAATGTGGTTGTCCGGCCAGTCGCGACCGTTGTTGGCGCCGTAGGGCGAACCTTCACGCTCGTAGAGTTCAGGGCAGATCAGCACGTAAATCACCAGGCCGTCCGGCATGTCCATGCGACCGATCTGGCACGGTGGCAGCGCAGCATGGCCGCCGAGTTCGCCGATGATGTGGATCGGGTTCTCGCTGTGCATCACTTGCGGGTAACCGGGAATCAGCACGCGCACGTCATGCAGGTGCGCCATGGCGCGGGGCAGGGCGGCGGACACGTCACCCAGACCGCCGGTCTTGACCAGATCGGCGATTTCCGAGGTCACGAACAACACTTTCTTCTTGTTGGGATTCTGACTCGCAACCGGAGTCAGCGTCTTGGTGCCGGGGACGTTGATCTGTCGGCTGCCGGGAACGCTGACGGTGCTCGCTTCGCCAACTGACTGTTGAGCACGCTCTCCCTGAATATCCAATGCCGCACTGATCATATGAATCTCCCGTGTTATTGATCTGATTCTTCTCATTCCCTGTAGGAGCTACCGAAGGCTGCGATCTTTGGCTTTTGCAAGGATCAAAAGATCGCAGCCTGCGGCAGCTCCTACATACCGCGAGCGCAATCACGCCCGGCATCGGTGAGCAAACGCTACCCAACACGCGCAAGCAGAATGGGTGATCGGGCCGTTGCAAGGATTGCACCAGTCGCTTTGGCCCTGCCTTTCAGATGACCTGCCGCTTCGTGCAAAAGTTTCGAGTTTTTTTCCGCAATATGACCGGCAGGTCGAACCCCGAAAAAACCAGTCTAGGCCAGATCCTAGAGCGGGCCAGAGCAAATGGGTAAATTGTTCGACAATCGGTTTGCCGTTAACGACAACCGTGCTCGGGAGGGGCAAACGCACCGACGAAGTGCAGGTTTTTTTAGCGGGAGGGGCCAAAACGGTGACTGGGCGGTCACGATTTTGTGCTAGCGAGAAGTGCGGGTGCACTGTTGTGGTGCGAACAGTTTGTTGATCAGGTGACCCCTGTAGGAGCTGCCGAAGGCTGCGATCTTTTGATCTTGATCTTAAAAACAACATCAAAAGATCGCAGCCTTCGGCAGCTCCTACACAGGTGCGGTGTCAGGCAAATTAATTCAACAGGCGAATTGGCTTGTCCGTCGCCCAGGCTTGAATATCCTCGATCATTTGCGAAAAGAACTGTTGATAGTTCTGTCGGCTGACATACCCCACGTGCGGTGTCGCCAGTACGTTATCCAGTGTGCGAAAAGGGTGCAGCGCTGGTAGCGGCTCTTCAGCGAAAACATCCAGCGCCGCGCCGGCGATCTGCCGCTTCTGCAACGCCTTGATCAGCGCCGGTTCATCGACAATCGGCCCGCGCGCCGTGTTCACCAGCAATGCTGTGGCTTTCATCGAGGCCAGTGCCTGTGCATCGACCAGCCCGCGACTGCGCTCGCTGAGCACCAGATGCACCGAAAGCACATCAGCCTGCTCGAACAGTTGCTGCTTGCTGACATAGGTCACGCCAACCTGCTGCGCGCGTTCGGCGGTGAGGTTTTCGCTCCAGGCAATCACGCGCATGCCAAACACTTGGCCGAACTGCGCGACACGCTGGCCAATACTGCCCAAACCGAGAATGGCCAGAGTCTTGCCATGCAGGTCGCCGCCCAGCCCTTGTTGCCATTGCCCGGCGCGCAGAGCGTTGGCTTCAGCAAGCAGATTGCGCGTGGCCGCCATGATCAGCGCCCAGGTCAGTTCCGGCGCCGCATGCTTGTAACTGTCGGTGCCGCAGACCTGGATGCCGAGTTTTGCTGCCGCCGGCAGATCCAGTGCAGCATTGCGCATGCCACCGGTCACCAGCAGTTTCAGATTAGGCAAACGCGCCAACAGATCGGCATCGAAGCGCGTGCGTTCGCGCATCACACAGATGACCTGATATTTGCCCAGGCGCGCGGCCAGGGTGGCGTTGTCCGCCGGGTAGTCATGCTCGAACGTCACTTCACCGATGCTGTCGAGTAGCGACCAGTCGACAACGTCGCGGGCCACGTCCTGCCAGTCATCGATTACTGCAATCTGCACCGCCATCAGCCTTACCTCATCAACGAACGGGATTGGTTGTGTTCAGCCAGCCGAGCAGCGCCTTGTGGAACTGCGCCGGTTCTTCCATTTGTGGCGCGTGGCCCATGCCGGGAAACTCTACCAGCGTCGACTGCGGGATCAGCTTGGCCACTTGTTTGCCGAGCACCTCGTAGTGACCGATTCTGGCTTTCACCTCAGGTGGCGCGAGGTCCTTGCCGATGGCCGTGGTGTCGGAGGTGCCGATCAGCAACAGCGTCGGCATCTTCAGGTCCTTGAACTCGTAGTACACCGGCTGGGTGAAAATCATGTCGTAGATCAGCGCCGAGTTCCACGCGACCTGGATCTTGCCCGGCCCCTTGCTGAGGCCGGCGAGCATGTCGACCCAGCGATCGAATTCGGGCTTCCAGCGACCATCGTAATAGGTGCTGCGCTCGTAATCACGGATGCCTTGAGCGCTGACTTTCAACTCGCGCTGATACCACTGATCGACGGTGCGATAAGGCACGCCGAGGGCTTTCCAGTCTTCCAGGCCAATCGGGTTGACCAGCGCCAGTTGCTCGACCTGCTCGGGAAACAGCAACGCATAACGGGTGGCGAGCATGCCGCCGGTGGAATGGCCGAGCAGGGTAGCCTTCTGAATACCCAGCGCCTTGAGCAATTGCTGGGTGTTGGTCGCCAGTTGCTGAAAGCTGTATTGATAATTGTCTGGTTTGCTGGAGGTGCAGAAACCGATTTGGTCCGGGGCAATCACCCGAAAACCGGCTTCACTCAAAGCCTTGATCGAACTGTCCCAGGTCGCCGCGCAAAAATTCTTGCCGTGCAGCAGCACCACGGTGCGACCGTTGGCCTTACCGTGGGCAGCGACATCCATGTAACCCATCTGCAACGATTTGCCCTGGGACTGGAAGGCGAAGTGTTTCAGCGTGTAGGGGTATTCAAAGCCTTGCAGCTCTGGCCCGTAAGCCGGGCCTTCGGCAGACGTTGCCTCAGTGGCAGCATGGGCAAACAGCGGCAGCGCGGCACTGAGCAACAGACCGGGCAGCCAGCGGAAACGCGTGACGGACATAAGGGCAAACTCCATTGAAATCGGCCGATCCTGGAACGGTGGGATTAGGGCGACGTTAAACACAGGCAATCAGCACGTCTGATCGTTCAACCGAGCCAGCCGAGGGTCAGCATTGCGACCACGGCATAACGCGCGCCTTTGGCGAGGCTGACGATCAACAGGAACCGCCCGAGCGGCTCGCGCATCACCCCGGCGATCAATGTCAGCGGGTCGCCGATCACCGGCAGCCAACTGAGCAGCAATGACCAATGGCCGTAGCGTTCATAGTGTTTGCGCGCCCGCGCCATGTGCCTGGGGCTGACCGGAAACCAGCGCCGCTGCTGAAACCGTTCGATGCCCCGCCCCAGCCACCAGTTGACCAGCGAGCCGAGCACGTTGCCCAGCGTCGCCACGGCAAGCAGCCCCCACAGCCAATATCGCTCACTGGCAAGCAAGCCGACCAGCACCGCCTCGGACTGCAACGGCAACAACGTCGCCGCGCCGAATGCGGCAAAGAACAGCCCGGTATAGGCAGCTGCCATCAGTGCGCCGGATAGTCCGCCACCACCACGTCAGCGCCGTTCTTCTTTAAGCCGATCACTTGATAGGCATCGCTTATGCCGTCCATTTCCATCCCAGGCGAGCCCATCGGCATGCCTGGTGCGGCGACACCGAGCAGGTCGTCGCGCTTGCTCAGGGCCAGCACTTGATCAGCCGGCACGTGGCCTTCGACGAATTTGCCGTTGATGAGTGCGGTGTGACACGACGCCAGGCGCGGTGGCACGCCGTGTTGTTGCTTGAAGCTGCTCATGTCGCTTTCGACGTGGTCTTCGACTTTGAAACCGTTGGCTTCGAGATGGCTGATCCATTTTTTGCAGCAACCGCAATTGGCGTCGCGATGCACTTCGATCGGGATCAGGTCGGCCGCCTGGGCCAGGGAAGAGAGAAACAGGGCGCTCAGGGCGACCAGACGCAGGTGGTTTCGCATGATGAGATCTCGACTCGGATGGCGGTCAAAAAAGAACGCATTTTGACCGGTTTTTCCTGCCTGGCATCAACGGAGTGTTTCCAGTTGCTACAAGACAAACCGGCACGATCATCGTAGATCAAAAACCTGCGACCCCCTGTAGGAGCTGCCGCAGGCTGCGATCTTTTGACTTTGTCTATCCAGATCAAGATCAAAAGACCGCAGCCCGCGGCAGCTCCTGCAGAGGTGTCATTGTGGTGATTAGCGGACCTTGAAGCGGCCCATGATCGCGCTCACGCGGCTGTTGGCTTCCAGCAGTTGCCGGGTGTTAAGTTCGCTGGCCTGGCCGCTCTGCACCAGTTCGTCGACCATGTGGCGGATCTGCACCATGCTGCGGTTGATCTCTTCGGTCACCGCGCTTTGCTGTTCGGCGGCGGTGGCGATCTGCGTGCTGAGGCTGTTGATGTGGCTGACCGAACCGGCCATTTCATCCAGACCCGAGTTGACCCGCGCGGTGGCATCCGCTGCCGACTGGCAACTGGCCTGGGTGTTTTCCATGGCGCTGACCGAAGAACTGACGCCTTGGGTCAGACGGGTCAACATCTCGTTGATTTCCGACGTGCTGGCCTGGGTGCGGGCGGCGAGGGCGCGCACCTCGTCGGCCACCACCGCAAAGCCACGACCCTGCTCACCGGCACGCGCCGCTTCAATCGCCGCGTTGAGTGCCAGCAGGTTGGTCTGGCCGGCAATCGCGCCGATCACCCCGAGAATCTCGGTGATGCGCTGGGCGTCTTGCTGCATGTTTTCAACCTTGTGTGTAGCGCTGGCGACCTCATCGATCAGCGCGACCACGCTGCTGGTCGCTTCACCGACCACCACGCGTGAACGGTCGGCGTTTTCGTTGGCGCGCTGGGTGAAGGCAGCGGTCTCGGCGGCGTTTTGTGCAACGCTTTCCGCCGTCGAACTCATTTCGGTGATAGCGGTGACGGTCTGATCGGTTTCCGAGGCGTGACGCAACAGGATCTGGCTGGTGTGCGCCGAGGTGCGTTGCAGGTTGTCGAGGCCCGACGCCATGGCGCCGGTGGCCTGGGTGACTTCGCCAATCATGCTTTGCAGGTAAGCGATAAACGTGTTGACCGAATGGCCGATCGCGCCCAGTTCATCCTCGGCGCGAATGGTGATCCGTCGCGTCAGGTCGGCGTCGCCGCTGGACAGCGAATCGATGTTGGCTTTCAAGGCTTTCAGGCGCGAAACCAACTGGCGGATCGCATAGACCTGCAACAGCACGAGCAGGATCACCAGCGGAATCTGCAGCAGGCTCAGGGTGCTGAGTACATCGTCACGCTGCGCGGTGAGCATTTTGGTCGGCAGGGCCGTGGCGAGGAACCACGGCGTGCCCTCGATCGGACGCATGAAGAAGGTGCTGGCTTCGCCGTTGTTGTCGAACTCGACGCGCTGCGCCTGATCGCGGTTTTGCAGGCCGGCCTTGACCTGGCTGGCGAAAGTCGAGGCGCCGGCCAGTTCGCTGATGTTCTTCAGCACGATCGGGCCGCTGATGCGCGAGCTGTTGCTGATGATCTTGCCGTCCGCTTCGACGATCAGCATTTGCGCGTTGAGGTCTTTCTCCTTGCTT
Source organism: Pseudomonas helmanticensis (assembly GCF_900182985.1). Taxonomy (NCBI): domain Bacteria; kingdom Pseudomonadati; phylum Pseudomonadota; class Gammaproteobacteria; order Pseudomonadales; family Pseudomonadaceae; genus Pseudomonas; species Pseudomonas helmanticensis. The sequence goes on along the minus strand of NZ_FXUY01000001.1, from coordinate 1,396,250 downwards.
GCGACCAGGTCATTGAAGAAGCCGAGGGTGACGTCGATGGTCGACACGCCGTAAGCGGCTCCATTCTTCTGAATGGCCATCGCGCAGTTGGTACGTGGCTCGGCGCTGGCGTCGTCTTTATAGGCTGCGGCCCAGGCGCACTGGCCGCGCGGCGTCGCCATGCCGCCCTTGTACCAGCTCTGGTCGTAATAGTTGGGTGCCGCGTCGCTGTTCCAGAAGGTGTTCACCGCCAATTTGCCCGAAGCATCGCGGTGCCAGAAGGTGCTGAACTTGTTGCGCCCGGCTTCACGCTGCCCCGGCAACGGCCAGATGCCGCCGCCAAAAACCTTCAGCTCGCCGTATTGATCCACCAACCCCGGCAACACAGTGTCGATCGCGGCACTGTCGAGCAGCGGGATGGTCTGGGTGATGCTGCGTTGCTGCGCCTGGACTTTGTAAAGTTCGCCCTGAATCTGCTCGGCGACTTCAGCGATGCGGTTGAGCACCACCTGTTCTTCGGTGTGGCGCAACTTGGGCGCGACCAGTTGGCTGATGCCAACCACCGTGAGCACCGACAACAGCAGGATAAACAGAACCAGAAACAGCGTGTAGCGAGCCTGAATGGTACGGAATGCGGGCATGGGGATCCGGTCCTTGAACTGCGATTCTTGTTAGAGGGGTGGGAGTGAAACAGTGCGGGTATCTCAGCGTATCGTCGCGCTGGCAAGAAGCTTGAGGTACTGGCGTACTAAAAAGATTGCCGCCGATGACTGGTCAGTATCGGGTTGGATACATTCAAGCGGACTTACCTGCTTGTCAGCGTGAAGCGCTGGTTGTTTACCGACAGTCGCAGGCGCTTTAACCCAAGGTTTGTGGGGCTATGGGTTATTTGTATCGAGAATGTACAAGAATTGTAAAAAAGTGCAGAAACAGGTTGGTGCCATCAGTTCGCCCCGCTGATACTCGCGTCCATTACTGCGTTCAACACGGACATTTTTATGGTCATTTTTCAGGGAGTCTTCTCATGACGATCGGTATTGTCGGCGGCTGGCAGGCCAAGGCAGGGGTTCTGGTACGCGACACCGGCGCCAAAAAACAAGTATCCCAGAGCGTCAAGGTGCAGCAGATGCTCACCATGGTCGGCAGCAATCCTATGGCGTTGAATACTGCCGAAATGGATAAGCAGGGTTTGCGACGGGCAATCAAGGGTTTCGATCCGGCGAATGTGTCGGTAAAACAATTGGGCAACCTGAGCGAAACGTTGCGTAGCCGCGGGCTGATCTCCGAGATTACTTCCTTTACGCTGAAGAACGCCGGCGACAAGTTCGATCGTTTTGGCGTGACGAAAGATATTGATGCGAAATTCAACGCGCTGGAGTACTTCGCGACCCAACTCGATGCCATCCAGAGCAACGGCCTCAATGGCAACGCTTACGGCAAGAGCCTGATCCCCGAGTTTAAAAAAGCGATTTACGTCCTGCAGAACCTGAAAACCTACGGTGAAGGCAACATGCCGAAACCTGTCGACAGCGGCGTCAAAGCCAAAGCGTAAAGACCACGGAACAAGGCCCGCACAATCTCTCGGCGGGCCTGCCAGTCTTTGGTTCAACGAGCTTGCAGTGCGGTATTGCAGTAATCGCCGAAGCGTTGCTGTATTTGATCCTGCAGCTGTTGCATGCGCGCGCAGTGCAATTGCAACTGGCGCGGCAAGTAGTTGCGGTGAAACAGTGCCAGCCAGCCTTCGCCGCGATCATCCGGGACAATCCCGGTGAACGTGAACCCTGCCATCGACAGATTGTGCATTGCGCCGGCAAAACCTTCTGCCAGCCTGAGCCTGATCGAAACCATCCAGTGTGCCGGCAATTGCCGCAGTTGCTGGAGCACGGCACTGCTCAGTTGTTTGAGCACCATGTCATAACGCCCTGAATGCTGGTCGAAATGCATTGCTTGCCCGACCCAGGGTGAGGGTTTTTTGCGCGTGCCAAACTCGTTGCACATCTGCTGCATGAAATCGGCGCAGCTGGCTGGCCAGTCAAGCGATGGCAGCGGCCGCTCGTAGTCGTCGATGCCTCTGAAACCCATGACGATCGACTCCGGCAATATCTCGCCAAATGGCGAAGGCGCGTAGTCGGGTAACAGTCCCGTGCTGTGAAATCCGAGCCTGTCGGCCATTTTTTGCGAGTAGGCGTGATGGGTCACTTGTTTGATCGTCACGCCACGGCAGCCCAGCGCTTGCGCATGGATCAGCAACTGTTGCCCCAGCCGCGTGGCAATGTTTTGCTCACGTGTCGCTGGATGAACCACAGTCAGCGCCAGTTCGGCGACCGGCGAGCCGGCATTTCTGAACAGTGTCGCGTGGCCGAGGATTTTTTTGCCGCTCACGGCCACCAGCGAATGCCAACGGCCATCGTCGTGGTTCTGACTGATCATGTAGGGCAGATAAACGTGGGGATGAACGTAGTGGTCGCCATAGACTTCGCGGAACAGGCGGCTGACCGCCACAGCATCGGTGCTGCGGTAGTTTCTCAGGGTCACGATGTCCATGTGTGCGGCTCCGCAGAAGCATTGCCATAGAGGCGCAGGTCGACAACTTTCTGGTGTTTGCCCGAGCGGGGATGACAGGCGAAATCCTCACCGACGCAGCTCGCCACTTGCAGATTGAGTAATCCATCGGCAGTCAGTTGTTCGATCAAAGGGTACTGATCGATCAACGCCGCGCGCAGTTCTGCACTGACTTGCGTCGTGTCGAGGCGCTGCGCGGCGTGCCGCCACTTAAGGTGCAAGTCATCGCGATTGTTTGAATGATCGAGCACCAGTTGCCATTCACCTCCGGCAGCAATGCGTTGCACGATCTCGCCGATTTCGGCGGTCAGCAGGGTCAAACTGCCGACCCGCACACGCTGGCTGTCCATGCTGCGCCCCATCAAGGCGAATTTACGCATCGGTGCGCCACAAGGTTCTTTCCAGCAGGCGAGGTCGCCCACCGGATAGCGAATCAGCGGCATCAGGCGACGGGTGAAATTGGTGAGGACCAGACGTCCCGTCCGCCCGCAATCCTCGATAACCTCACCGGTCTGTTCATCGAGGATTTCCACCACACTGTGGCGGTCGAGCATGCGGTGTTCGTTCAGGGCGCAGTCACGGCTACTGAAACCGATAAACCCGGCGTCGACACTGGCGTAACCGATCGAGGCGATCCGGGCGTTGGGAAAGACCCGGCGCAACAGCAGCAATTGCCCGCCGAACAGGCTTTCGCCGCCGTAGAGCTGGGTGTCGATACCTTCAAGCGTGCGCGACTGACGCGCAAGCCATGCAGCAAACGTCAGCAGGTGCGCCGGTACACCGGCTAAAACGTTGATCCGATATTGAGCAATCGAATCGGCCAACACTGCAGAATCGACGTTACCGGTAAACGGGAATTCGGTGACGGCACTGCCCGTATGCGCGAGGGCATCGTGGACGAACACGAAACTGGCATACAGGTCGCCGACGAAAAACAGATTGGCAATGCGGTCGCCGTCATTCAGTTGCGCGGTGAGCTGGACGCCAAAGTCGCTGACCAGTGTCTGCCATTCGTCACGGGTGAATACCGACAGTTTGCCGTTGCTGCTGGTGCCACCGGTCTTGAATACCAGCGCATTGGCGAGGCTGCCTGTGAGTACTGACCAATGATCGAGGTCATGGCTCGATTGCCAGTAGGTGTGCGGATCAATCAGCGGTAATTCACCGAGGCTCGCTATACAGGGCGCGACGTTGTGCAAATGTTCGCGATAGTAATTCGAATGCGCTCGGGCAAAGCCGACCAACTGGTTCAGTTCAATTGCAGCTGTCATGGTGTTCTCTCGAAGTAATGGCGCCAGGCCGGGTGCGGTTGCTGCACTTCAACGGCGCGCATCGATCAATAAAGGGGTTTTGCCGCTGTGCTTGTTGCGGTGGAATGACGCCGGTGGGCAGACCTCGACCTCCAGTTTCAGCAGTCCGCTGCGCACCAGGGTTGCCAGGAGGGAATAGCCTTGCAGGCGTTCGAGCACATCTGCCGGTTCGCGGGGACTGCGAAACAGCAGGCTTTCAACGCCGTCAGGCGCGTGCGCCATCAGCAATTGAAATTCGGTCTGCAGATGCTCGGCCAGCGTGCTCAGGCAAATGAAATCGGTGCCGATACGCATCAGCCGACCGTGTCGCTGCAACAGTTCGAAACGCGGCGATGTCAGGCCGCAATCACATGGGCCGGATAGCCAGCGGCCGCTGTCACCCACGTCATAACGCTGGATCGGCTGGCCTTCACGCGCCTTCGAGGTGAATAACAGTCGGCCAACTTCGTCGCCGGCAACCGGCACATCGTCATCGAACGCGACAATTTCCAGCGATTGGATATCGCTCAGCAGATGGAAAACGCTATCGCCTGTCGCAGCGCAGGCATGCCCAAGCGGGCCGGCATCGACGCTGCCATACACCGCCGAACGAATGCTTTTGACGCCGCAACTTTGCAGCAGCTCACGGCAGGGCTGACTGAGGTGTTCACCGCCAAGGAAGACTTTTTCGATCCCGTTGTAATCGCGTAACGTTTGCTGCTCGTTGAGGAACAAGCGGTGCAGGGTGCTCGGCATGCCAATCAACACGCTCACGCGTTGTTCGACGATCAGTTGTGCAATCTCGCTGTAATCGTCATCGGCCGGCGCGCCCATTGGCAGGTGCGTGGCGCCGAGCAATTCCAGCACTTTGGCGAAACTGAAAAAACCGCCGTACAGCCCACCGCTGAAAAACAGGTTCATCACCCGGTCGCGGCGCGGATCAAGCCCTGCGGCAAACATGCCGTCGGCAGTCGCGCGCATTTGGCGCTGGAAGTCGCGATGGCTGAAGCCGGACAAGGTCGGCGTGCCGCTGCTGCCTCCCGAGCGGAAATACAACTGCGCAGCCGCGTTGGCAGGCCGTTCGACAAAGGCTTGTTTATCCATGATCGGCAGGTCACTGACGTCTATCGCCTGGGACTGCGGATCGAGCGTCGCGTGAGTCGGCAGCAGCGTTGCCGGCAAGCTGACCGAGACGCGGCGGCTCAAGCGTTGCAGCGCATATACACCGTCATGGGGCTCACCGTCGTAACCGTCATGAATCGCATCGATCGGTGCGATGCGCGTAACGCCAGCCGCAATCAAGGTGCGCGACAGTTCGCCGGTCTGTGCCGCAGGACACACCAGCGCGCAACTCTGCAGCACGTTGCGCCAATCGAGCAGAATGTGTGCGAGGCGAGCGCGCGGCAGCGGTTTGAGCAGCAGCGTGCGAAACAGCGGGGAGGGTGTCAGCACCTGATCGTGAGTCCAGATCACGCGCCAGCCGGGAGCACTCCAGACCTCGGCGGTCAATCCGGAAAAACTCTGGCCGAGTCGAGTCATCGCCACCCGGCTGGTGATTTCCGAGGCTTCCTGCAGCGTCGGCAGCAACGCTGGCCAGCGTTCGGCTCGACGACCGAACGCATCTGCCAGCGCCGCACCGATTTGCTTGAGAACGCCCGGCTCGTCACTGTCGACCAATAACCATTGGGGGCTCGAACACGCCTGCTGATCGAGGCGGCAGACTTCGTCGACGATGGCATCCAGCGCTTCTGCGGAAACCGAATCGGGGGTCATGTAGACGAAACTTATGCGATGTCCCCAGTCGATCCAGCGGCACCCGGAAGGCAGGTGTTGACGAATCGCCTGCAGCGCCGCAGCGCCACCCCACGCGGCAACACCATTGGCCCGTTTGCACAATTGAGCGATTTGCGTGGTTGCTACCGGCAACACGGCGAGGTAGTGACCCAACTGACCGCTTGGATCGCATTGCAGCAGTGCGCTGAGCAAGCGGGCAGTCAGGCCTTGATCGCTGCTGCTGGGGCGTAGCCAGTTGATGTTGCCGGCCAGCAGGCTCTCCACAACTGCACAGAACGCCAGCATGGGTGCATTCGCCGGGGTGATGTGCACAACCAGTCCGAGCGGACTCCAGTTCTCGAAGCGCGCTTGCGTGTAATCGAGGCGTCGCAGAGAACCGGGTTGATCGCCGAGCTCGCGTTCAAGTTTGCTTTGCAGCGCCTGCGGCTGGCAAAACCCGATCAAAGCCTGGCGCTGATCTTCATCCAGCACTACGTTGCTATCGCCGCTGCGCAATTGTTCGGCAAAACGCGCCGCCGCGTGAATCACTGTGCGGCTGTGCAGCGGGCTCGCCAGATGTTGTGGCAGCGCCTGGTGCAATTGTTCCAGGGCCGTGTCGACAGGGTAATCGGCGTGCAGTTGTCCGTTGATCAAATACATATCAATGCTCTCCGAGCAATTCGGCCGCAGCCATTGCGCAACTTCTGCTGGCAGTGGTGCCGGCACGGCCATGCAGTTCGAACCAGTCGGCGCTCAATCCGCATCCGCAGGTTGTACCGGTATGCAGGGTGGCGAGATCGCTCATGACCACCGCATGGGCGGGGCTTGACGAGATATAGGGCGAGACGAATCCGAGCAGGCCACGTTGGCCAAAGGGCAGCACGCGCAAGTCCGCCGGATCGCGCACATAGGCCTTGGCATATACCGGCACATGGAAGTGGTGGTGACTGCATTCGACATACGGCACCGCATGCTCGACAGCGCCATAGCCATCACGGCAATCCGTGGTATCGATGCCCAATTGCTGGTGGATGCGTGCATACAACTGCGCCTTGGGGATTTCCTCGCGGGCGCGGGTTTTCCAGCCGCCACCAAAAAATGCCAGCGAGCCTGATGGCAATTGCAGGTCTTTCACGGTGGTTGCCTGCATGTGCTCGAGGGACTGCCAGAGGAATGCGGGGAAACCGAAAATGCGCACCGGCATACCCTCTTCGGCGAACGACTGCAAAGCGGCGATCACCCCGAACACGTCGAACTGATGACCATCGCCAGTGTTGCGCAAGGCATAGGCGACACGGTTGGCCTTGGCAAAGCGACACAGGAACTGGTCGGTGTATGAGGTTCCCAGGCTGATTTGCCCCTGCGGTTCATAGCTCAACAGCAGGTAGTTGCACGGCGTGTCCGGTGTGTTCCAGCCGTAATGCTGAAAAATTCGCTCAACCATGTATTGCGCACCGGCAATGCTGCGTTCGTCATAGCGCATGCGGCTTTTCTGGCCGCTGGTGCCGGAGGACGTCAGCTCCAGCGCGTTTTCGCCCGTTGAGCTGAGCAGCAATTGTTGCTTGAAGAAGTTGGCGAAGATCGCTGGCAAGCGCGACCAGTCTTCAAGACTGTCGAGGTCGCTTTCCTTTAAACCGTTGGCATTCAGCCAATGCCGATAGCCCGGTGTCTGCTGACAATGAAAGTGACTGATTTCGGCCATCGCCCGGTCGAACAGACCGGCCGGCACGGAATCGGCGCAATAGGGCTGCGGCAACGCACAAAGCGCATCGCCCAGGGGGAAGTGATTAATCATCAATATCCATCATCGAGAGGGGACAGGGGGGAACGCACCCGGTCAGGTGCGCAGAACACGCTGCAAGGGGGGCAGGCACAACAGGCCGCCGAAAGCGGCCCACAAGCTAAAAAGTTTGAGGCTGGTGCCACCTCCAAGCGTCGCAATCAGCCAGCCGCCAGCGCCCATGACAGCAATCGAAAGCATGCCGATCATGGCGGACACCAGACCTTTGCTGTCCTCGCTGGCAAACAGGGCGATTCGATACAGCACCGCATTGCTCATACCCAGGCCGACCGCATACATCGCCAGCGCTGCGACCAGCATCGGCACCGATTCATCGGTCAGCATCGAACAGAGCAGGGCCAGCAATCCAAGGCAGTAAGGCCACAGCGCCAGACCAATCAAACGCGGCAGTGCGTGGGTGGGCAGCAGTCGATCAAGGAGAAGGTTGCCGACAATCACGGCGGCAAATACCGGTATCTGCCACAGGCCATATTCCACGGCAGACAAGCCTTGCCATTGCATCAACAACAAGGGGGCAAGGCCGATCCAGGCGATCAGCGGCAAACTCATGAACCCCAGCGCAAGGCTTGCGCAAAGGAAGGTGCGGTTACCCAGTAGCGCTGCGTAGCGTCGCAAGATCTGCCTGAAAGACAGCGGCGTCGGCGGCAGATGTTTGCCGTCATTGCGCAGTACACCGATGGTTTCCGGCATGCACATCAGCAATAGCAGCCAGGCCAGCGCTGCGGCAAACCCGAGGCCGAGAAACAGCTGTCGCCAACTCAGCCATTCCAGCAACAGGCTGCCCAACAGTGGCGCAAGCAACGGAGACAGCAATGCAACGTTGCCGAGCAGCGCCATGAGGCGTACGGCATCGGCCTCGCGGAAAACTTCCTGCAATGCCGGATAGCTGACGGCGACGACAAAGCCCAGGCCCATGCCTTGTATCAGGCGCAATACATTGAATGCTTCGATCGAGCGTGTCGCTATGGCTGCCGAACTGGCTAGAGCAAACAGTGCGCAGCCGATCAACAACAAACGTCGTCGTCCATAACGATCGGATAAAGGCCCGATCAGCCATTGCAGACAGACCCCGCCGATCAGATAAAGATTGAATGCATTTGGCACATGACGTGCGTCTGCTTCGAACTCCTTAACCACGCTGAGCATGGCCGGCATGATCATGTCGCTGGCCATGTAGGTCAGAAGTTCGAAGAGGGTTATGGCCAAGCAAAATCCAATGATTTTTACCGGTCCAAGGGCGATGAGTGTTCTCTGCATGACATCCTGTCTCTTTTGTCAAAAACCTGCTGCATAGCCTATTGGGGCTTGGCTGGGCGTGCTAACGGTCTGCGTAGACAGGAAATTTCAAAAAGTAGCGGGTTGTTTCGATGCGCTCTGAGCGCTGGCTGGCGGGGCTTTGAGATAACTTGAGGCAAAAAAAATGCCCACCAGAAGGCGGGCATTTTTTGCTGTTGAATCTACGGGATCAGCCATCATCCAGCGGGGCGAACAATCCTGTTCTATCGATGGTAGTAGCCGGGGCCACCGCCATAGTAGCGATGGTGGTCATCGTGCCACCCGCCGTGGGGAAATATGATGCAACCACTCAAGGTCAGCACGGCAAGCAGGGGAATCAGCCAGGCGATTCGACGGAACATTTCTACAATCCTCATGGTTACGCCGCCATGAAGCCAAAACTCTTCAGCGGCTGTAACATGAGACTCCGGCAATTGCCGCGCATCCCCGAAACAAGGTATGTGCCTGGCATGTTAACGGATACAAACCGGATACATTCCAACGCTTCAGGAACCTGCAATGACTCAGTCGCAACGCTTGAAATACTCGATTCTGATCGCCCTCATGGTGCTGGCAATCATGCTCGGCCTGTCCTGGCTGCAAAACACCGGGGCGATCAGTGAGAAAATGTTCCAGTACATCGCCATCGGTGTGGCGGTGGTCGTGGTAGTGATCAACGCCGTGATGCGCCGCAAGGTCAAACCCTGACGGCGACTGCTTGATGCATCACTCGTTGTCGAGAATCGCAGCAGCCTGCGGGTGCAGGCTGTAGCTCTTGTCGGCGTTGATGGTGATCACGCCTTCGGCGCACAAACGCTTCAATACTTCGCGCACGCTGAGAAACGACAGCGGAATGTCCAGATCGAGCAATTGGCTGTGCACGCCACGCACGCCAAGGCGACGATTGCCATGCGCAGCGCTCAACAGCGCGTCGATGACCTTCAGACGAATCAGGCTGGTGCGCAGGCCGAAACTCTTTAGCAGCAGGCGGATTCGTTCATTGCCGTGGCGCTCGATCCTTTGTCCGAAATCGCTGGCGCTCGGCCCCATGGAAGCTCCTTGTGGCGCCTGGCTACCTTCCGTTGGTAGTTGCGAGTTGTACATGCGGTGACTCCTTTTCAGGACCTGATCAGGAAAGGGTTTTTTGTGCTCTCTCTAAACAAGACGTTTCAGCACGACAAATCATGAAGGGCAATATGTAGAAAATTTGTCGCTGATTTGTCGTTTCCCCGTAATCACGGCTCCAGATAGCTGCCTACCCGGCTAAATTTTTTTTCGCCGATTCGTTTCCTGAACAGCAGCATTGCGCCCAGGCGCGAGCATGACTTTCAGATCGGACCCGGCGCAATTGGTGTTTTTCTACGTCTTGCGCGGGCCGATCCTTGCCTTATCGATCAGGAGCGAGCGTGATTATTTCCAGGCAGTTAACCGGGTTGGCCCTTGCCGGCATGTTTCTCGGGCTGAGTCTGTCAGCCCATGCGCTCAGTCCCGCCACCCAGGCCAGTGCCGATATTCGTCGCACCGCTTTTGGTGTGCCGCACATTCGCGCCGAAAACGAGCGTGGCCTGGGTTTCGGCATTGGCTACGCCTATGCGCAGGACAATCTGTGTTTGCTGGCCAACGAGATCGTTACGGTCAACGGCCAACGTTCGCGTTATTTCGGCCCGGATCAGTTCACCGTCGAGGAGCGTGAAAATCGTGTCAGCGATGTGTTCTTCACCTGGTTGAACACGCCCGAGGCAGTGCAGGCGTTCTGGCAGGCGCAGCCGACCGAGGTGCGCGACCTGATGCAGGGTTATGTCGCCGGCTATAACCGCTATCTTGGCGAGCGCCGTCAGCAAGGGCTGCCGCAGCAATGCCAAGGCGAGTGGGTACGCGATATCGCCGCCGAAGACCTGGTCAAACTGACCCGTCGGCTATTGGTTGAAGGCGGTGTCGGGCAGTTCGCCGAAGCCTTGGCCGGGGCCACTCCGCCGCAAGCCAGCGCGCAAATCGAGCAGCCATCACACGCTTGGCAACTGGCCGACACGCGTCAGCAACGCTTTGCCCTGGATCGCGGCAGCAACGCCGTGGCGGTGGGCAGCGAGCGGTCGTTCAATGGTCGTGGGATGTTGCTGGCCAACCCGCATTTTCCTTGGGTCGGCGGCATGCGTTTCTATCAGATGCACCTGACCATACCTGGCAAACTCGACGTCATGGGTGCCGCTCTGCCGGGGTTGCCGATGATCAATATCGGTTTCAACCAGCATCTGGCCTGGACCCACACGGTCGACTCTTCGAAGCACTTCACCCTGTATCGCCTGCAACTCGATCCAAGGGATTCGACGCGCTATTTGCTCGACGGCAAATCCCTGCCGCTGAACAAGCAGACGGTGACCGTGCAGGTCAAACAGGCGGATGGTCAGGTCGTGCCGGTGTCGCGTGAGATCTACAGCTCGCAGTTCGGGCCGATCGTGCAGTGGCCGGGCAAGCTCGACTGGGATCACCAATATGCGTTCAGCCTGCGCGATGCCAACCTCGAAAATGATCGCGTGCTCAAACAGTGGTACGCGATGAACCAGGCCAACAGTCTCAAGGATCTGCAGGATTCGGTGCACAAGATTCAGGGCATTCCGTGGGTCAATACCCTGGCGGTCGATGACAAGGGCCAGACGCTGTACATGAATCTGTCAGTGGTGCCGAACGTCAGCGCTGACAAGCTCGCCAAGTGCAGTGATCCGCGCGCCGGTTTGCAGATGATCGTGCTCGACGGTGCCCGCAGTGGCTGTGCCTGGGATATCGATCCGCAAGCCGCGCAGCCGGGTATTTATGCCTCCAGCCAGTTACCGCAACTGCTGCGTAAAGACTTCGTCCAGCACTCCAACGATTCCGCGTGGCTGGCCAACCCGGCGCAACCGCTGACCGGTTTCTCACCGCTGATCAGTCAGGACAGCCAACCGCTGGGTATGCGCTCGCGCTTCGCCCTGGATCGTCTCGCGTCGCTGGACAAGCAAGGCCCGTTGGCGGTGCAGGATCTGCAACGGATGGTGATGGACGACAACGTCTATCTGGCGAGCCAGGTGTTACCGGACCTGCTGAAATTCTGCGCGAAGGACCTTGGCGCGGACGCGAGCAAACTGAAGCCGGTCTGCGCCAGCCTCAAAGCCTGGGATGGCCGCGCGAATCTGGATTCCGGCAGCGGCCTGGTGCATTTCCAGAACATCATGCAAACCCTGCAGGAATCACCGCAGGTCTGGCGTGTCGCGTTCGACCCGAAGGCCGCGCAAAGCACGCCGCGCGGGCTTGCCATCGAACAGCCTGACGTCAGCAAAGCCGTGCGCGAAGCGATGCTCGCCTCGCTCGAACTGAGCAGCCAAATGGGCATCAAGCCTGATACCCGCTGGGGCGATATCCAAGTGGTCAGCAGTGGTGGTCAGCAAACCGCGATTCACGGCGGGCCAGGTACTCTCGGCATCTACAACGCCATTCAGAGCGTTCCGCGTGAAGACGGCAAACTCGAAGTGGTCAGCGGCACCAGCTATCTGCAAGTGGTGAGCTTTGACGATAAAGGACCGCACGCTCAGGGGCTGCTGGCGTTCTCGCTGTCCAGCGATCCGGCGTCGAAATACTCGCGCGACCAGACCGAAGCGTTTTCGAAGAAGCAGTGGAGCGTCTTGCCCTTCACCGAGCAGCAGATCAAGGCTGATCCGCAGTATCAGGTGCAGAGCATCAGCGAAGCGGCGGATAAGGTGGCTGCGCAATAGACGTCTGCGTCGCAATGAGAAAGCCGCTGTCCTCTGATTGAGGGCGGCGGTTTTTTTTCACCTGCAATCGTCTAAGGCGCCGGGACTTTTTGGCGTGCGGCACATTGTGTCGAGTTGGCGGAGGATATGGGGGGCAAGTCAGATGGAGAAGGGGCTACTGCGCAACCCAACGGGGATAAATCCCCTTGCCACTGGGTTGTCAGGACTTCGGTGCGTGCTTGGGGATCGAGTTGATCACCGGATTGCCTTCGGCATTGCGGGTCAGGTAGACCGGCAGCACTTTGGGCAGAGAGTTGACGAGGCCGTTGATCTCTTTGATGTTGTAGACGCCGCCCACGCGGATCGCGCCGGTGCTGGTGTCGGCGAGCATCAGCGGGTTGTTCAGGTAACGGTTGATCAGCGGCAACGCGTCGTTCAGTGCAAGGTTGTCGAGGATCAGTTTGCCGTTGCGCCACGCCAGTGAACTGTCATTGTCGTAGGTCTGGCTGATCTGTGGCGTGTAGTCGCCATGCCTGTACTGCGCCTGCATCGACGGGCCGAGGCGCAAACCGTCGCCAGGCAATGCCGTGTTGCTGGTGACCAGCACCGAGCCTTCGACCAGATTGACGCGTACCTGATCTTCATACATCCACACGTTGAAGCGAGTGCCGGTGACGCGGACGCGACCTTCGGCAGCCTTGACGATGAATGGGTGAGTGATGTCGTGACTGACGCTGAAAAACGCTTCACCCTTTTTCAGGGTGACCCGGCGTTCGTCCTTGTAGTTGCTGTAGGTCAGCTCGGTGTTCAGGTTCAGCTCGACCTGGCTGCCATCGTTCAAAGTGACTTGGCGGACATTGTCGCTGGCTTCGAAATGCTGGTAGCTGTTGGGTAGCCAGCCCATGTTCCACCCGGTGTAGGCGACCAGTGGCAGGCCCAGCGCGAAGATGCTGGCGGATATTGCATATTGACGCCAGGCCGGGGCCGGATTGCTGGCCGGCAGCGCGACGACAGGATCCGGACGCGGCAGATGTTCGGCGACGTCCCAGATCTCCAGCATCGCTTCGTATTCGAAGGCATGGAGCGGATGCGCCTCGCGCCATTGCTCGAATGCCACACGCTCCTCGGCGGAACAGTCGACTGCGTGCAGACGCATGCACCAATGCGCGGCGGCATCGGTGATCGCATCGTATTCGGCTTCCGAGAGGGTGTCTTCGGTCATTGACTCATCCTGGTTTGCTGCATTCTAACCTTCCGGGCCGTTGGTCGAGAACAACCGTCATGGCATTTACCCATCAAATTGGAACTTATTTTCCTCGGCAACACCCAAAAACAGGACGTCTGACGAACATCATCCATAAATGGAGTGAAAAAATGATCAAAAGAACCTTCGCAGCTTTCGTGGCAACCGCCGCCTTGTTGAGTGCCGGCGCGGCCATGGCCGACCGCCCGGGTGCGGGATGGATCACCATCGAGAAGGCTATCGAGATTATCAAGACCAAGGCCGGTTACGTCGAAGTGTATGAGATCGAAGCCGACAACGACGGCTACTGGAAAGGCGAGGGGCGCAAAGCCGATGGCGTGGTCTATGAGTTCCGCATCGACGGTGCCTCGGGCAACGTGTTGCGCGACCAGAAAGACTGACCTCGCCGCGTAATCAAGCGATGCGCAGGCACCATGGCCTGCGCATTTTTTTTGCCGGTCAGCTCAGCGCTTCGTTGGGGCTGGTAACCGGGTCCAGTTGCCGACCCATTTCACAGATCAGAAAAGCGATCGAATCGGCATTGCGCAAAATCGTGTCGATGCGCGGGTGTGGATTGGATGTGCTCAGAAATGCCGTTCGCGCGTCCTCGACGGTTGGGCTCTGCGTGACTTTGAGAATTTCCTTGGCGACATGCTCGATACCTGGAATCTCATCGAAGCTGATCCACTCCTGCAGTTCATTGCTCCAGCGTGCAAACAGCTCCTCGCGCGGTGTTTCGAGTGACAGTGCTTCGCGCTGGAATCGCGTCTGGGTCTCTTTCATCGCCGCGCCGTAACCGGTAATGGTGGCAATCAGGTCACTGAACGGCCGCCGGGCTTCGAGGGACGCGATGTCCACCGCCTTGTTGGCCTGATGGGCGAATTCATGGATCAGCGTGGATGCCTGGGCATGCCCCTCGACGTTGAACGGCTGGGTGAGGCCAACCTTGTACCAGTCGAGTTCCTGATTGAAGAATTTTTCAGTGAAATGCACCATTTTCCGTGCGTCGTCATCAAGCACGAAGGCGATCAGCCCGCTGTTGCGGTATTTGTTCGAGCCGACGACGAAGCGGTCGGTGTTCATCAGGTCTTCGGTAGGGTCGACCAGGGCATTGCAGATCGGCACGATGGTCTTTTTGATCTTGGCGAGAATGTCGGCATCGATGCGTTGCACGCCGAAGAACGATTTGAGGAACGTGTCCAGTCGCGTCCCAGGGGCATGGTTTTTCAGTTGCGCCATGTTGTGCAGGCTGTTGAGCGCATAGTACCGGGCCATGTCGACGGCCTGCGTCAGCAACCGTGCCTTTTCCGGGTGCCTGGCGCGAATTTCTGCCATGCCCTGGGCTTCGATGTTCAACCACACTCTGGCTTCTCGCTCGTTGGCGTGGCGGTTGTACATTTTTGACAAGGCTTTGCCGAAATGCACGGTGTGCCGGTCGGTATCGATAATCAGCTGTCGGGATGCCGTGTGTTGCAATACCGGGCCTGCCTGTTCGGCTCCCTTGATCTGCCAGACCGCTCCAGGCTTCTCCACTGGATAGACCTTGCCGGCGATCGGCGCATAGAGGGTTTTCGTCGGCAGATCCTCATAGGTGCCATCCGCCACTTTATGCGTCAGGTCTTTTAACGCAATCGTGGGTGTTTCGAACGTTTGCAGATTAGTGCGAGACGCCGCAGTGGGGCGAATCTCCTGCCATTGAGGCGCGCTGGGCGTTGTTGCGACGGGCACCTGCTGAATCGATGCTTCTTTTGTAGTCAATTTCGACTCCAGTGAAAGCCGACCGAGGGTGATCATTTCTGCGGCGCCGGCAATAAAC
Source organism: Pseudomonas helmanticensis (assembly GCF_900182985.1). Taxonomy (NCBI): domain Bacteria; kingdom Pseudomonadati; phylum Pseudomonadota; class Gammaproteobacteria; order Pseudomonadales; family Pseudomonadaceae; genus Pseudomonas; species Pseudomonas helmanticensis. Next base: position 1,380,790 of record NZ_FXUY01000001.1, on the reverse strand, counting down.
GTTTCCAGCGCACGCTTCCAGTGATGATCCTGTAGCGCCTCGGCGGAGTTCATGGCGTCCTTGAAGGCTTGCCAGAGAAACTGCACATAGGCGAGTTTGCCCGGCAGCAGTCCGCGAACCAGTTTGATGCCGGAACTGAAGAGGTTTTTCGCCACTTCCCAGTCCTCTTGTGCCGACGGCAACGAATGACTGCTCAGCAAGCGTGGCAACAACGCAAGGTTGTCACTGAACAGTTGCATCAGCGCATTGCCGTCGACAGATTTTGACGCGAGGGTTATTTCGCTGGTTTGTCCGGTACTGCTCTTGAACAGCGCGCCGAAGATCGATTGTTCGCTGGCGGGCAACCGTCGCAGCAGCAGGTTCTGTAGTGCCCCCGGAATGTTGAGGGCGGAGATGACAGCAGCTTCATCGGCAAATTCGCTGAACGCTTGTTCACCGTGGTACGGCGTATACAGCACTTGTGGCCCGGGTTTGCCGGATGCGGGGCCGATCAGGTACATACCAAGAGCGGTGACGGCTTTTGCTCCGGCGGTTTTGATCAGCGCCAGTGGACGCAACAGCGCATCGGCCCCCGGCACCCTTGCGCGCGCGGTGGCATCCGGCATGTCGAGTACCTGAGTGATCAGGTCGAAGGCCATAGCGCTCAACCGCTGTTGCAGTTTCAATTGATGAGCGTGTTGCAGGAGTTGCCAGGGCAACTGACGGACATAGCGCTGTTGGCATGCTTGTGCATCGCTATTTTTGGCTGAGAGTGCGCTGGTGAGCTTGTTGGCGAACGTCGAGCCTATATCCAGCGATAGCAGCAGGCTTCGGATTGCTTGCTGGTCGATATTCTTCGGCAGCACGGCGTTCGTACCTGACGTCACCTTGAAGCTGGTTTGCTGGGCGGTGTGGCTATGATTCAGGGCGAAATCGGTGAGGCTCATGGCAGGACCGGCCAAGGCCAGCGCCGGGGTGATCGCGATTTGCCGGGGATCAAGGTCCGGTGCCTAGAAACGGCTGGACAACAATGACTTCAGGGTCTGCTGAACATAGTCATGCAGGGTCGGCAGCCCGTGCAGATAGTCTTTGTCATCCGTGACGCTGTTGCGCCATTGCTCGAGTATTTCGAGGTGCAGTTGCTGATCACCGAGCGCGGCCATGCCCAGCCATGCCGGTAGTGACTGTTGCTTGCCGAGGGCTTTGGCCAGTGCGCTGGCCTGATGCAGGTTGCTGTCGATTACCTGCTGGCTCAGGTTTTTGAGCGCGTTATTCTTGGCGAGTTTCGGCACATTCAGATCCCGCACGCGTTTGCAGCGCTGGAGAAACTGCTCGATGGCCGATTGCACGCGGTTCTCTGGCACGCTTTCGCCGATCAGGTGGAACTCTGCCATCGTGTATTTCTGGTGAAAGCCATTGCTGAGCGGTGAAAGGTTCTCCAGCAGCAAGGGTCTTTTTTCCGAGTCGAGCAATCGCTGGTTCAGAACTGACCGCACCGCGTCGACGCCATCGAATACTTCAAGGCCCAAGGCAGGTGTCCACAACAGCGCGCGCCCTGAATGCTGATTATCGAGGCCTCCACGTTCGGTCAGCATGACGCAGTTCGCCAGCGGTGAAATTTCGCTCTGGCCGGTAGCCTGCAAGCTGAGCGAAAAGGCGTCGGGACGGAAGCCGTTGAGGCCCTTGCGCCGAGCGCGCTCAGGCTTTTCGGGGTTGAATACCGTATCGACAATCGCTTGTTCATCACGGCGCAATGTACCGTTGAGCACGCGAATTCTGGCTTCACCGGTCATGCCGACAAACAGCGCATGCGCGAGTTTGTTTTTCATGTTGTCCAGGTACAGGCTTTGCAACGCTGGCGTTGTGATCGGTTGCGCGAAAAAGTCGCCGCTGATGGCGTCCAGCACACTGGCAAATTTCTTCGTTTCAGCCGCCGCCGCATCTGCGCTCAACAAAGACGGCAGAACGCCGCCGCTGAGTGCCGGGCGGGTACTCCAGCGCCCTGCGGTGTCGAGCGTCAGCAGGCGATCGTGGAGCATCGAGCGGACATCCAGCGCTTTATCGAACAGGGCGCGGATGTCTATCGCACCTTCGCTGTGACGAAATACCTGCAAGGCATATTCGATGTTCTGGCGTTGCTTGGTGATAATGCCGGACAGCAGCACGGCAAAGATGTCGCCAGCGATCATTTCACCCGAGACGTGGGGTTTGTCGAAGCCAAGAAACTGCTGGCGTTCCTCCAGGCTCAGCAAGCCATAGAGTTCCTCTTCGTGGCCAGCACTGCTGAACTTGCTCAGCAGTGTATTTTTCAGATCCTGATAATCCTTGAGCACCTGCAACCCTTGAGAGGGGGTGTACAGGCAGGCGTCGGTGTGGCTGAACATCAGCGAACCTGCCAGCTCGACGAAGTTGGCCTGGTATTCCCACAAACGTACGGTTTCCAGTGTGGCAATGCGCCGGGAAACGCTATCGAGTTCTATCCATGCCAGCAGGTCTGTGCATTTTTTTGCATCGATGATGCCCGCCTCGCGCTTGAGTACGAAGTCGGTGAGCGCCTGTTGGCGGATGGCCTGGGTGAAGAACGCGCGCCGTGTGCTGCCGTCGGCGCTTGCTCCGTTCCAGTAAACTTCCATCTGTTTGTAAAGCCGGGTCAGGAGGTTGGCGGAGGCGTTTTTGACCGCGCTTTCCCAGTGCTTTTGGTCGTCAGTCTGAGCCGGCCTGTGCGGATGGGAAAATACATGGGTCTGATCGGCAGGCCATCCGCCATGGCGGTAATAAAGCAGCACGGCATCAGTCAGTGTCATTGTATCGAGCCAGCGTCTCGGCCCCGTATCATCGGCAGTATCAGTGCCCGCGTGAAAACTCAGACGAGTCTGGGCCTGGTTCACACCCGGCATCGTCAAAGCCAGCAATTGGGCAAGGATGGTCTCAAGCAGGGCGCCGAGCGCGGGCAGGTGCAACGTCTCGTTGAGCAAAGCCTGGGCGTTGAGGCTCTGGCAGTGTTCGAGCGCGGCGCGCTGATCATCGAATATGTCGCCGTCGATGAGTTGGCAGGTCACGGTCATACCGCGCTTTTCCAGCAGGTATTTGCGTTGCGACAGGGCGAGGAACGCCAGCAACCGGTCCTTTTCGTCAGCTTCGTTGAGGCGTTGTTCGAGGTGTCCGGTCAAGGCCTTGAGGCTGTCGAACTTCTTCAATCCTGCAAACGGCGTGTAAAGCAGGTAAGCGCCGTCTTCGGGAGTGCTACTGAGGATGAAACAGCCGGCCAGCGGCAGGGCGGGTGGATCCTCGGTATTGAGCAGCAAACGATGAGCAAGCATGGGCGGCGTTTGCTGACTGCGCAGGGCCTGGGTAGCCAGTTGTACATGCTGCAGCCATTTGAAGTCCTGGGTGGACAGATTGTGTGCAACACCGAGTTCGGCCCATAGGCCAGGAGAGTCAAGAAAAAAGGCAAACAGCAGCGGTGGAACGGAAGCGGACATTGTCGGGTCTCGGTCAGGCGGCTTTCAGTGCGCCGGTAAATTGAACTGCCAGCCTAAAAGCCCTGCGGTCAGAGAAGGTGGTACATAGTTACCGCACACAAGGGGTGCAGATGTGCATGGGCGCTTCTGAACGGTTGACAGCACCCGGGCCTGACGTGGTTAATCGCAGGGCAAGCCATTAGTACGCTGTTGTTCCCTCCAATAATTAGTCTGGAGCTTCAGATGTCTGCGCCACACGATGCTGTGTCTTCTGCTGTCTCGCCCGCGTTGTCGCTCGAAGCGCTGACGCAGTTGCTCGAAAAGGTTTTCCTGCGCCACGGAACGTCCGCGCCTGTCGCACGTTCGCTGGCGGCCAACTGCGCCGGGGCTGAACGTGACGGCGCCCACAGTCATGGCGTATTTCGCATCCCCGGTTATGTCTCGACACTCAAGAGCGGTTGGGTCAACGGTCAGGCCGTGCCACTGGTCGAGGATGTGGCGTCCGGTTTCGTGCGGGTCGATGCCGGCAACGGCTTTGCGCAACCGGCGCTTGCGGCGGCCCGCCCGCTATTAGTGGAAAAGGCACGCAACGCCGGGATCGCGGTGTTGGCGATTCGTAATTCCCATCACTTTGCCGCGCTGTGGCCGGACGTCGAACCTTTTGCCGAAGAAGGCCTGGTGGCGCTCAGCGTGGTCAACAGCATGACCTGCGTGGTGCCGCACGGCGCCGACCGGCCGCTGTTCGGCACCAATCCGATCGCATTCGCTGCCCCACGAGCCGGCGGCGCACCGATCGTCTTCGACCTGGCAACCAGCGCCATTGCGCATGGTGATGTGCAGATCGCCGCGCGCAAGGGCGAGCGCTTGCCTCCGGGTATGGGCGTGGACGGCCTCGGCCAGCCAAGCTGCGATCCGAAAGCCATTCTTGAGGGCGGGGCGTTGCTGCCGTTCGGCGGCCACAAGGGCTCGGCGCTGTCGATGATGGTGGAATTGCTCGCCGCGGCGTTGACCGGGGGCAATTTTTCCTTCGAGTTCGACTGGTCGAACCATCCGGGCGCACGGACGCCATGGACTGGTCAGTTGCTGATTGTCATCGATCCGAGCAAAGCCGCCGGGCAGGACTTCGCCGCGCGCAGTCAGGAACTGGTGCGACAGATGCACGGCGTCGGTTTGAAGCGTTTGCCGGGCGACCGTCGCCATTGGCAGCGCGCGCGCTCGCTGGCCGAAGGCATTGCGCTGGATGAGCAAACCTTGGCGCAGCTGCGCGAACTGGCGGGGGATTGAACGCATTGCAGGCATGAAAAAGGCGAGCCACAGGGCTCGCCTTTTTCTTGTCTGTTACATGCTCGCGATGTTTCAACGACGACCGAGCAACAACCCGACCACGAGGCCGAAGCCTGCGGAAATTGCCACGGTTTGCCATGGATGACCGCCAATGTAGCTCTCGGTTGCGTCGACGGCCGGCTTGGTGCGATCGCGTACGCTGGAGACCGAATCCAGCGCTTGCTGCAGTTTCAGGGCGATTTGCCCGCGCAGGGTTTCCGCTTCTTCACCGACCAGCGATGCGCTGCTCTTGAGCAGTTTGTCCGACTCTTCGATCAGAGCCTGAAGTTCGCTGAAGGCCTGATCCTTGATTTGGTCTTCGGCGGCTTGAACGGCGGATTTCCGGGCCATTGGGTGACTCCTTGCAGGTGAATGGACAGTGATCAATGGAGTGTGGCGCTGCGTAAAAAGTTGCACTGAATTTAGGTCAGGAATAAAAACCTGCGCAGGAGATTTCCGTCGAGCGTGTAAGATGTCGCCATTTTACGCAGCAGGATAATTCCCCATGAGTTTCAATCTGGCCGACAAATCCCTCGCAGAGCGCGCGGCGCTGGAAGACGAGAAATCCCGTCTGTTCGAACTCTGGCAGAACAATCTGGGCAAAGCCAAAGGTGAGGCTGCGCGGTTGTTCGGCGAGCGCGGCAAGCGTAAAGGCAAGTGGGCCGAGTGGGTGCGTGCGGAGCTGGACGGCATGTCGCCGCCGGAGTTTGCCAATATGGTGCGCAGTGAAGTCAACCGGCTGATGGCGGCGAACAAGTAAGGTTTTTTACCTGAAGCTGGCGGCGATCGCCTCACGCACTTTGACCACCACAGGATCGATCTGCGTACTGGTCCGCCAACCCAGTTCGATCGGGTAGCGCGGCAAATCCAGCGGGCAGGGCAGCAGTGTCAGGCCGCTGAGCGCAGCGATACGCTCGGCGGCGTGCGTCGGGATCGTCGCCACAGCCTGACTGCCGATGAGCAGGTAGGGCAACGCCGCGAAATGCGTGGTCGAGGCGCATACCCGGCGGCTTAGGCCCAGCGCCGCGAGGCCTTCATCGGTGATGCCGATAAAGCCGCCGGACGACACCAGCAGGTGTTCGCGCGCGACAAACTCCTCCAGCGTAATGTGCTGCTGGCCCGGTGCAAGGCTTGCCGGATCGACCAGACAGGCATAACCGCCTTCCCCCAAGACCTGCCGACTGAGCAGGCGTTCGGCAAAGCCGCCAGCGGTGATCGCCAGGTCAATACTGCGCTCCATCAGCGCCCGCGCGACGATCTGGCTGTGGGTCTGCCGGAAGATCAGCCGCAGTTTCGGCGCACTGCGGGCGATTTCTTCGATCAAGCGTCGGCCGTAGGCAATTTCAAAATCATCCGACAGGCCGACCGTCACCGAACGGCCTTCGTACTGATTGGCCGCCGGGTCGACCATGGCCAGGCTTTGCCGGCATTTGTCCAGCGCCTCGCTGACCACCGGTTTCAGTTGATTGGCCTTGAGTGTCGGCGCCAAGCCACGGCCGGTACGCACGAACAACTGATCGCCATAGACCTCGCGCAATCGACGCAACGCCGCGCTGACCGCCGATTGAGTCACGTTCAGACGCAGGGCCGCGCGGCTTGCGCTCGATTCCTCGTGCAGGGCTTCGAAGACTTTCAGCAGATTGAGGTCGACGTTGGCGATATTCATTTGGCTCATATCATTCAGCAGTGATCGGGGCTTTATTCATGATCCCTTGGCGCCGGAGAATCAGCAACCTCTGAACCTGATGGAGTGATCGCGATGCCCAAGTCAATTGTTGCTGCCCTGCAGATCGGCGCCTTGCCCGGCGGCAAAGGCGAAACCCTGGAACAAATTCTCGCTTGGGAAAACGCAATCATCGAAGCCGGCGCGGCGCTGGTGGTGATGCCGGAAGCCGTGCTCGGCGGTTATCCGAAAGGCGAAAGTTTCGGCACGCAATTGGGCTATCGACTGCCTGAGGGGCGTGAGGCCTATGCGCGTTACTTCGCCAATGCCATCGATGTGCCGGGCGCGGAAACCGCAGCGCTGGCCGGTTTGTCCGCACGCACTGGCGCCAATCTGGTGATCGGAGTCATCGAGCGGGCAGGCAGCACCTTGTATTGCACGGTGCTGTATTTCGACCCGCAAGCCGGATTGCTCGGCAAACACCGCAAATTGATGCCAACCGGCACCGAACGACTGATCTGGGGCAAGGGCGACGGCTCGACCTTGCCGGTGCTCGACAGCCAGGTCGGCAAACTTGGCGCGGTGGTCTGCTGGGAAAACATGATGCCGTTGCTGCGCACGGCGATGTACGCCAAAGGTATTGAAGTGTGGTGTGCGCCGACTGTGGATGAGCGCGAGATGTGGCAAGTCAGCATGCGGCACATTGCACATGAAGGGCGCTGCTTTGTGGTCAGTGCGTGCCAGGTGCAGGCATCGCCAAACGAGTTGGGGCTGGAGATAGCCAATTGGCCGGCGGATCGGCCATTGATTGCTGGCGGCAGCGTGATCGTCGGGCCGATGGGCGATGTGCTGGCAGGACCGTTGCGCGGCGAGGCCGGACTGTTGACCGCCGAGATCGACACCGATGAACTGGTGCGGGCGCGGTATGACTACGACGTGGTGGGGCACTATGCGCGGCCGGACGTGTTCGAGTTAACTGTGGATGAGCGCGCGAAACCCGGCGTACGCTTCAACACCTGATCGCCAACCCGCACCACCCTGTAGGAGCTGCCGCAGGCTGCGATCTTTTGATCTTGATTGTAAAAACAGGATCAAAAGATCGCAGCCTGCGGCAGCTCAGGGTGAGGGTTTAGCGGCGATGCAGCCGCAGGGGTAGGGTTTAGCGGCGATGCAGCCATTCTTGGGGAGACTGCGGCATGTTTACCAGGTCGCGGCAGTCGCCTTGGGCAGGCTCAGGGTGCCGCTGTCGACAAAACGCATGGTGCCGAACACGCCACCGGCGAGTTTGCCGCGTAGCACGTATGGCAGGTTATCGAGGGTTTGCGTCTGGCTCAGGCCGAGTGTCTGGCGCAGTACCGAGAACGCCGAAACGCTGACCGGGACGCTGACGATGGTTTCCGAGAAACGCCCGATCGAGCCGCCCTGGTCGCTGACACCGGATGCCAGTGAATGACCGTTGACCTCCAGATCCAGGGCAATGCCGGTGTAGTCGATCGCGGTTTCATTAGGGTTCTGCACACGAATCTTGATCGCGAAACGCACTTCCAGATCCTGGCTCGGCAGGGGTTCGAGCCCGACTACGTTGATGTTCACCGGATCACGATCGGGAAACAGCGCGCAGGCGCTGAGCGACAACAGCAGTACTGACAGAATGACGGCGTGGAGGCGGCGCATAAACGGTCTCTCAACTAAAAAGGGCTGAACCGTTGCCGGTGCAGCCCTTTCTAAACAGGCTGGACGTTAACGGTTCAACTGTGCGACAGCCGCCGGTCGGGCAGGTTCAGCTTTGGCCGGCATCTCCGGGTTTTCCATGACCTGAAGAATAGAAGCTTCCGGATCGAAATCGTCTTCTTCCAGCTCGATGAATTCTTCCGGCAGGAAGATGTTCAGCACGATAGCGCACAACGCACCGACGGTGATCGGCGATTCGAAAATGTTGCGTAGCGCTTGCGGCAGCTCACGCAGGACTTCCGGTACCGCCGCAATGCCCAGGCCCATGCCCAGCGAAATGGCGACGATGAGCATGTTGCGTCGATGCAGACCGGCCTCCGCGAGGATCTTGATACCGGCGACGGCGACGGTGCCGAACATCACCAGTTCGGCGCCACCGAGCACCGGTTTTGGCATCAGTTGCAACACCGCACCGATCATTGGGAACAGGCCCAGCAGCACCAACAGGCCGGCGATGAAGAAGGCGACGTAGCGGCTGGCCACACCGGTTAGCTGAATCACGCCGTTGTTCTGCGCGAAGGTCACCATTGGCATGCTGTTGAACACGGCCGCCATGGCCGAGTTGAGACCGTCTGCAAGCAGGCCGGACTTGATGCGGCGAATGTACAGCGGGCCTTTGACCGGTTGCCGCGAGATCATCGAGTTGGCCGTCAGGTCGCCCGCAGCCTCCAGCGGCGACACGAGGAAAATCACCGCAACCGGGACGAAGGCTACCCAGTCGAAATTGAAACCGTATTTGAACGGCACCGGCACGCTGACCAGCGGCACCTCGGGCATCGAGGCGAAATCCACGGTGCCCATCATCCAGGCGACCACGTAACCGAGGGTCAGGCCTATAACGATTGCGCCCAGGCGCAGGAACGGCACGTCGACGCGGTTCAGCACCACAATCGTGCCAATCACCAGTGCGGCGAGAAACAGATGACCGGATGCACCGAGATCCGCTGCGCCAAAACCGCCGGCAATGTCGGTCATCGCCACTTTGATCAGCGACAGGCCCATCAAGGTGATGATGGTGCCGGTCACCACCGGGGTGATCAGCATGCGCAGTTTGCCGATGAATTGGCTGAGCACCACTTCGATGAAGGCGGCGAAGAAGCACACACCGAAGATTGTCGAAAGAATCTCATCGGTACCGCCGCCACGGGCCTTGACCATGAAGCCGGCGCTGAGAATCACGCTGATAAAGGAAAAACTGGTGCCTTGCAGGCACAGCAACCCCGAACCGACCGGGCCGAAACGTTTGGCCTGAACGAACGTGCCGAGGCCGGAGACGAACAGCGCCATACTGATCAGGTAGGGGATTTCGCTGTGCAGGCCGAGGGCGCCGCCCATGATCAGGGTCGGGGTGATGATGCCGACGAAGCTGGCCAATACGTGTTGCAGCGCGGCAAACACGGTGGCAGTCAGGTGCGGACGGTCGTTGAGGCCGTAGATCAGATCGTTGTTGCGCGGGACTTTTTCAGAGGCGGTCATGGTGATTTGCGCGCCGCGAGGCGGGGCCGGGTCAGAAAATGGAGGCGCAGGATGCCGGAAGAGGGCAGCGAGGGCAACGAGCAATAATTGCCTGAAAGGTCAGGTTTTATTGGGGTGAGGAGCTGAACCGATTCTGTAGGAGCTGCCGAAGGCTGCGATCTTTTGATTTTGTTTTTTTGGATCAAGATCAAAAGATCGCAGCCTCCGGCAGCTCCTACACAGGTTTGAAGGCAGCCAATAAGTCCTGTTCGAAGGCTTTTTGCGCGTCACCCGGCACCTGCGCCCGATGCCGGGCCAGATGAAACGCCACCTCGAAACTCAACTCACCCTCACGCACCGGCCGCAGCAGACCTTTCGCCTGCCAGCTGCGCGCATAGTGATCAGGCAGGTAGCCGACGTGTCTGCCGGAGAGAATAAACGCCAGCGTGCCCTCGACCTGCTCCGAGCGCGCCGAACACAGCTTGCCCTGAAACGGCTCGTCGCTGCGCAGGAAGCGATACGGATGATCAACCCGGTCGCACGCCTGCAACGCTTCATCGCTGGGCGCTGCGTCGGTAAACAGTGGATGCCCCGGCGCGCAATACAAATGCTGGGTCTCACTGAACAACTGGCGATAGTCGAACGCGCTTTGCACCTGCGAAAAATAACCGATGGCCAGGTCGAGTCGCTGTTGCAGAAGCAGGCGCTCCATCTCGCCGGGCATCGCGCTGATCAACTCGATACGGACCGACTCGTCACGCTCGCGAAATCGCCGGATCGCCTCGGCGACGCGTTGCAATACCGATGGCTCGACCGCCTCGGAAATGCCCAGGCGCACTTCGCCGATCAGACGCCCGGCCACGCCGTTGGATTGATGGCGGAATATTTCGATCGATTCAAACAGGCTGCGCGCCGCCAGCAGCAACTGCTCGCCCTTCGGCGTGACGCTGAAACCAGCCTTGCCACGGCTGCACAAACGATAGCCGAGACGGGTTTCGAGTTTGGCCATTTGCTGGCTGATGCTCGATTGGCTCAGGCCCAGATCACCCTGCGCCGCACTAAAGCCACCGGACTCGACCACGCGGACAAACAGGCGCAACAACTGCAAATCAACATCGTGGAGCTGACCGAGCATCACATTACTCCGGGGTAAAGTCAGGATAATTATTCAGCTATTTTTCTAATGTATGCGACGGCGCATTCTGCCACCACTTCCTTCGGTCAGGTGTTCGTCATGGCTCCCGTGTTCAAGCTGTGTTTCCCCGCGCTGTTGTTGTCCGTGGTCATCAATGCTCAGGCCGAGGACAAAACCCTCAATCTCTATAGCTGGGCCGATTACGTGCCGCCGCAAACCTTGCAGCGTTTCGAGCAGGAAACCGGCATTCACGTGCGTTACGACACCTTTGACACCTCCGAGGTACTGGAAACCAAACTGCTCACTGGCGGCAGCGGTTACGACGTGGTGGTGCCGTCGTCCAGTGTGCTGGCGCGCGGTTTGGCGGCGGGGGCCTTGAAGGAAATCCCTCATGAGGGACTCAAGGGCTACGCCAATCTGGATCCGGACTTGCTGGAAAAACTCGCCGCCGTCGATCCCGGCAACCGTTATGGCGTGCCGTACACCTGGGGCACTTTGGGCCTGGGCATGAATGTTGAAGCAGTGAAGCAGCGTCTGCCCGATGTGCCGCTGAACAGCCTTGATCTGCTGTTCAAGCCCGAATACGCCAGCAAGCTCAAGGACTGCGGGATTGCGATTCTCGATTCGCCGCAAGAGGTCATCGGCCTCGCGCTGCACTACCTCGGCAAAGATCCCTATAGCACCGACAAGAACGATCTCGCCGCCGCCGAAGCGTTGTTGCAGAAACTCCAGCCGTCGGTGCTCTACGTCGCCACCGGGCGACAGATCAATGATCTGGCCAGCGGCAACGTGTGCCTGGCGCTGACCTACAACGGTGACGCGAGCATGGCCGCCGATCAGGCGCGCAAGGCCAACAAGCCGTTCGAAGTGGCGTATCGCATTCCAAGGGAAGGCACGCTGATCTGGCAGGACAATCTGGCGATTCCCAAGGACGCGCCACACCTCGAGGCCGCGCGGGCGTTCATCGAATTCATGTTGCGCGCCGATTCGGTGGCCGAGCTGACCAATACGCTGTTTTTTGCCACCGCCAACCAGGCCGCGACACCGCTGGTGGATGAGGCGGTGCGCAACGATCCGGACATCTACCCACCGGCCGAGGTGCGCGACCGGCTCTACGCGGACCGCAGCATGAGCCTCAAGGACATGCGTCAGCGCACCCGTCTGTGGACCACTTTCCGTAGCCATCAATAACCAAAGGAGCGCGCCGAGATGGACGTGCCAATGCAAAACGATCAGGCGATGACGCGCGACAGCCTCTACGGCACTGCCGCCGAAAGCACCTACGCCGGCATTACCAGTTTCATGCGCCGTCGCTACAGCCGCGATTTGCGCGGAGTCGACGTGGCCGTCAGCGGCGTGCCGTTCGACACCGCCACCAGCAATCGTCCGGGTGCACGCTTCGGGCCACGCGGGATTCGCGCGGCGTCCACCGGGATTGCCTGGGAGCGCCACTGGCCGTGGGCGTTCGATCCGTTCGATCATCTGGCGGTGGTCGATTACGGCGATTGCGACTTCGATTACGGTTCGCCGCAGACCATCCCGGAGAGCATCGAGGCGCATGCCGGGCGGATTCTTGAATCCGGTAGCGCCATGCTCACCTTTGGCGGCGACCACTTCATCAGTTACCCGCTGCTCAAGGCCCATGCGCGCAAACATGGCACGCTGTCACTGATCCATTTCGATGCGCACAGCGACACCTGGCCGGACGAGGAGGGCAAACGTGTCGATCACGGCACCATGTTCTGGCATGCCGCGCGGGAAGGGCTGGTTGATCCGGCGCGCTCAGTGCAGATCGGCCTGCGCACCACCAATGATGATCACATGGGCTTTCAGGTGCTCGATGCGCGACAAGTGCACCGGCGTGGCTGCGAGGCGATTGTCGAAGCGATTCGCGCGCGGGTCGGCGATAACCCGGTGTACCTGACTTTCGATATCGACTGCCTCGATCCGGCCTTTGCGCCTGGCACCGGTACGCCGGTATGCGGCGGCTTGAGCACGGTGCAGGCGCTGGAAATTCTCGGTGGCTTGCGTGGGATCAACCTGGTCGGCATGGACGTCGTCGAAGTCGCTCCGGCCTACGATCACGCCGACGTCACCTCGCTGGCCGCCGCCACCCTGGCCATGGAAATGCTCTGCCTTTATGCAGCCAGGCACAAAGTCGACCTCTAACACTCAGCGCATACCCCTGTAGGAGTGAGCCTGCTCGCGATAGCGCCGGATCAGCCAGCACATGTTCTACTGACCCGTCGCCCTCGCGAGCAAATCTCTGCCGCCTCACGCCACTGGAATCTTTGGCAAATCCAGCATCGAAGAAGCGGTATAACGCGGTGCCGAGCTGACAATCGTCTCGTGCGGCACACCCGCCGGCACGCTGCTGATGCCGTCAAGCCGGGCCAGTTGCGCGTCGCTCAACTGCACATCGAGTGCACCCAGGGTTGCATCGAATTGTTCGCGGGTGCGGGAGCCGAGGATCGGGATCAGTGCGGTGCTTGAACGTTTGGCTTTTTCCCGGAGCCAGGCAATGGCGACGTGGGTCGGGCTGGTGTCGAGTTCGACTGCGACAGCAAGCAGGGTGTCGAGGAGGGCGGTTTCCCGGGCGCTCTTTTCGGCATGCACCAGCATGCCCAGTTTGGCCGCGCGGTTGTTGTCGTCGCTGTTGCGATATTTTCCGGTGAGGAAGCCGCCGCCCAGTGGTGACCAGAGCGTGGCCGCCAAACCGAGAGCTTCCGCCATGGGCAGCAACTCGCGCTCGGCGCTGCGTTCGGCCAGGCTGTATTCGACCTGAATCGCGGCAATCGGCGCGAACCCGCGTATCTCCGCGAGCAGGTCGGCGCGGGCTATGCGCCATGCCGGGAAATTCGACAGTCCGGCGTAGTGAATTTTCCCAGCACGAACCAGGTCATCAAAGCCGCGCAGGATTTCTTCCATCGGCGTCACGCCATCGCTGATATGGGCCCAGAACAGATCGATGTGATCGGTGTTCAGGCGTTTCAGACTCTCTTCGACGGCGCGCACCATGTTTTTACGGCTGTTGCCGGTGTGTGAAATACCGTCTGCCGGTGTAGTCCCCATGCTGTATTTAGTGGCGATCACCAGACGATCACGTTCCGTGGCAATGAATTCGCTGAGCATCGATTCCGATTGCCCGCCCTGATAGCCATTAGCGGTATCAATGAAGTTGCCCCCGGCCTCGAGATAGCCATCAAAGATGCGCTTGGCTTCATCGCGCTCGGCGCCGTGACCCCAACCGGTGCCGAAGTTGCCCGCGCCGAGCGCCAGTTCCGAAACGCGCAAGCCGGTTTTACGACCAAAAACCTTATAATGCATAGCGACGTCCTCGATGAAAAACGGTTTGAAAATTACGAGTGAAATATGACGCCAATATGATGCTGGTAATATTCACTGTCAAGACGCTTGTCGCTCAACGGTCAGTCCCGGAAGTTCGGCACAGTTGCGCTATACATTCCGATCCAACGAGCAGGGGGAAAATCGCGCGGCTGGATACCTCCCGGTGAGCATCGTGGCATACTGCCGCGCATGACTTTCGACTCTCCCCTCAGCGCCTGGCAGCATGCCATCGAGCACAAGGGCTTCATCCAGGATGAAGCCCAGGAGCACGCCGTCTGGGCGTTGCAAAAATGCCACGAAGCCTTGCATGCCGGTGCCCGCTCGGTCAGCGGTGTGTATTTGTGGGGGCCGGTCGGGCGCGGCAAGACCTGGCTGATGGATCAGTTCTATCAGACCCTGCGGGTGCCGGCGCGGCGTCAACACTTTCATCATTTCATGGGCTGGGTGCACCAACGCTCATTCCAGTTGACCGGCATCGCCGATCCATTGCGGGCGCTGGCCAAGGAGCTGGCGGCTGAAGTGCGAGTGCTGTGTTTCGATGAACTGTTCGTCAACGACATCGGCGACGCGATCATTCTTGGCCGCTTGTTTCAGGTGATGTTCGACGAAGGCGTCGTCGTGGTCTGCACCTCGAATCTGCCGCCGGACGAGCTGTACGCCGATGGTTTCAATCGCGACCGCTTTACCCCGGCAATCGCGGCAATCAAGGCGCATATGCAAGTTGTTGCGGTCAATGGCGCCGAGGATCATCGTTTGCATCCGGGGGCCATCGAGCAACGCTTCTTTGTCGCCGCGCCGGACTCGCCCAGCGCCCTGGATGAGGTATTCCGGACGCTGACACAAGGGCAGGCCTCCAGCTGCGAACCAGTGCCGGTCGGCCATCGGACACTCAACGTGGTGCGGGCCAGTGAATCGGTGCTGTGGTGTCGCTACGCTGATCTGTGCGAACAACCCTTTGCCGCCATGGATTTCATCGCGCTGTGCGATACCTACCGGGCTATCCTGATGAGCGACGTGCCCAATCTCAGCGCGCAGAAACGCGAGGGGCGGATTGCTCGCGGCACTGAAGACGGTGCTGAGCGTGTGATCGCCGGGGATCGCGAGCTGCCGCAGTTGTCAGTGCACGACGATGGCGTGCGCCGGTTCATTGCGCTGGTCGATGAGTGCTACGACCGCAAGGTGCCGCTGTACATCGAGGCACAAGTGCCGATGCCTGCGCTGTATACCGAGGGTTATCTGGAATTCCCGTTCCGCCGCACCCTCAGTCGTTTGCAGGAGATGCAGTTGCAGCGCTTTGCCGAAGCTTGAGTGAAGAGGGCGCAGACATGACCCAGCCGCTATCCCATCATCTGCTGACCATGGCCTATCAAAATGCCTGGGCCAATCATCGCCTGGCCAAGGCCTGGACGCAGCTCGATGACGCTGAGCTGGCAGCGCAACGGGTGAGTTTCTTCCCCAGCATTCGCTTGACCCTCAATCATGTTCTGACCTGCGACTGGTTCTACGTTGACGCACTGGAACGGGAACTGCGTGGTGACGAACCGCATCCTGACTGCTACGTGTTTTTCAATCTGGACGAGCCGTTCATCGAGGCCAGTCCGTTGCGCGCAGAGCAGGCCCATGTCGATCGACGGCTGATCGCCTATTGCGAGCAGTTGCGCGATGACAGCCTGGGACGGATCGTCACCATCGCCCGCGACACGCCGCAACACGACAGCCGTCTGCGCATGCTCTCGCATCTGTTCGAGCACCAGATCCATCATCGTGGCCAGGTGCACGCGATGCTCAGTGATACGCGGGTGCAACCGCCGCAACTGGACGAGTTCTTCTGCGCGGGGGAGGCTGGGTTGCGGGCTGCGGATTTCGCTGAATTGGGATGGACGGAAGAGTTGATCTGGGGGCATTGATAGATCAAGAGATCGCAGCCTTCGGCGGCTCCTGCATGGGAATTGCCCCTCCAGGGTTGTCGCCACGGCTGGCGGCGCGCTAAGGTCGAGCTGCCTTTCAGTGCGCACTTTGCGCGCCGGGGTATTTGTGTGTTCGGGGATGGAAATGGATTCCGCAGAGATTCTTGTGCTTCAAGCCAGCTATAGCAATCCGGTGCACGCCGAGGCCATTGGCGTGGTGCTCAATCACTATGCCGAAGATCCCATGGGGGGCGGCCAGCCGATCGACCCTGAATTGCTGCGCCGGGTGCCCGAAGAACTGGCTCGCCGACCGTATGCCTTCAGCGTGCTGGCATTCGTGGGGGGTGAACCGGCGGGGCTGGTGAACTGCTTTGAAGGTTTTTCGACGTTTGCCTGCAAGCCGCTGGTCAACGTGCATGACGTGGCAGTGGTGAGCAAGTTTCGCGGGCTTGGGCTGAGCCAGAAGATGCTCCGTAAGGTCGAGGAGATTGCCCGTCAGCGCGGCTGCTGCAAGATCACCCTGGAAGTCCTCGAAGGTAACGACGTGGCACAGAACGCCTACCGCAAATTCGGCTTCGCCCCGGGCATGTTCAACCCGGATCACGGGCAGATGCTGTTCTGGATCAAGAATCTGCAGGCATAAAAAAAGGCGCCCGGACAGGGCGCCCAACTGTCTCTTCCGGGCCAGAGCGGAGCCACGGAAGGTGCATCGGTTGCTCGATAAACTCAGTTGCGATAAGACTCGGTCACTTGCGCCGTCTGGTCGGCGGGTACGCGGATTTCCTTCGCCTGAGCGTCACTCGTTTGCTCGCTCTGCGCGTGGTGAACCGGGAAGTTGTCGTAGTAATAACGCATGCGTTCGGCGCCGCCTTCAGCGAAAGCGCTGGCGGAGCCGAGGGCAAGTAGTGCGGTAAGGATTGCGGTAGTGATTTTCATGGTGCCTCCTACTGAACAAGTCGGAGCCGTTCGTCCATGAAGCAGATCTCGGGGGAGATTTTCTCCTCGCGTAATTAACTCGGGGTTAAGTGCACCTTGTGGTGAGGGGGTTTGCCCCTCTCCACAGGGTTAGCGGTGTGTTGAAGGGATCAGAGCTTCCAGTCCAGGCTCAATGTCACCGTGCGTGGATCGCCCCAGTACACGCCGTTGTAGAAGCCGACGTTGTCGTAATATTTCTTGTCGAACAGGTTGTCGACGTTCAGCGACGCCGACAGGTGCTTGTCGAATTCATAGCGCGACATCAGGTTGACCACGGTGTAGGCGTCCTGATTGATTCGCGTACGTTCGGTGAGGATCCGGCCATTGGCGCCGCGCCCGACCGGACGGTTGGCGGTGCCGTAGACATCGCTTTGCCAATTCACCGCACCGCCCACGGTCAGGGCGTTCCAGTGGCCCGGCAAGCGATAGGCGGTGGACAACCGCAACATGTTCAGTGGCTGGTTGGTGTTGCTGCGTTGCTTTTCGCCATCGGCCGAGTGGGTGTAGGTGTAACCGGCGGTCATGTTCCAGCCATTGAGGATCTCGCCCGAGACCTCGGCTTCGAAGCCGTTGACCTTGTTGCCCTTGCCGCCGCTCTTGTAGAACTCCTCGCCGGTAACCGGATCCGGGGCGACCGAATCGTCGACTTCGGCGACGTTGTCCTGTTTGCTCCAGAACAATGCTGTCGACAGATTCAGACGCTCCTCGAGCAAGCTGCCCTTGAGACCCAACTCGTAATTGCTGCCCACGACCGGATCGAGGTAGTTGCGACTGCTGTCGCGATTGCTCTGCGGTTTGAAGATATCGGTGTAGCTGACGTACGCGGTGTATTCCGGTGTCAGGTCGTAGAGCAGGCCGGCGTAAGGTGTCCATACGTCATTCTGGCTCTGGCTGGTGGCATCAACCTTGGTCAACTGCAGCTGACTGTCGTAGTAGCTGTCGCGGCTGGATTCTTCCCAACTGCCGTAGCGGCTGCCGATCACGGCATGTAGTTGCTCGGTGAAATTCAGGCGTGTTGCCAGGTAACCAGCCTTTTGCCGGGTCTTGCCCTTGGAGCCGCTCAGGCCAGTGACGGTGTCAGGGAATTTGCCGATGTCGCCCATGTACTTCCAGTCACGGATGTTTTCGTAATCCGCTGCGCGCGGGCCGTCGTAGGCGTAGGGCGAATCGGCGCGGCGTTCGGCCTCGCCGTAGCCAAACATCAGTTCGTGTTCGCGACCGAGCAGCGAGTAGGGGCCGGAGATGTTGAAGTCATAGGCCTTCATGCTCTGTTCGCCGATCATGTGGCCCATGTAGGCGCTCATGCCGCTACGATCAGCTTCGGGGAAGCCGCCACCGCCGTAGTAAGTCTTGCCGTCGCTGTCACTGTTGCGATGGGTATACGCGGCTTTCAAGTGCCAGCCCGCCGCCAATTGCTGGTCGAGCGTGGCGAAAGCGGTCTTGTCGCGCAGCGGCCAGGAACTCCATGAGGTCGCCATGTTGGTCGAGCGACCGAGTCCGGCCTTGCTGCCATCGGCATTCCAGTACGGCACGGTGCCCCAGGAACTGCCTTGCACGTGTTTGTCCTGATAGTCGTAACCGACGGCCAGCACGGTGGATTCGGTCAGGTCGGCTTCGAGAATGCCGTAGCCGACTTCGCGTTGCAGTGCGTACTTGTCGCGGATCGACTGGCTGTCGCGGTAAGCCAGCACCGTGCGCCCGCGCAAGCGGCCGTCGAAGGCCAGCGGGCCACCGACGTCGACGTAGCTGTAGTAATCGTCGTAGCTGCCGCCGCTGACCCCGGCCAGCGCCTGTAACTGGGCGGTTGGTCGTTTGCGCACCATGTTGATGGTCGCCGAGGGGTCACCTGCACCGGTGGTCAATCCCGTCGCGCCGCGGACCACTTCGATGCGGTCGTAGATGATGGTGTCGGAATCGGACTTCATCCGATCGAAGGTGTTGAGCATCCCGTCAATCTGGAAATTGTTGATCGAATAGCCGCGCGAGGAATAGTCGACCCGATCGGAATCGAGATGTTGCACGACAATGCCGGTGGTCTGGCGCATGGCTTCGGACAATGTACCGAGTTTGAAATCATCCATCTGCTGGCGGGTGACCACCGACACCGATTGCGGGGTTTCCTTGATCGACAGGTTCATCCGTGTCGCGGTGCTCATCGCGCCGGTGGTGTAGGCCTCGGTGTTTTCAGTGGTGTTGCCCAGGCCTTGCGCGGTGACGCTGGTCGAAGCCAGTTCCAGCGCGGAGCTGGCGGGTTCGGGCGGTTGTTCAGCGGTGTTTTCAGCCAGCAGTTCGGCGCTGAAAGCAGCGCTGCACAGGCCAAGCGTGAGGGTCATGGAACGGGTGATGGGCGCGAACATCGCAGCCGACTCCTTGTCTTCGAGGGAAAAAATCCGTTTGTTCAAAGACGAAGCGAGAATCTGCGATTTAGTATCAAACGAGAAATATTATTATTTGAAGGTGTGTCCGAACCGGTAGGAGCTGCCGCAGGCTGCGATCTTTTGATCCTGTTTTTTCAGGGGCAAGATCAAAGGATCGCAGCCTGCGGCAGCTCCTACCGGTCGGCGGTGTGCAATAAAAAGGGGCCAGTGACTGGCCCCTTGGTTTTACTGCTCGGCGGTGGCTGCGACCGCCGGATCAGGTTTTTTCGGCTTCATCAGGCTGAAGTCGATCAATGCCCTTTGCTCACGCTCGTAAGGGTTGCCGATCATCAATGGACGCGGCTTGAAGCTGTCGCTGACCAGGCTCTTGCTGCGATCGAGTTCATCGAAGCTGAGGCCGGCCATGTCGGCCCAGGTGTGGATCAGGTGCGAGCTGCTGTAAGGCCGCCCCAGATCACCGGCGAAGTTCCAATTGTGGTTTTCCTTCCACTTCGGCGATGCCCAGGCCATGAACGGGATGGTGTACATCGGCGCGGTCGGTTTGTTTTCGTTGCGCCCCAGGGTTTTGTGGCCAACCGAATCGAAGACGTCTTCGCCGTGATCCGAGAGGTACAGCAGGAAGCCGTTCGGATCAGACTTGGCGTAATCCTTGATCAGGCTCGACACCACGAAGTCGTTGTACAGCACGGCGTTGTCGTAGCTGTTGTAGGTTGGCACCTGATCATCGCGCAGGGCAGGCGGTACGCCTTCGCGGTCCTGGAACTTGTCGAAGCTCGGCGGATAACGGTACTGATAGCTCATGTGCGTGCCGAGCAGATGCACGACGATCAACTTGCGTGGCGCGGCATCGGCCAGGGCTTTGCTGAACGGCTCGATCACGTCGCCGTCGTACTGCGCGGCGTTCTGGTTGCGGTTGTTGTTCAGGTAGACCTGCTCGTCAGCCTGCTCGGAGAACGTCGTGAGCATGGTGTTGCGCTTGGTCATGGTCTGCTGGTTGGTGATCCAGAAGGTCTTGTAACCCGCCTGTTTCATCATGCTGACCAGCGACGGCGTCGACAGGTACAGATCCGGACTTTCTTCATCGGCAAAGGTCAGCACTTGCTGCAACGCTTCGATCGTATACGGGCGCGGGGTGATGACGTTGTCGAACACCGCCAGTTGATCCTTGAGCTTGTCGAGTTCCGGCGTGGTCTTGCGCGGATAACCGTAAAGGCTCATGCGTTGGCGGTTGGTCGATTCACCGATCACCAGCACCAAAGTCGCAGGCTGATTGGCGCCGGCATCCTTGAGATTGTGCAGCGGCGGGATCTTGCTCGCGCTGTGCAGCATGCCCTGCATTTCGGCGAGGGTGTCGAGGTAACGGTGATAGGCCACGGCCATCTGCCACGGCACGGCCGGTTCGATACGGGTTTCGAACTTCTCGAAACCGCCGGCGAAACTGCCGGTGCGCATCGTTTGCTTGACCAGCGGATAACCGACCACCGCGATAACGATGGCCAGCGCTGCCACGAACGCGCGGCCACGGGGCATGTACACCGGACGCAGGCGAGTCCACAGGAAATACGAGAACAGCGTGTGTGCGAGGAACGCCGGCACCATCCACCAGGCAAAGTACTGGGTCATGTACTCGCCGGCTTCAGAGATGTTCGACTCGAACATGATGAAGATCACGCTCTGAGAGAATTCCTGCTGATAGATGAAGAAATAACCCAGGCTGGCCATGGAACAGGCCCACAACACCACGCCGATGATCGCCGCGAGCAGTTTGGTGCGCTTGGGAAACAGCAGCATCGGTGCCAGCCAGATCGCGCTCATCACGAACGCCTGGCGGAACCCGGTGAAACCGGAGGTCCCGGTCAGCTGGATCAGCAGTTGGGTAATACCCGAGAAGTACCAGAAAAAAGCGAACAGCCAGAGAACACCGGCCCAGTCGAAACCTGTCGCAGTCGTTTTGCTGCGTTTGAACAATGCCATTCAGCACTCCAGCTCGATCGTCACAACCACCGCCGGAACGCTTCCATGAAACCGACGAACGGAGGCCGAACGCGTACGCCCGGCCAGAATGCGCCGGAGTATCGCCAAGCGAATGTGAAAACTTTGTTAGTTGCGGGTTACCGAAAGGGCAGGATCATGTCGGGAACGACACAGGTCGCCCCCGAAACAGGCGGGGAAATCAGGCGTGCGGGTGGCGCTGGACAACCGGCAGAGGCTTGGGCTGAACGCCCTGAGTCAACGCGCGCAATTGCGCCAGCTCCTGCTTGAGTTGGTCGCGCTCGTCTTTCAACTGGCGCAATTCATCGCGACGGATTGTCACGTACAGGGTTTGTGGCGGCATTGCTGTGTGTACTGTGCCCATTGCTCACCTCGCAAATGGCGTGCATCAACTGTAAATAGCCCGCGCTTTTGCGGTGCTGACTTACTATCGGCGCCAATTTTGATTTCTTTTGCCTGTGATTGGAACTTTTTTATTTTTCATGGTCGGTGTGTCTTCGGCAGGATTCGGGGCGTTATCAGTCTGGATCGGGCACAATGCCCGGAAACTTCATCGCAACGCTCTGGACTAACCTCCATCAGCAGCGTTGGGCTATAACCAATGACACACATTTATTTGTAGTAAGGAGCATCAGCACATGCAACTCGGGATTATTGGACTGGGCCGCATGGGCGGCAATATTGCGCGGCGTCTGATGCTCAACGGTCACACCACCGTTGTTTACGACCGCAATACCGCTTTCATCGACACCCTGGTCGCCGAGGGCTCCACTGGCGTCGCCGACTTGCCGGCACTGGTTGCCGGTCTGGCCAAACCGCGTGCGGTCTGGGTCATGCTGCCGGCCGGCGCGCCGACTGAAGACACCATCGCCACTTTGAGCAATCTGCTGGAGGCCGGCGATACCATCATCGACGGCGGCAACACCAACTATAAGGATGATATCCGTCGGGCCAAGAGCCTGGCCGAGAAAGGCCTGCACTACATCGACGTCGGCACCTCCGGCGGCGTCTGGGGCCTGGAGCGCGGCTATTGCATGATGATCGGTGGCGACGCCGAAACCGTGCAGCGCCTCGACCCGCTGTTCGCCGCACTGGCACCGGGCATGGGTGACATCCCGCGCACCAAGGATCGCAAGTCCGACGACCATCGCGCCGAGCACGGCTACATCCACGCCGGTCCTGCCGGTGCCGGTCACTTTGTGAAAATGATTCACAACGGTATCGAATACGGCATGATGGCCGCGTTCGCTGAGGGCTTCGACATCCTCAAGACCAAATCCAGCGAGCGTCTGCCGGAAGATCAGCGTTTTGATCTCAACGTGGCTGACATCGCCGAAGTCTGGCGTCGTGGCAGCGTGGTGTCGTCGTGGTTGCTCGACTTGACCGCCGATGCACTGGCCAGCGATCCGAAGCTCGACGGCTTCTCCGGCTCTGTTGCGGACAGCGGCGAAGGTCAATGGACCATCGAAGCGGCCATGGAACAAGCGGTGCCGGTTCCGGTGCTGTCGAACTCGCTATTCTCGCGCTATCGCTCGCGCGGCCAGGGCACCTTTGGCGACAAGATTCTTTCGGCCCAGCGCTTCGGCTTCGGCGGCCACGTGGAGACACCGAAGAAATGACCCATACGATCCGCAGGAAATCCAAGGCAGAACCCGCACCACCGACCACGCTGTTTCTGTTCGGTGCCCACGGCGACCTGGTCAAGCGCTTGCTGATGCCGGCGCTGTACAACCTCAGTCGCGACGGCTTGCTTGACGAAAACCTGCGGATCGTTGGCGTTGACCACAACGCCATTACCGATGAGGCCTTCGCGCAGAAGCTCGAAGACTTCATCCGTACCGAAGTCGCGGCGAAAGTCGGCAAGGGCGATCAGATGCTTGATCCGGCCTTGTGGGCCAAGCTCGCCAAAGGTATCAGCTACGTCCAGGGCGACTTTCTGGACGACAGCACCTATTCCGCGCTGGCGGCGAAAATCGCCGCCAGCGGCACCGGCAATGCGGTGTTCTACCTGGCCACCGCGCCGCGTTTCTTCAGTGAAGTGGTGCGCCGTCTCGGCAGCGCCGGTTTGCTCGAAGAAACCCCCGAAGCCTTCAGAAGGGTGGTGATCGAGAAGCCGTTCGGCTCCGATCTGCACACCGCCGAAGCGTTGAACGCCTGCCTGCTCAAGGTGATGTCCGAGAAGCAGATCTATCGGATCGACCATTACCTGGGCAAGGAAACCGTGCAGAACATTCTGGTCAGCCGGTTCTCCAACAGCCTGTTCGAAGCCTTCTGGAACAACCATTACATCGACCACGTGCAGATCACGGCGGCGGAAACCGTCGGCGTCGAAACCCGTGGCAGTTTTTACGAACACACCGGTGCGCTGCGTGACATGGTGCCCAATCACCTGTTCCAGTTGCTGGCCATGGTTGCCATGGAACCGCCGGCGGCATTTGGCGCTGACGCGGTGCGCGGCGAGAAGGCCAAGGTGGTCGGCGCGATCCGGCCGTGGACTATCGAAGAGGCGCGGGCCAATTCGGTTCGCGGCCAGTACAGCGCTGGCGAGGTCGACGGCAAAGCGCTGAACGGTTATCGCCAGGAAGCCAACGTTGCCCCCGACAGCAGCACGGAAACCTACGTCGCGCTGAAAGTGATGATCGACAACTGGCGCTGGGTCGGCGTGCCGTTCTACCTGCGCACCGGCAAACGCATGAGCGTGCGCGACACCGAGATCGTCATCTGCTTCAAACCGGCGCCCTATGCGCAGTTCCGTGACACCGAAGTGGACGAATTGCAGCCGACTTATCTGCGCATCCAGATCCAGCCGAACGAAGGCATGTGGTTCGACCTGCTGGCCAAGCGGCCGGGGCCGGCGCTGAACATGGCCAACATCGAGCTGGGCTTTGCCTACAAGGATTTCTTCGAGATGCAACCGTCGACGGGGTACGAAACCCTGATCTACGACTGCCTGACCGGCGATCAGACGCTGTTCCAGCGCGCTGACAACATCGAGAATGGCTGGCGCGCCGTGCAGCCATTCCTCGACGCCTGGCAGCAGGACGCGAGCGTGCAGACTTATGCCGCCGGCGACGACGGCCCGCAAGCCGCCGAAGATTTGCTGACTCGCGATGGTCGCGTCTGGCATGGCCTCGGATGAGTGAGCTGACGAAACAACCCATCCGTTTTCTGCTCAGCGACATGGACGGCACGCTGTTGCTGCCCGATCACTCGCTGAGCCAGCGCACCATTGATGCGGTTCGCGCCTTGCGTGAGGCGGGCGTGCTGTTCAGTCTCGCCACCGGGCGACCGCCGAAAGCCATGTTGCAGCAGATCGAAGCCTTGGGCGTCGACTTGCCGACTGCGGCGTTCAACGGCGGCACGATCGTCAATCCGGACGGCAGTCTGCTGGTGGCGCATTACCTGCCGGCCACCACCGCGCTGATTACGCTGGCCACCTTTGCCGATCAGCCGGATGTCGAAATCTGGGTGTTCAGCGGCGGCGACTGGTTGCTCAAGGATCCGCACGGGCCAATGGTGCCACGCGAACAGCATGGCCTCGGCTATCCGCCGGTGGTGGTCGAGAGTTTCGAGCCGTATCTGGAGCGCATCGACAAGATTGTCGCGACCAGCAACAACACTGAGCTGCTGATCGAACTGGAGGCGCGCCTGATTCCGAAGGTCAACGGTATGGCGCAAGTCTCCCGCTCGCAACCGGTGTACCTCGACGTGACCGCGCTGGAAGCCAACAAAGGCACCGCACTGACGACGATTGCCGAACATCTGGGCATAGCGCTGGAACAGACCGCTGCGATTGGTGACGGCGGCAACGACCCGGCAATGTTCCACTGTGCGGGATTATCGATTGCCATGGGCCAGGCGGAAGACGCCGTAAAACGCCAAGCCGACGTGGTCACCGCCCCCAACACCGAAGACGGCGTCGCCGAGGCTATCGAAAAATACATCCTCCCGTAACACCTGTAGGAGCTGCCGAAGGCTGCGATCTTTTGATCTCGTTTTTATAAAGCAAGATCAAAAGATCGCAGCCTCGTTTCACTCGACAGCTCCTACAAAGTTTTGTGGGGTTAGAGCCAGTAGCTCACGGCGTACCAGCCGAGCAGGCCCATCACCACGGTATAGGGCAATGCCATCCACACCATCCGCCCGTACGACAATCGCACCAGCGGTGCAATCGCCGAGGTCAGCAGGAACAGAAACGCCGCCTGACCATTCGGTGTCGCCACGCTCGGCAGGTTGGTGCCGGTGTTGATCGCAATCGCCAGTGTTTCGAAATGCTCGCGGCTCATGTGCCCGGAGAGGAATGCCTGCTTCACCTCGGTGATGTAGATCGTCGCGACAAACACGTTGTCACTGATCGCCGAGAGCAAGCCGTTGGCAATGAACAACATGCCCGGTTGCTGATCCGTCGGCAATGTCAGCACCCATTGGATCAGCGGGGCGAACAGTTGCTGATCGTGAATCACCGCGACCACCGCAAAAAACACCACCAACAGCGCAGTGAACGGCATGGCGTCCTTGAATGCGCTGCCCAGACGATGCTCATCGGTGATGCCGGTAAACGCGGTGATCAACACAATCACCATCAGACCAATCAGGCCGACTTCCGCCACATGAAAGGCCAGGCAGCCAATCAGGATCAATGCGGCAGCGCCCTGCACCAGCAGCGCAGCGCGTTGGCGCGGCGTGCGTTCGGCGTCGTCTTCAGCGGCGTAGTTGGCCAGTACGGCGCGCACGTTGTCCGGTAACAGCGTGCCGTAACCGAACCAGCGCAGTTTCTCCAGCAGTACGCAGGTCACCAGACCCGCTGCCAGCACCGGCATCGACACCGGTGCGACTTTCTGGAAGAACTCGCCGAAGTGCCAGCCCATTTCATGGCCGATCAGCAGGTTCTGTGGCTCGCCGACCAGCGTGCAGACACCGCCCAGCGCCGTGCCGACCGCACCGTGCATCAGCAGGCTGCGCAGGAACGCGCGGAATTGTTCGAGATCATCGTGATGCAGTCTGGGCAGGTTCTGATCGTCGCCAAACTCACTGTCCTGGCGCGGATCATTGCCCGAGGCCACCCGGTGGTAGACCGAGTAGAAGCCGACAGCGGCGCTGATAATCACCGCCGTCACTGTCAGTGCATCGAGAAACGCCGAGAGGAATGCCGAGAGAAAACAGAACAGCAGCGCCAGGATCGCTTTCGAGCGCACGCCCAACAACAGGCGCGAGAACAGGTACAGCAGCAGATCCTTCATGAAGTAGATGCCGGCCACCATGAACATCAGCAGCAGGATCACCGGAAAGTTGTGCACCAGCTCGTCATAAAGCGCCTGCGGCGTGGTCATCTTCAGCAGCAGCGCTTCGACCAGCAACAGACCGCCGGGCATCAGCGGATAGCATTTGAGCGCCATGGCCAGGGTAAAGATGAATTCGATGACCAGCAGCCAGCCTGCGGCTACTGGGCCGACGGTCCATAACACCAATGCATTGAGGATCAGGAAGCCGACGATGGTCGCCTTGTACCAGCGTGGCGAGTGCCCGAGAAAATTTTGCGCGAACGCCTGAGCCATTGAACCGGACATCGGTTGCTCCTTGTCTTAAGAAGCGCGCAAGTTGCCGGATGTGTCGCGCAAGTTCAAGTTGTTAATGGGTATTTGTCAGTCATTGAGATACCGCGCGACCATCGCCCGATAATTGCCATCCAGCGAAAACCCGCCAACCAGAATTCCACCGTCCGCTTGCAGGGCCAGTGAATTGGCCGTGTCCAGGCTTCGGCCCAAACGCGTCCGCAGCCAGCCGTGGCCATCACCGAACGTGTGATCGAGGTAGCCGTCAGGCAAATAGCGTGCGACGACGAAGTCCGCCTCGAAGCCGCCAATCGTCGCGCCGACAGCAATAATCCGCCCGTCTTGCAGGCGCTGGGCGGCGTTCCACTGGCAACCACTGGGGCCGATGTCCAGCAGTTGCGGCAGACCCGAGTTACAACGCAGATCTGCACGGCCATTGTGATGCAGGTTGAGGGTCATGCAGCGTAGCGGATCACGGCTGCTGCCGAAGCAGTGCAAATGCTCCGCCGACTCGATCACCTGATTGACCAGCGCGCCGTGCCCGAGGGCGGTGAAGGCCATGAAGCCATCGATGGCGAAGGTTTCGTCGAGCCGGCCATCCGCCAGGTAGCGCGCAAGCAGACCTTCCTGAGGGAAGCTCATTGAGCCGCCGACCACAATCCGCCCGTCCTCTTGCAACGACAGACTGCTCAGCCAAGTGTTGAGCAATAGATGGCGAACCATGACAAAACCACGGCCATTGAAGGTCTTGTCGAGCTGGCCATTGGCGGTCAGGCGAATCAGCATGCCCGCGTGGTCGGCGCATTCGAAGTGGTGATTGGCGAGCAACAGGATATGGCCGTCGTCCTGTACCGCGATGTCGCAGGCTTCGGCGCCCGGAATGCCCGGTGGCAGCCAATCGTCGAGCGTGCCCATCGACAGGTCGCCGGGCAGGCGCACCACGAGGTGACCGTTGTCGCCGAACTCCGGGGCCGGGCGACCCTGCTCATCGAAGAGGGCGAGGCCGGGCAGGGTGCAGTGATCGGTTTCGTAGTGCAGGCCGGCGAGCAGGATTCTTCCGTCGGGCAGCACGCGAACGTTGCCGGCCATGCTGCCGAACCCGGACGAGAACTTACCGATGACGCTCCCCATATGACCGAAACTCAGATCGGCCGAACCGTCCGCCAGCAAACGCGCCAGGCCAAAACAACTGCCGTTGGGCATTTTGACTTTCGCTGCGACCAGCACGCGACCCTGTCGGTCAACCGCGACACCCTGGGTCATGCTGGAAAGACTGTCGGCAAAATACACTTGGGCGATGCCGTTACCGGCAAAAGCAGGATCCAGTTGGCCGGCCTGGTTGATTCGCTCCAATCGGGCGCAAGAGCTCTGGGTAGACATGCACGCGTCTCCTTGCGAGTAGACCAATACCCTAAATTGGGCGGTTTACTGCATGAGCCGAACATTCAATCCCTGAACCGGGAGAAGTACAACTGTAAGAACTAACAGGCGGAGGGTCAGACTGTGCCAGAACAGTGTCTTTTTGAACCAATAGCAAGTGAGCCAAGCAGTTACGCCAAAAAGCGCACGCTGAAAGTTGTACAAAAGTACTGAAGGGTAAATAGATATGGCAACTAACAAGAAGCGGGCGGATGACACGAAGTCATCCGCATTGTCCCGCTATTAGTGCGGCATCGACCAGGATTGCAACAGGTGGCCTTCGTTGCTCAGCTCGGCGCGAGCCTGCTGCAGCAGTTGTTCCAGCTGTGCCGGATCGGAATAGGTACTGCTTGGAATCTGTTTGCGACCAATGTGCGAGTTGGTGCGGTCGATGACGGTCAGGCTCAGTTCACCATTGCCGTCTTGTGGCGCCCAGGCCACGCATTGAAAAGGTTTGAAGGCGTGGTTGGCAATCAAAAGAGCTTCGTTGATACGGAGCGGGGCGGTCATGGGGTCTTCTCTCTATAGTGCCCAATCAAGTGATCTGCCGTCGGTTGGGCTTACCGTTCGGCTGGTTACTTGTACTGATGCACGCAACCCCGGGGCGGGTCACACTCGCAACAAAGAAATTTCAACTTTCTTTCATTGGCTCAGTGTTTCGACAGTTTCTGAAAGGTTATTGAAAGAAAGCCACTCGATAGCTAACTAACAAAGCCCACTCTTATAACTACTTAGCTTGTACACCTATAAGCAATCGATACAAGCTGCCGTCAAATTCTTGCTAATGTTACAGCCAGGTCTGCCAAATGACTGTTTTTACAACCTTTTCCTAAAATTTGGCGCCAAGGAACAGTCATGAGCGAAGCGCCTGCGTTGAGACGTTTATTGGTGGTCGATCCGTGTGACGACTGCCATCGCCTATTACCCGGATTACGTGCGGTAGGTTGGGATGTCGACAGTTGCACCCTGGAAAATGCCGCCGACCGCAGTTGTGATGTCGGCCTGCTGCGCCTGCAACCTTTTCATCTGGAACGTCCCGAGGCCGTCAAGGAACTGATCAGCCGCAGCGGCACCGAATGGATTGCGGTACTCAATCAGGAAGTCCTGCGCTTGCAGAACGTCGGAGACTTTGTCTGCGAGTGGTTTTTTGATTTCCATACCTTGCCGTTCGATGTGTCGCGCGTGCAGGTCACGCTCGGCCGCGCATTCGGCATGGCGCGTCTGCGCGGGCAGGGCACGATCCATGTGGATCAGCCTGAACACGAATTGCTCGGTGACAGCAAACCGATCCGCGAGCTGCGCAAATTGCTCAGCAAGCTGGCGCCTACCGAGTCGCCGGTACTGATTCGTGGTGAAAGCGGCACCGGTAAAGAGCTGGTCGCGCGCACGCTGCATCGGCAGTCGCAGCGTCACAGCAAGCCTTTCGTGGCGATCAACTGCGGGGCGATCCCCGAACACCTGATCCAGTCCGAGTTATTCGGTCACGAGAAAGGCGCCTTCACCGGCGCTCATCAACGCAAGGTCGGGCGTATTGAAGCGGCCAACGGTGGCACGTTGTTTCTCGATGAAATCGGCGATCTGCCGCTGGAACTGCAAGCCAATCTGCTGCGCTTTCTCCAGGAAAAGCACATTGAACGGGTCGGCGGCAGTCAGCCGATTCCCGTCGATGTGCGGGTATTGGCGGCGACTCACGTTGATCTTGAAGCCGCCATCGAGAAAAAGCGTTTTCGCGAAGACTTGTACTATCGGCTCAACGTTTTGCAGGTGGTGACGGCACCGTTGCGTGAACGCCATGGCGATCTGTCGATGCTCGCCAACCATTTTTCGCACTTTTACAGCCATGAAACCGGCCGCCGCCCGCGCAGCTTCAGTGAAGATGCGCTGATAGCCATGGGCAAGCATGACTGGCCCGGCAATGTGCGCGAACTCGCCAACCGCGTGCGTCGCGGTCTGGTTCTGGCGGAAGGCCGGCAGATCGAGGCGCGTGATCTCGGGCTGATCAGCCAACACTCGATCGCCACGCCGATGGGCACGCTGGAAGATTACAAAACCCGCGCCGAGCGTCAGGCGTTGTGTGATGTGCTGAATCGGCACAGTGACAATCTGAGTGTTGCGGCCAAAGTCCTTGGGGTTTCACGGCCGACGTTTTACCGTTTGCTGCACAAGCATCAGATTCGCTAGAAGGTCAAAAGATCGCAGCCTGCGCCAGTTCCTACAGGATTACCCATGTAGGAGCTGCCGCAGGCTGCGATCCTTTGCTTTGCTTAGAAGTAGTACGGGAATTTCAGGCTGAAGGAAAAGTCCGGGGCATCGTCGGTCATGCCGATGGACAGGTTGGGCACGATGGTCAGGTTGTCGGTGGCCGCAATGGTCATGCCGACGTTGAAGTAACCGGCGTTGGCGTCACTGGACACCACCGATTCCCAATCACCGCCATCCTGTTTCAGCTTGCTCTTGCGTTGCACCAGGTCAGAGACGGAGAACGACATACTCATCTTCTCGTTCAGCGCAAAGGCGATACCGGCGCCGATCTGGAAGCTGTCGCCGATGCGTACCTTGCCCGGGGTTTTCTGGTTGACGGTCGAGCTGATGTCGTCGAACGACTCCTCGAGGTTGTGGGTGTAGGACAGGCTGCCGAACAGCACGGCCGGGTCAAACGTCTTGACCAGCGAGATACCCGGAGTGACCGACCAGACGCCGTTGCCGGTTGGCAGCGTGTCAGGCACGAACAGGTTCGAGTTGGCATCGGTCTGACGCAGCTTGATCCCGAACGGATCCTTGCCGGTAGGCGCCTTGACCCGCAAGGTGACCACGGCATCCGGGGTGTTGACCGACTCGTCCATGAACTTGTAGGCGATACCGAAGTTCACGTCGCCGATAGTTGGATCGCGATCAACGTCCTGTTCGGTAGTGACGTTGGAGGCGCCGCCGTTGCCGCCGCCGGATTGATACGTAGAGTCGCGGTACACCACGGGCACGTTCAGGTCGAACTGCCAGCGGTTGTCGAAGTTGTAGCGGCCCGTCAGGTCGAGCGTCCAGGTGTCGGCCTTGATCCGGTCAAGGTTGATGTTGCCGAGGAAGATCGAGTCCAGCGCAAGAAAGCCGTTGAGGATCAACTGGCGTGTGTCATAACGCGAATAGGTAATGCCGGTTTCCAGACTGAACTTGCCCCCGCCGAAAAAGCCGCTGGCCTCGTCGTACAGGTTGGACACACTCTGCGCCGGTTGCGAGTCGTCGGCCAGCGATTGCCCGTAGGAAGCGCCACTGCCCCCGGCCGCGCCCCCCGACGCCGCTGCAGCCCCGGTACCGGTGGCCACTTTTGGATTGCCTTTCATATCGGCTGGCGACTTGGCCAGACGCTTGGGTTGCGGGGCCGCCGGTTGATCTTCGACCTGGCGGACCCGTTGTTCAAGTACCGCCAGCGCTTTTTGTTGTACTTCGTATCGTTGCTTAAGGTCCAGAAGCTCCTGTTTCAGGGCTTCTACGTCGGCGTCCGGTGCCGCTTGCAGCATGGCTGCCGGTAGAAGGGTACTCAAACAAATAGCCGCACGCAGTGATACTGATCGATACATGAATAAGCCGTCCCTTTAAGCCCAATGATCGAGACTCAGCGTAGTTCAATATCCAATATTGCGTAGTGCCCTGAGTTGAGTCAGGTTGCAGTCCAGTGCGCCGGCACTCATGCCGTTATTGTTCAGTACGACGTTGAGTTGAGTCATGTTATTGACCACGTTTGCGCTGCCGAGCAAACGGGTGTTCTGCAGCAAACCGCCCTGGGCGACCTGTTGCAGGGCTGTGCCCTGATTGCCGGAGGCCTGAATGGCCATTTGGACGCCGCCGTTGGTGGCTGAAACCGCCACGCTGCCGGCGGCATTACTGCCACCGATGGTTTGCCCGGCCATTAGCGCCTGCCCTTGCGCGGGCACGATTGCCGGGGCCTGATTGGCTTCGGAAACGTTGATCGCAACGTTGTTGTAGGCGGAGTTGCTGTCGCCGGCGGCGCGCACGCTTTGGGTCACGCCCTGGCTGCTATTGAGCCCTGCGCCCCCGGTGATGGTGCCGTTGCCTGTCTGCACAGGATTGCCGTGGCCGGTTTCCTTGATGGTTGAAACATAGAATTCTGGTTTTACCGTTGCTGCCTGAAGTTGCATCGAGGTGGCTGCACCGATCAAATCACCGCTGGCATTGCGCCAGGTGCTGCTCATGACAATGCCGAAGCTGATGATTCGCCCCGGCATTACATAACGACCACGTAGTTGGGACAGTTCCTGGTCCTGGATTTCTATAGGTTTGAATCCTGCATTGGCATAGCCTGACGCACTCGCTGCCAGGCAGGCGGCGGCCAGCCAGTATGAGGTTTTCATCTGCTGCTCCCGGGACATCCAGCCCCATTCTTTATAATCGGCGATTAAAAGAAGTCGCTCTGTATGAACCCGAAGTCCATCAATTCAGCATCTCTGACAGGGTTGAAGCCATCCAGCTTGTTCTTG
Source organism: Pseudomonas helmanticensis (assembly GCF_900182985.1). NCBI lineage: Bacteria > Pseudomonadati > Pseudomonadota > Gammaproteobacteria > Pseudomonadales > Pseudomonadaceae > Pseudomonas > Pseudomonas helmanticensis. Next base: position 1,347,982 of record NZ_FXUY01000001.1, on the reverse strand, counting down.
GCGGTCAATGGCACCGGAGGGCTACGCAGGGCATTTGCCTTGTCGTATCCGGGGCCAACGATGGCGAAGACAATGCCATTCCAACCTTTGACAAAGTCGTCGTGTTTGTAACGCTTATGGCCGAGAACCGGGTCTCCGATGTAAACCCAATCCTTGTCCGAACGCTGCAAGACCACGAAATGCTTGTAGCCGCGAATTTCCATCAGTACCACCACCGGAATCGTTACTGCGTCGAGCTTCTCCGGCGGAATCTTGTAACCCCTGGCGCGCATGCCGATGCTTTCTATGTAGCGCTTCATGTCGAGCATGGAAAAACCCTGAGTACGAACAAGATCCTGGTCAGCGTTGACCAACATGCCTTTGATGATGTGCTCTTCATCGACGTCGAGCCAATAGGCCTGGCGTAACACCGTGGCCAGTGCGGCAGCGCCGCAGCTGAAATCGGTTTTCTGTTCGACGATGTCGGCAAACTTGCGCTCACGAATACTTTGCACGTGCTTGTAGACGAGTACGCCGCCGGGAAGGGCAGCGACTGGCATCTGGGCAGCCTGAGTCAGGCCAGACAGGCAAAGCAGGGCGATGAAGGCAGTCTTACGCATGATCGATACGCCTTTGCGGACTGAGGAAAAGCCCCGTTTCCGGGGCTTTCGTTTCGATCGCGATTACATGCAGGCTTTGCAACCTGCAGCGATGGACAGCGAGTTGCTTTGTTGGTTGCCAACACCTGCGGCGTTGTTGAAGCCAGCGTTGCCGGAGAAGTTGTTGCCAACATTGCTGATGGCAGCGTTGTTGGTCACAGGGTTTTTCCAGCCGTCTGGAGTCATCACTTGTTGAGTGGTCACGCCAGCCAGACCGAAGACACCCACGGCTTCGAAGGTAGCTTTCTGATCTTTGCTACCGCCACTGCCGCCATGCCCTTTGTCGTTGTTGCCATAACCGCCACCGCCGTGACCGTGATCGTCATCTTTGATGGTAGCTTCTCCCACGGCGCCGAACACGCCGACGGCAGCAACAGTGCCAGTGAGGGTATTGGTTTTGTAGGTCTGAGTACCGTAGTTGCCTACGTTAAGACCGGTAGAGCTTTGGTTGGCAGCTGCAGCAGCCTGGGCCACACGGCCACCGGATACGGCGATTGCCAGGTTGTTTTTCTGTTGGTTGAAGTTGCCGGCACTGTTGTTGACGCCAATGTTGCCGGAACCGCTGTTGCCGACATTGCTCATGCCAGCAGTGTTGGTGGTGGAGTAGTTGGCAACAGCGTTGCCGGAGTTCACCTGAGTAGCGCTGGAAGCGGAAACGGCCGAACCGAAGATGAAGCTTTCGTCAGCGGTTGCCAGAGCAGCAGCGTTATCTTGCTGGTTGCCGTCACCAGCGGTGTTGTTCATGCCCACGTTGCCGTTCGAGCCATTCGCCGAGTTTTCGATACCTGCACTATTTTTTGTGCCTTGGTTACCGACTACGTTGCCCTGGCTGTTTTGTACGTCGAGTACTGCGGCACCGGCACCTGCGCCGATTTGCAGCAACTCTTCAAGGGTTGGGCCTTGAGGAGGAGGAGGGTTATGGCCGCCGTGACCGCCATTGTTACCATGATCATTGCCGCCTGCTTGAGCCGCCATTGCCATTACCGCTGCAAGTGCGAATACCAGTGGTTTGAGAGCCATTGTAGGTTTCATGGTGTTTCTCCATCGTGCTTATTAGTTGGTTAAGTGTTGGTACTTTCTAATTGCACTGCTCTTGTTGTTTGGGTCAGTCAGCGACCCGGATGCTCAGGGTGTTAGCCATACGGTTCCCCACCCCGGCACTCTGGTTCACCTGGATTACCCCGCGGCTGCCGGTGAAGGCCTGATCACTTGTCGTGACCTGGCGACTGCCGGGTGAGGTACCAGTTGCTCCTGAGCTCGGTAAAAACGCCACGTTCTGTTGCGAAAGGGCGCTGTCGTCAACGCTTTGCGGCCCAGCACTGATGCTGATACGCGTCACGTTGGCCATCTGGTTGTTGGCGCCGGCGCCCTGGTTCACGCCCAGGATCCCGTTGCCATTACTGAAAGAGCTGCCGCCAATGGTTGCGCTGGCATTGGTCGCCGGATTGGCCGGCGTGTCGATGTGTTGCCGCACGCTTGTGGTGGCGTTGGCCGAGGTGCCGATGGCAATGGCCTTGGTGTTGGTTTGTTGCATCTGGTCGCCGGCGGCCTGGTTGACGTTGTAGTTGCCGTGGTACTGGATGCCGGTGTCTTGAATGTTCGCGTTGTTCACTGAGCTGGGATCGGCCGCCATGGCGCTGGCGCAACCGAAAAGGGCAAGCAGGAGCAGGGAGCGATTCATCTTATTGGCCTCCAGCCATGCGGGTCAGCGGGGCAAGGCCGGCGCCCATTGCGCGGTTGACGGTGTTGGAGATCGAACTGCCTCCGCCGCCGCCGTGACCGGAGCTCATGCCAGGCAGGCCGTTAGGGTTGGTCAGGACATTGGTCCCCGGCAGGCTGCCGGTCGTCGTCGACATGGTGCTGCGAATGGACGAGCCACTGGCGATCGCGGCAAAGTCACCGTCATCCAGCTCGGTGCTGGCCATCGCTTGGTTGATGCGCGCCGAAGGGTTGGCGTTGACGGTAGTCGGGTAGGGGTCTTTGCCGCCGCTGCGGCCGATGGGAATAGGTTGAACGTCGCGATTGAGGACGATCACACCGTTGCCTTCCGCCTGCACATTGAAACTGACGAATGTGCTGGCTGCTGATCCGATCAGCAGAAGGCAGGTCAAACCTTTTTTGATGTTCCCCACGGCTGCAATTCCTTCTTCAGTGGGCTGGCCCTTGTCAGCGTTGTGAAGGAGAGAGCGAAAGCTGTGCCGCTTTTGAGTTCTTTCGGAATTTCAATGGGTTACAGGAAACCAGCGCGCAGGTGATACACAGGCTGTTTCAATCTTGAAACACGGGTGCTGCGGCTAACCTGTCTGTTGCCTGAACAATGCTCTGGAATGGGGGTTTGCGCCGGTGTGTTTCAGCGATGTAACAGGTGGCATGACAAAGCGCAGCAGAGCGCTTAAACGGCCACTTTGCACGCGGGCGGGTGTATCAGGATCGGACACTTTACCCCCAGAACAGGGGCAACCGATGGGGCAGGCGCCCCGAAAACCAGGTTAATCGAGCAGCAGTCGTGCAACCCGGTCGAATGCCTGGCGCTGGCGTTCGAGCCAGTTGCCCTGAATGATCTCGAAGGGTTGTTGATGCTGAACCAGCCAGTCGCGGGTGGCGTGGAAAAACGCCAGGCGCTCAGCCAGATCCGGTTGGCAACGCTGGCCGTCATCGGTCCAGTCGATCTGTTCCGGCGACAGCAGCAGGTGCAGGTCGTAATGGCGCGCCAGCAACTCGGTTTCCAGCCATTGCGGGCAATCGCCGAAGAGCGTTTGGCTCCAGAGCATATTGCTCAGCAGGTGAGTATCGAGAATCAGCAGCGGCGGTTGTTGCGCGCGCGCCTGATCTTCCCATTGCAACTGACCACGAGCGATCTCGGGAATATCTGCCAGGCATGTATCACGCGGATTCAATTCGATGAACCGACGCACGTATTCATCCACGCGCAAGCCACCAAAGCGCTGCTGCAGGCCCGCCGCGAGCCAGCTTTTGCCGGTTGACTCGGGACCGGTAAGGACAACTACCTTCATGTCCGTAACGCCGGATCGGCGCGCCATTCGCGCCAGCCTTGCACCGCGAGCAGGGTGAACAGGCCGTACAAGGCCGCAGTGAGGTAAAGCCCCTTATAGATGAACAGGCCGACGAAAATCACATCGAGCACGAACCACAACGCCCAGCATTGCAGGCGTTTCTGCGCCATCCACAATTGTGCGACCAGACTGAAACCGGTGAGCGCGGCATCGAGCCACGGTTGTGCGGCATCGGTCCAGTGAGCCATGGCCGCACCGAGCAGCAAACTGCCGACGGCACCCGCGCTCAATCCCTGCAGAATCGAACGCTGGTCGAGCCGCGTGACCTCGCGGCCGTCGTGCATCGTTCCGGCCCGGGTCCATTGCCACCAGCCGTAGATCTGCAAAGCGGCGTAAATCACCTGCAACAACATGTCCGAATACAGCTTCACTTCAAAGAAGATCCAGCTGTAGAGCAGCACCATGACCAGCCCGATCGGCCAGCACCATGGATTCTGTTTGACCGTCAGCCAGACGGCAATCACACCGAGAGCGGCGGCAAACAGTTCAAGCCCGGACATGTGGGTTCCTGGAGGGAGTCGAAGAAGGGAGCGGATTGTACCCAAAAACCTGTAGGAGTGAGCCTGCTCGCGATAACGGTGTGTCAGCAACGCAAATGTTGGCTGACGGACGCGATCGCGAGCAGGCTCACTCCTACAGGGGGTGTCAGACGCGGAACTGGCGCAGCAGGCCGTTCAGTTGTTCGCTCAGTTGGCCGAGCTTCAGGCTGGCCGCACTCGACTGTTCGGCAGCGATGGCGGTGCTGTGCGAAAGTCCGGCCGCCTGCGTGACGTTCTGGTTGATGTCCTCGACCACATGCGCCTGCTGCAACGTCGCGCTGGCAATCGATGCATTCAAGCCATTGAGATTACGCAGGGCCTGTCCGATGGCATTCAGGCTGGCACCGGCCAATCCGGCCTGTTCAATGGTCAGTTGCGAGGCCTTGCTGCTGTCGCCAATCACCCGCACAGCGGCTTCGGAATGATTTTGCAGGCGCTCGATCATCGACTGGATTTCCGCCGTCGACTTCTGTGTGCGCTGGGCAAGCAAACGCACTTCGTCTGCGACCACGGCAAAACCGCGCCCTTGTTCGCCAGCCCGCGCCGCTTCGATAGCCGCGTTGAGCGCGAGCAGATTGGTCTGCTCGGCAATCGAGCGAATCACTTCCAGTACGCTGCCGATCTGCGTGCTTTCCGCCGCCAGCGTGCGAATCACTTCGACGGCTTGATCAATGGTGCCCGAGAGCTTGTCGATCTGTTGCAGGCTGCCGTCGATATTGATCTGGCCCTGTTGCGCCTGTGCTTCGGCGTCACGCATTTCGCTGGCGGCATGCTCGGCATTCTTCGCCACATCCTGCACGCCATAGGTCACTTCGTTGATTGCCGTGGCCACCAGCTCCATCTGTTGTGATTGCTGCTGGCTGCGTTGCTGGGCTTGCGTGGCATCGTTGCCCAATTCACTCGAAGACTGCCCGAGGGCGCTGGCGGAAACCTGCAGGTCGCCGATCACCCGGCGCAGTTTCGCCGTGAACGCGTTGAAGTGATGAGCAAGCTCGGTGACTTCGTCCTGGCCATGGGTATCGAGACTACGGGTCAGGTCGCTTTCGCCGCTGGCAATATTGGCCATGGCGTTGACGGTTTCCTGCAGCGGCCGGACGATGCTGCGGGCGATCAGGATCACCAGCAGCGCCATGATCAGCGCAATCACCAGGCCGATGGCCGAGGCCTTGATCACCTGGCCCTGAAACTCAGCCTGGACGTCGTCGATGTAGACGCCGGAGCCGATCACCCAGCCCCACGGTTCGAAGAGTTTCACATAGGACGTCTTCGCCACTGGCTCGCTGGCGCCGGGTTTCGGCCAGCGGTAGTCGACCATGCCGGCGCCTTTTGCTTTGGCAATCGCAACCATCTCGTTGAACACCGCAAAACCGTCCGGATCGCGGATCGCCGAGAGGTTCTGGCCTTCGAGTTTAGGGTTGGTCGGGTGCATGACCATCACGGGCGTGAGGTCGTTGATCCAGAAGTAGTCACTCTGGTCGTAACGCAGGCCGCGAATCGCCGTCAGCGCCTGCTTCTGGGCGGCATCCTTGCTCAAGGTGCCGGCGGTTTCCAGGTCGTGGTAATAGCTGAGCAGGCCGCTGGCGGTCTGCACCACGTGCTGGGTTTTCTGCGCTTTGGCGTGATACAGATCATCGTGGATCTGCTTGAGCATCAACGCGCCCAAGGTCAACAACATGACCACCGCCACAATCAAGATGAGCCACAAGCGTCGGCTGATCGACACACTGCGCAAGCTGTTCATAACGCTGTCACTCCGGTTTCTTGTTCTTGTCATAAATCAACGCCAGCATCCAACCACATTCAGGTGATCGGGCATACGCGACCCAAGTCGTATAACGCGGCAGCGCTATTACGGCTTGTCTGATAGGATTTCGGCCCCGCGCGGGAAAACCTGAATCCAGGTTGATATTTCACGGAATTTTGACCGTTTTTTGTGGATCCTTGACGCGCGGAATCGGTACAGCAATAAACGGCTACGCTGATCGCAGTGAACGTAAGAAAAATACTATCGGGGCATGCCGCCGCGCATCGCTCTCTGGGGGATTGATGGATCTTTGGACCGCCTTGCAGGCACTGATACTAGGAGTTGTAGAAGGGCTGACGGAGTTTTTGCCCATTTCAAGTACAGGACACCAGATCATCGTTGCCGACTTGCTCGACTTCGGTGGTGAGCGGGCCATGGCGTTCAATATCATTATCCAGCTCGGCGCGATCCTCGCGGTGGTCTGGGAGTTTCGCCGCAAGATTTTCGATGTAATCATCGGTTTGCCGACCCAGCCAAGTGCACGGCGCTTTACCGCCAACTTGCTGATCGCCTTTATGCCGGCGCTGGTATTGGGCGTGATCTTTGCCGATCTGATCCACGAATACCTGTTCAATCCGATTACCGTGGCAACCGCGCTGGTGATTGGCGGCATCATCATGTTGTGGGCGGAAAAACGTCAGCATGAGGTGCATGCCGAGACCGTCGACGAGATCACCTGGAAGGACGCCTTGAAGGTCGGTTTCGCCCAGTGCCTGGCGATGATTCCGGGGACTTCACGTTCCGGCTCGACGATCATTGGCGGCTTGCTCTTTGGCCTGTCGCGCAAGACGGCTACCGAATTCTCGTTCTTCCTCGCCATGCCGACCATGGTCGGTGCGGCGGTGTATTCGGGCTTCAAGTACCGCCATCTGTTCGTGCCGGCGGACTTCCCGGTGTTCGCGATCGGTTTCGTCACCGCGTTCATCTTCGCCATGATTGCCGTGCGCGGCTTGCTCAAGTTCATCGCCAGCCACAGCTATGCGGCGTTCGCCTGGTACCGGATCGTGTTCGGTCTGCTGATTCTGGCCACCTGGCAGTTCGGTTGGGTCGACTGGGCGGCGGCCAAGCCATGAGTGATTCCCGCGCGCGCCGACCTGAAGGGCGACCTTCAGGGGGCAGTATCCAGAATCTGAAGTTGAAGCTGCTGGTGCTGCTGATCGTTTGTGCGCTGCCGTTGTTCGGCTCACTGTCGATGTGCCTGCGCGGAATTTCGTCGGTGCCGCTGGCCGCTTACGCGATCGTCAGCGTGCTGGCGTTCTTTATGTATTGGGCAGACAAGCGCAAGGCGCGCGCCGATGCCTGGCGCACACCGGAGAACGTCCTCCACGCGGTGGAACTGGCCGGCGGCTGGCCGGGTGCGTTGATTGCCCAGCAGGTGTTCCGGCACAAGACGCGCAAGGTGTCGTTCCAGATTCTGTTCTGGGTGATCGTCGCGTTGCACCAGGTGTTCTGGATCGACCAGCTATTCCTCGGCTCGAACCTGCTGTCACGATTCTAAACCCCCCTGTAGGAGCTGCCGAAGGCTGCGATCTTTTGACTTTGATCTTTTAAAAAGCAGAAAAGATCGCAGCCTTCGGCAGCTCCTACACGGGCGCGTTAAAGCAACAAGCCGATTTGGGTTTTCTTTGGCAGTTTGCTCACCACCAGTTGGTGCGAGCGCTGCAACAACCCCTGCAACTCTTCAGCACCCAGCGGGTAGGGCGGGTGCATGATGATCCACTGCGCGCGCGCCAGATACGGTGCCGGGTGAATGCCCGGGCGGTCGCAATGACCGAGAAACAGATCCTTGTCGACCTTGAATGCCAGTGAGTCGCCACGCAAACCCTGCAACGCGAACATCTTGTTGCCGGCAATCGAAAACACCCGCACGCCACCCCATTTGTAGTCTTCCCGCGCACCGGGCAATGCCAGGCAGAACGCGGCGACATCCGCTTCGCTCATTTTTCCCTTTTTCATAACAAGCGCTCCCCACAGGCATTGAACGATTCGACCAGGTGATCGATCCACGCGCGCACCGCCGGCATCACTCCACGCCGATGCGGATACACCGCTTGCAGCCAGCCGCCGGGCAGCGACCACTCCGGTAGCATCTGCACCAGCGTGCCGTTTTTCAATTCGCTTTCGCAATACATCATCGGCAGCATCGTGAAGCCTTGGCCGGCCAGTACGCAGGCCTTGCGCACGATAAAGTCGTCGATGCCCAGCCGCGCTTCCATGCTCAGTTCGAAGCTTTTGCCTTTTTGATCAAGCAAACGAACGTGGACCATGCGATCCGCTTCCAGCGCGCCCAGCGCGGGAAGATTCTTCAAATCCTGCGGATGATTGATCTCTTTGCCTTGAAGAAACGCCGGGCTGGCGATCACCACCATTTGCGCCTGACGCAAGCGCCGGGTAACCAGCAAGGGATCTTCATCACCAAGCTCGCGCACACGCAGCGCAACATCGATGCCTTCGGTGACCAGATCGACCCGGCGATTAAGCAGGACGACTTCCAGCTGTACCTGCGGAAATTTGCCAAGAAAGTCGCTGATGACCATTGGCAGCATTTCGTGGGCCAGACCGGTCGGGCAGGACACGCGCAAGCGGCCGCGCGGTTCGCTGGACATGCTGGCCACGGCTTCGTCGGCCATCTCCGCCTCCAGCAACATCGCTTGGCAGTGGCGTAAATAGCGTTCACCGACCGCCGTGAGATTGAGTTGGCGGGTGGTGCGTTGCAGCAAACGTGCACCGAGGCGCTCTTCGAGTTCGGCAATGCGCCGTGACAATCGCGACTTCGGAATGCCGAGCAAACGCCCGGCCGCTGCAAAGCCACCGGCCTCGACGACTTTGGCGAAATAGTAGAGATCGTTGAGATCTTGCATGAGTGAATCCAGATTGTTCTATCAATGGGACAAACTATCGCATTGCAGGCGGCTAATCATCCATTGGTTTCTTGCGTAGGATTGTCTCCATTCCGTCGCCACCGGCGATTCATTCCAGGAGATTCACATGAAACTGCTGCATATCGATTCGAGCATTCTGGGCGACAACTCGGCTTCCCGTCAGTTGAGCAGCCAAGTCGTCAAAGCCTGGCAAGCCGCTGAGCCGAGCGCTGTGGTGACCCACCGCGACCTCGCCGCTGACGCCATCAGCCACTTCTCGTCGACCACCCTGGTTGCCGCAGGCACCACCGCTGAACTGCGCAACGCTGCACAACAGCACGAAGCTGAACTGAGCGCTTCGACCCTGGCTGAGTTCATCGCTGCCGACGCCGTGGTCATCGCCGCGCCAATGTACAACTTCACCGTACCGACCCAACTCAAGGCCTGGATCGACCGCGTTGCCGTTGCTGGCCAGACGTTCCGTTACACCGAAGCCGGCCCTGAAGGCCTGTGCGGTGGCAAGAAAGTGGTCATCGTGTCGACGTCGGGCGGCATTCACGCCGGTCAGGCCAGCGGTATCGCTCACGAGGAATATCTCAAACTGGTATTGGGCTTCCTCGGCATCACCGACATCGAAATCGTCCGCGCTGAAGGCCTGGCGTATGGCGACGAAGTGCGCAACAACGCCATGACTGCTGCTCAAGCGAAGATCAGCGAGCAATTGTTCGCCGCAGCGTAAGGCTTGCGTAAAGAACAGCTGAGGTTCAGGTAACACCCAAAAAACTCTGTATTCTGGTTCTGCAAGGGCCAAATACGGAGTTTTTTGTTTCCGACTGTTACATAATCTGGCCCGGGTTATGCAGTCACACAATCAGCGTCTGAATGCATTGTCGTACCGAAACACCGAATCCCCGGCGTTTCAGGCCCGCAACGCAATGGATCTTTCGATTGAGTAACAACAGGGTGGGGCATCCCATGATGCGTCTTTGTGCAACGTTACTGATTTGCCTGCTCGGCAGCCTTAACACAGTGCATGCCGCGCCCGGCCGCCATCCCGTCTGGAGCGTCGGCTACCACGAGATGACGTTCCTCGATCCGCTGGATCTGCAACCGATGCGCGCCATCGCGTTCTATCCCTCGAGCGACCGCGAGCACATGAGCCTGCTCGAAGGTTATTCGGTCGAAGCCGGCGAAGACACCAAAGTCGCCATCGGCCGCTTCCCCATGTTGATGCTGTCCCACGGCAACACCGGCACACCGCTGGCATTGCACGATCTCGCGACTTCGCTGGCGCGCAAAGGCTTTGTCGTGGTGGCGGTGATTCATCCTGGCGACAACTCCAAGGATCACAGTCGGCTCGGCACCTTGAGCAATCTGTACGGACGGCCGATCCAGATTTCCGAAGCGATTACCGCGACGCTGGGCGACCGTATGCTCGCACCCTTCGTCAATGCCGATCAGGTTGGCGTGATCGGATATTCGGCGGGCGGTGAGACGGCACTGATTCTGTCGGGGGCGCAGCCGGATCTCGATCGTCTGCGGCGCTATTGCCAGGAACGTCCGGACGACCGTGACGCCTGCAACACCCAAGGCGAGCTCATCGTTGACCGTGATGACCTGCAACCTGTCGCCGATCCGCGCGTGCACGCCTTGCTGTTGATGGCGCCGCTCAGCCTGAAATTCGGCCGTCATACGCTGGCCGACGTGCATGTGCCGGTGCTGCTTTATAGCGGCGATGGCGACAAACTCGTCGCGTTCGATAAAAACGCGGCGGCACTGGCGCGCAAACTGCCGACCGCACCGGACTTCAAGTTATTGGCCGGGGCAGGGCACTTCGTGTTCATGGCGCCGTGCACCGAAGCACAGATTCTCGCCATGCCGGCGCTGTGTACCGATGCCGATGGCGTTGATCGCGAAGACATTCACCGCAACCTCATCTCCGAGGCAGGACGATTCTTCTCCCATGCGCTGGGCCAACCGACCCGGGCGGGCATGCAAACCGCCGATCAATAACCCGACCTCGTAAACACCGCTAACCCAATGTAGGAGTGAGCCTGCTCGCGATAGCGGAGTGTCAGTCGACATTTACTTCGCTGACACTCCGCTATCGCGAGCAGGCTCACTCCTACAGGGGATCGCGGCGAACTTCAGGAAGAGGCTCGGCGCCTGAGCAGCAAAGTCAGCCCCAAACCGATCACCGACAACAACGCCGCACAGAAGAATATCCACGAATACCCCAGATTCAACGCCACCGCGCCCATCAATGGCCCGGCAATCGCCAGCGCCAGATCAAAAAACACCGCATACGCCCCCAGTCCCGAGCCACGGCTGGAACTCGGCACCTGCTTGATCGCCTCGACACCCAGCGCCGGATACACCAGCGACAAGCCAAATCCCGCCAGTCCGGCGCCGACCAGGGCAAAAGCAGTAGAAGGCGCCAGCCACAGCATCACCAGCCCTACGGTTTCGATGGTCATGCAGGCGATGGCCGAGGTGAAGCCGCCGAAGCGACTGATCGCCGAGATAAACAGCAGACGCGACAGGATGAAGCACACGCCAAACACCGTCAGGCAGTACGCCGCGCCGGTCCAGCCGCGATTGAGGTAATAAAGGGTGATGAAGGTGGTCAGCGTGCCGTAGCCGATCGAGGCCAGCGTCAGGCTGGCGCCAAACGGTGCAATCCGCCCGAACACTGCCCAAAACGGCAGCCGTTCGCCGCGAATCACCGGCACCGACGGTTTGTTGCGAATCAGCAGCAGCGCGCCCGCCGCCAGCACCGACAGCGCAATACCGAGGCTGGTGAAACCGTAAGCGGCAACCATCACCACGCCCAGTGGCGCGCCGATGGCAATCGCACCGTAAGACGCAATGCCGTTCCAGCCAATCGATTTCGCCGTGTGTTCGACACCAACCTGGCCCATGCACCAACTGATGGTGCCGACGCCGATCAGCCCCTGAGCGATACCCAGCAGTAGACGACCGACAATCAGGATCAACAGACTCGTGAGCGGAAAGCTTTGCAGCAACGTCGAAATCAGCGTCAGCACGCCACTCAGCACGATCCCCCACAAACCGTAAATGATCGCCCGTTTGGTGCCGATGGTGTCCGACATGCGCCCGGCCATCGGCCGGCTGAGCAGGGTGGCAAGGTACTGCGAGCCGATCACCAGCCCGGCGATGATCGCGCTGAAACCCAGTTGTTCATGCACGTAACCCGGCAACACCGCAATCGGCAGGCCGATGCAGAGGAAGGCGACAAACGTGTAGAAAACGATGGAGACGATCTGCAAGGTGATCGCCATGGAGGTTTGTGGGGGCTGTTGCTGCGCAGACATGAGGACTCGTTCGCGGGCGGCGGTGGGAGAGTTCGCATCATGGCGTGGGCGTGAAATAAAAGGAAGCAGGCTAACTATTTTTCCTGGGGGTTGATGTTGCTGCTGATGGCCCTTTCGCGAGCAGGCTCGCTCCCACCTTTGGAGTGCATTCACCTGTGGGAGCGAGCCTGCTCGCGAAGGTAGCCGCACCCGCAAATCCCTCACCCTGAAATGCAAAAAGCCCCGTCACATGGACAGGGCTTTAGCTTGAAGCTAACAGCTCAACACTAGAAGCTGCTTTTTAGAACACCACACCCTGGCTACGCAGGTAGTCATCGTAGGTGCCGCTGAAGTCGGTCACGCCATCCGGCGTCAGCTCGATGATGCGCGTGGCCAGGGACGATACGAACTCACGGTCGTGGCTGACGAAGATCAGCGTGCCCGGGTAGTTTTCCAGCGCCAGGTTCAGCGCCTCGATCGATTCCATGTCCAAGTGGTTGGTCGGTTCGTCCATGATCAGCACGTTCGGCTTTTGCAGGATCAGCTTGCCGAACAGCATGCGACCTTGCTCACCACCGGAAATCACTTTGACCGACTTGAGGATCTCGTCGTTGGAGAACAGCATGCGGCCCAAAGTGCCGCGAATCATCTGTTCGCCCTGAGTCCATTGACCCATCCAGTCGAACAGGCTGACGTCGTCTTCGAAGTCGTGAGCGTGATCCTGGGCGTAGTAGCCCAGCTCGGCGGCATCGGTCCACTTGATGCTACCCGCGTCCGGGGTCAGTTCATTGACCAGGGTGCGCAGCAGGGTGGTCTTGCCGATACCGTTCGGACCGATGATCGCTACGCGCTCGCCAGCTTCAACCTGGAAGCTGAAGTCCTTGAACAGCGGCTTGCCGTCGAAACCTTTGGCCATCTTCTCGACCATGACAGCCTGGCGGTGCAGCTTCTTGTTCTGATCGAAACGGATGAACGGGCTGACACGGCTCGAAGGCTTGACCTCGGCCAGCTGGATCTTGTCGATCGCTTTGGCGCGGGACGTGGCCTGCTTGGCTTTCGAGGCGTTGGCCGAGAAGCGGCTGACGAACGATTGCAGCTCGGTAATCTGCGCTTTCTTCTTGGCGTTGTCCGACAGCAGTTGCTCGCGGGACTGGGTCGCCACGGTCATGTACTCGTCGTAGTTGCCCGGGAACAGGCGCAGCTCGCCGTAATCCAGGTCAGCCATGTGCGTGCACACGCTGTTCAGGAAGTGACGGTCGTGAGAGATGATGATCATCAGGCTGCTACGCTGGGTCAGGATGTTCTCCAGCCAGCGAATGGTGTTGATGTCCAGGTGGTTGGTCGGTTCGTCGAGCAACAGCACTTCCGGATCGGAAAACAGTGCCTGCGCCAGCAATACACGCAGTTTCCAGCCTGGCGAAACTTCGCTCATCGGACCGAAGTGTTGCTCGATGCCGATGCCCAGGCCCAGCAACAGCTCACCGGCACGGGATTCGGCGGTGTAACCGTCCATTTCAGCGAATTCGGTTTCCAGCTCGGCCACGGCCATGCCGTCTTCTTCAGACATTTCCGGCAGCGAGTAGATGCGGTCGCGCTCGGCCTTGACCTTCCACAGCTCTTCGTGACCCATGATCACGGTATCGATCACGGTGAATTCTTCGTAGGCGAACTGATCCTGGCGCAATTTACCCAGACGCACGTTCGGCTCGAGCATGACCTGGCCGCCGGTCGGATCAAGATCGCCACCGAGGATTTTCATGAAGGTCGACTTGCCGCAACCGTTGGCGCCGATCAGGCCGTAGCGGTTGCCCGCGCCGAATTTTACCGAAACGTTTTCGAAGAGCGGCTTGGCGCCGAACTGCATCGTGATGTTAGCTGTAGAGATCAAGTGTTTTTCCTGCGAAGCATTCGAGTAGCGAGGGTGCGGCTGGAGCGCTTGGCCCGAGTCAAAGTGCGCTGAAGCGGGAAAGACCCGTCATCAACCAAGGGGGGCGCGTAAAGTTTGGCGGCGATTGTACTGGTCTGGCTCTTTAAACGATAGGGCGATGACGTCACGATCGCCGATTGGCATGCTCGCGAGACAGATTTTCACAGATGAAGGCTCACCATCGGTTACAAAGTGTGGCTAAAATGCCATCCATTCACCCAGCGCCCCAGAACGGCGCGGGCTCATGGATGTGCCATTTGTAATCAGACCACTGCATCAGACGCTGGGCCTCAGGCCGCCAGGCGCGCAGTTTGTTCACTTCTGACGTGTGACGATTTCCGTGAAACTCATCATTGCTGCTATTTATGTCATTTCGATTGCATACGTTCATCTTCGTGGCCGTGTGCGTCACAAACTGGGTCGCCAACTCAGCGATCACTCGACGTTTCTCGCGCCGATCAACTGCTTCCTTTACCTGTTCTCGAAAAAGCCCAACAAGCCTTTTCTCGATCCGGCGGAATTTCCTGATCTGAGCCCGTTGCAGGCGCATTGGCAGGAGATTCGCGAAGAAGGCCAGAATTTGCTGCGCGCCGGCGAGATCAAGCGCTCGAACCAGTACGATGACGTCGGCTTCAACTCGTTCTTCAAAACCGGCTGGAAGCGTTTCTACCTGAAGTGGTACGGCGAAAGCCATCCGTCCGCCATGAAACTGTGCCCGCGCACCACTGAACTGGTGCAAAGCATCGGTTCGATCAAGGCGGCGATGTTTGCCGAGTTGCCACCGGGTTCGAAACTGGTGCGCCACCGTGATCCCTATGCCGGCTCCTACCGCTATCACCTGGGCCTGGAAACGCCGAACGATGCCGGTTGCTACATCAACGTCGACGGCGAGAACTATCACTGGCGCGACGGCGAAGCGGTGATGTTCGACGAGACCTTCATTCATTACGCGGAAAACACCACCGACCAGAACCGGATCATCCTGTTTTGTGACATCGAGCGTCCGCTGAAGTACCGCTGGGCGGCGGCGTTCAACAGCTGGTTCAGTCGCACCGTGATGTCGGCGGCGGGTGCGCCGAACGATGCCGGTGACCGCACCGGTGGTATCAATCGCCTTTTCACCAAAATCTACAAGATTCGTTTGCGTGGCAAAGAGCTGAAAAAACGCAATCGCAAGCTGTACTACATGGAAAAGTGGGCGATCTTCGGCAGTTTGCTGGCGATCTTCATTCTGATCTGACGGATCATTTGATTTCTGTAGGAGCTGTCGAGTGCAACGAGGCTGCGATCTTTTGATCTTGCAGTAGAGAGATCAAAGTCAAAAGATCGCAGCGTGCCGCAGCTCCTGCATTGGGTTTGCGTCGCGTCGGAGTGCTACGACTCTCGCAAAAACAACCTGTCAGTTGCCTGACGCTTTCTTCGTTTTCTTCGCCGGCGCAGCCTTGGCTTTCGGCTTCGGCGCCGCTTTCCCGCCCAGACTGCGCTTGAGCAGTTCCGTCAAATCAATCACATCCGCAGACTTGCGCTCTTCCTCGCCACCCACCGTCTCGACATCTTCGATCTTGCCTTCATGGGCCTTTTTCTCAACGAGGGCCATGATCTTGTCTTCAAACTCGTCCTTGTAATCCTCGGGTTTCCAGTCTGCGCTCATGTCCTGCACCAGTCGCTTGGCCATGTCCAGCTCACCTTTGGCCAGTTGCGGCTTGGTCACCTCACTGCCCAGTGCCAGTTCATCGAGGCTGCGCACCTCCTGCGGCCAACGCAGCTTTACCAGCACCAGCGCCGATTCCAGCGGCATCAACGCCGCCAGATACTGGCGGGTATGTAAAACCACACGGGCGAGGGCAACCTTGTTGGTTTTGCTCAGCGTCTCACGCAGCAGCGCATACACCTTGCCGCCGCGCTTGTCGGGTGCCAAGTAATAAGGTGTGTCGATGTTTTGCAGGGGGATTTGCTCGGCATCGACAAAGGAAAAGATATCAATGGTTTGCGTTGAGACCGGGTGCGCTGAACGGATTTCTTCTTCGCTAAGCACCACATAGCGACCCTTTTCGTAGGCCACGCCTTTGACAATGTGCTCTTTGGTGACTTCTTTGCCGGTCACTTTGTTTACGCGTTTGTAGCCCACCGGATCCATGCTGCGGCTGTCGAGCCAGTCGAAATCGACGCCTTGAGACGAGGTCGCCGAGACCAGCGCGACGGGGATGTGTACCAGTCCGAAACTGATCGCGCCTTTCCAGATTGCCCGAGCCATGGTGAGTTCTCCGAGTGATGATCAGGTGACCTGTTACGCTGGGCGAAAGTTTCCAGTGATTGCGGCGGCCGCCGCTGACTTGGTCAAGCCGTGTTACATGTTGTTTAAAGGCTGTGACTTAACAAATCCGAACCCTGGGCGTAGCGTGGACTCGAACGCACTATCCCTGGCGCATCGAGAGGCCGCCCCATGAACCGATTTCTGTTTGTCATCGCTTTTCTCAGCCTCGGTGCGGGCTGGGCTCATGCGGACGTGCCGTCCTCCACGCTGCTGCTGGCACAAAGTCCGACCGGCAACAGCAACAATCCCTACAACAGTCCGATCCGCCGGGCCAACCCCAACAGCATGCAGGGCACTCAACCCAGTGCACCGCCGATCCGTGGCCCCAACACTGTGCCGGCGCCGCGCCCGCCGACCCTCGAAAACCGTGGTATCGGCAATGGTCAGCCAATCCGCTCGGTGCCGAGTACACCGCCAACCTTCATCCCCAATCCACCTTCACGAAGCACCGGTACTACCCGTTAAACGACAGGACTGAAGCCTGTCAGCCTTGAGACGAACAAAAGGAATCGTGCATGTTGCGTAAAACCCTTCTAGCCAGCCTTTGCGTCGGCGCACTGATCAGTGCTCCAGCGTTTGCCGCAGCGCCCAAAGAATTGCAAAGCGAACAGGGCACTCTTGAAGTCACCACGATTACCCAAGGTCTTGAACATCCATGGGCCTTGGCGTTTCTGCCGGATCGCCAAGGCATGCTGGTGACTGAGCGCCCGGGCAACCTGCGGGTGGTGGGTGTCGATGGCAAGCTGTCAGCACCGATCAGCGGTGTGCCGCAAGTCTGGGCCAAGGGCCAGGGTGGTTTGCTCGACGTAGTGTTGTCGCCGGACTTCAGACAGGATCGCCTGGTGTACTTGTCTTACGCCGAGGGCGGCGGTGCTGGCGACAAGGCTGGCACGGCGGTGGGGCGTGGGCGACTGTCGGATGACCTGAAGTCGCTCAAGGATTTCAAAGTGATCTTCCGCCAGGAACCGAAACTTTCGGTAGGCAATCACTTTGGTTCGCGTCTGGTGTTCGACCGTGACGGCTATCTGTTCATCACCCTCGGCGAAAACAACGACCGGCCAACCGCGCAGGACCTCGACAAACTGCAAGGCAAGGTCGTGCGCATCTATCCCGACGGCAGAGTGCCAGACGACAACCCGTTTGTCGGTCAGTCCGGCGTGCGTCCGGAGATCTGGTCCTACGGCCACCGCAACCCGCAAGGCGCAGCACTGAATCCGTGGAACGGCACGCTTTGGGAAAATGAACACGGCCCGCGCGGTGGCGACGAGGTCAACATCATCGAGCGCGGCAAGAACTACGGCTGGCCGTTGGCGACCCATGGCATCAATTATTCCATGCAGCCGATCCCTGAGGCGCAAGGCAAGACCGTCGAAGGCACGGTTGCGCCACATCATGTCTGGGAAAAGTCACCGGGTGTCAGCGGTATGGCGTTCTACGACGGTGACCGCTTCAAACCGTGGCAACACAATGCGTTTATCGGCGCGCTGGTGACGCAGGAACTGATCCGCTTGCAGTTCGATGGCGACAAGGTTGTGCATGAGGAGCGCTTGCTCGGCGAACTCAAACAGCGCATCCGCGACGTACGCCAAGGCCCGGACGGCTACTTGTATGTACTCACGGATGAGTCGAACGGCTCCCTCTACAAACTAGGCCTCAAACCCACACCTTGACCGCCATCCCCTGTAGCTGCCGAGTGCAACGAGGCTGCGATCTTTTGATTTTAAAAAACAAGATCAAAAGATCGCAGCCTCGTTGCACTCGGCAGCTCCTACAGATACGGATGGGGCTTATGTTTCGCGGGAGAACAGGACGACTGCTGAACGCAACTTTTCCCGGCCAAATCGGCACATTTTTTCGAACTCTTCATGGCTGACAGGCACGTGCTGGCAGTCCATCGGCTGGCGATGCTGGCTGTGATCGACATCCGGATCATGCAGATAAACAAAGTCCTCATCACAGTCGGTGACCATCACCCAGTGCGGGGACTTGGAACGAGTCAGCCGATAGCTGCTGATCAACACCAGCGGCTGTCCCCCAGCCGCGAGTAACCGCGGGAGGTCCAGGGCAACACCGATCACCTGCTCGACGTCGCACTCCGCCAATTGCGCCATGAACTCCTCGTGCACCAAGCGCATGACGTCTTTTTTATGCGCATCGCGCACGCCATCGAGAAACAACGCCCCGGTCAGACTCAACTGCAGGCGTACCTTAAAACCCCGTCGCCAAGCGGCCAGCGCCAATCCTTGCGGGCTGCATCCGCCATGGCCGGAAGTCATGAACACCGTGGTCGCTTCACGCCAGATCTGCAGTTCCTCGCGACGTTCCAGTAAACGCTGGGCCTGTAACGCACCCATGGCCATCAGCAGGCAGGCCGGGCCGCAGGTAAATTCGGTGGTTTGCGGGTAGTAGGGCACTTTGATGCTGCGCGAGTCGCGATGCTCGAGGATGCGTTTTTCCAGGCGCAGTGCATCGGCATGGTCTTCGTAGTAATCGTGAATCACCGCGAAGCGCCGGTAGCCGTTGCGCTCGTACAGGGCAATCGCAGCCGGGTTGTCAGTGCGTACTTCCAGCCTCAGGTAGGCGCAATCATGCTCAAGGGCAACGACCTCGATCCGTTGCAGCAGTTGTTTGCCCAATCCGCTGCCGCGCGACTCGGCGGCAATGGCAATCGAGTACAACCGCGCCAGTGATGTGCCGCGATGAAACAACACCAGTGCGTAACCCAGCAACTGGCCGCTGGATTCTGCCACCAGCAACTGTCCGTTAGCCCGGGTGATCATCCACTGGAAGCTGCGACTGGTGAGCCGATCGGTAGTGAAGCATTGCATTTCCAATGCCAGCAACGCCGGCAAATCTTCAACTACCGCCAAACGAAAAACAGCACTCATATGACCACCGTAAAAGTTGCGTAACGAAACGGGACTTTCGAAAAACTTCGTGCTTAATAGAAATGGTCTTGTTCTCCAACGGATCAATCTCTATGTCAGCGGTACAGGGTCATTGGCGCGAAGTATCCGAGCAAAGTTTGCCGACGGCAACTTTTTTAAATTCAACGGTTAGAACTTCCAGTCAGGTGCTGATCATTGTCGAGCGCAAGGAAGACTGGGCTTCGTACTTCCCCAGCGAAGACATCATCACGGCGCAGGAATACCTTGAGCAAACCCGTGAAGGCGAGGCGGGCAAGCGGGTTCAGGTGATCAATCTGTGCCGCAGTTACAAGTATCTGGGCCACGGCTACTACTGCTCGCTGCTGGCTGAAGCTCGCGGCCACAAGGTTATTCCATCGGTACGTACGATCAGTGAACTGACTAAAAAATCACTCTACGGCCTGGCCCTGGACGACCTGGATAAAACTCTCGAAAAAGCCCTGAGTCATCATCTCTATAGCGATACAGAAGGCTTCACGCTGACACTTTATTTTGGCCGGACACATATCGAACCCTTGCAGGATCTCGCTCGTCAGTTATTTGAAGTGTTTCCCTGTCCGATCCTGCTAGTTGAGTTTCGTCGAACCAATGGTTGGCACATAGAGGGCATAAAGTCCGGTGCCTTGCACAAGTTACGCGATGATCAGGAAGACCAGTTTGCCAATGCTCTGGACAGTTTCAGTCGTAAAGTCTGGCGTGTGCCGCGTTCACGGCAAGTGGCCCGATATGACCTGGCGATCCTGCATGATCCGCAAGAAGCATTACCCCCTTCGAACAGCAAGGCGCTGGAAAACTTCGTGCGGGTGGGCAAGGGCATGGGCATCGATGTCGAACTGATCGAACGCAAGGACTACGCGCGTCTGGCCGAGTACGACGGTTTATTGATCCGCGAAACCACCAGTGTCGACAACCATACCTACCGTTTTGCGAAAAAGGCTGAAAGCGAGGGGCTGGTGGTGATGGACGACCCAGCGTCGATCTTGCGTTGTACCAACAAGGTTTATCTGACCGACCTGCTCAACAGCCATCAGTTGGGCATGCCCGCCACCGAAATTCTCTACAAGGAGCGACCCGAGGACTTTGAGCGAGTTGGCGAACGTCTGGGCTTTCCGCTGGTACTGAAGATCCCCGACGGCTGTTTTTCGCGCGGCGTGATCAAGGTCGAAAGCCAGCAGGCGCTGCTTGAAGCCACCGCTGAACTGTTCGAGCACTCGGTGCTGTTGCTGGCTCAGGAGTTTTTCTACACCGAGTACGACTGGCGTATCGGCGTCCTCAACCGCAAGCCGATCTTTGCCTGCCAATACTTCATGTCCAAGGGCCACTGGCAGATCTACAACCACAAAGCCAAGGGGCAGGACATCAACGGTGAATGTCGCACCTTGGCGGTTCATGAAGCGCCGCGCGCAGTGGTCGAACTGGCGGTAAAGACGGCCAATCTGATCGGCGATGGTCTCTACGGCGTCGACCTGAAACAGGCGGGCAACAAAGTGGTGGTGATCGAGGTCAACGACAATCCTAACCTCGACGCCGGCATCGAAGACGCTTACCTGCAGGACGATTTGTATTCACTGGTGCTGGAAGAGTTTGTGCGACGGCTGGAGCTGAAGCGTCGCGGCCAGGCCTGGTGATCCGCCGATGATCAACAGCTTTGCACTGAGCCACGGCGCGTTGCAGCGGGTCGAACGACTGGACGCCGGGGTGATGCTGTTCAGCAACCCTGACGCGGCCGAGCGTGATCTGCTTCACAGTCATTTCAAGGTCGACGAGCACGCATTGGCCTCGGCGCTGGACCCGGACGAAGTGTCGCGGATCGAGTTTCACCCGGATCATCTGTTCCTGATCTGGAAACGTCCGGAAAATTATTCCGGTGGCGGCAGTCTGGCTTTCGAGGTTTCGTCTTGCGGGTTGTTGTTTTCGCCGGGGCAATTGCTGGTGATTGCCACCGATGACACGCCATTGCATGGCCTCGGCACCCGTCAGCCGTTAAACACACCGCTGGATGTGTTGCTCGATCTGCTGTTCAACAACATCCATCACTACCTCGGCCATTTGAAGGTGATCAAACTGGTCGCCCGTGAGTTGCAGCAGAAATTCAATGCCTCGATGCAGAACCAGCATCTGGTGCAGATGTTCAACCTCAGCGAAAGCCTGATCTATTACATCAACGCCCTGCACAGCAACGGTGCCGTGCTGACACGCCTGCGCAATCATGCCGAGAAACAGCTTTTCAGCAGCGAAGCGATCGGCCTGATCGACGATCTGATTATCGAGAACAACCAGTGCTACAAACAGGCGGAAATCTATTCGACGGTGTTTTCCGGGCTGATCGATGCGCGCGGCAATCTGATGAACAACAGCATGAACAACCTGTTACGCAAGCTGACGTTGATCAACGTAGTGTTTTTGCCGTTGAACCTGATTGCGAGCATCGGTGGCATGTCGGAATTCAGCATGATGACGGCCGGGACGCCGTGGTGGGTGTCGTATCCGTTGTTTCTGACGGTGATGCTGCTTGGGGCGGGCGGGATGCTGTTTGGTCTGCGGCGGTTGGCCAGATGATTATGTGATGACTCAGAATGCCCTATCACGAGCAGGCTCACTCCTACATTTGGAATGCTCACCTGTAGGAGTGAGCCTGCTCGCGATAGCAATATCCGTAGCGCCAAATGCTCCGAATCAGCGCACTTGCGCCACATCCAGCCCTTTGCGCCGTTCCCGTATCCCGCGCACCACCAGATACAACAACGGCCCGATCGAGACAAAAACCGCCGTTAGCAACAAATAGGGCACCACCGACCAAACCGCCTGCCCGCGAGACCGCGCATCCTTGACCATCCATACCCCGGCCAACGTCGCCAGCAGGTACAAATCAATCACCACTTGCGCGGTATCCGGGCGCGACATCAGACTGATACCGAAGTCGATCAACGATTGTTCAGCCTGGAGCATCACCGAAACGGTGTAGCCGGTAAACGCAAGCAAAGCCGTGAGGGGCAGGGCGACAGACATCATGCATTCGTTCCTTGAATTGATGAGCGGAATCGCCAGCCTACAGATGTCAGGCAAAATTGACCATTGACTTGCCGGCGACGCTCAAGCTAATTTCTGCCCATGACTTCCACCGTATTGCGCTGCCAGCCAAGCATTATTACCGCCATTCCTCATTTGGCGGGCTAGCTCACGACTGCAGCACCCAACCCGCCCTAGAGGCGGGTTTTTACTTTCTGTCTCCAGGGTTTTCGAAACACCGCTCATGTAGGAGCCTCCGGCAACTCCTACATAAGTGAATGAAATCGCTATCAAGGAGCTGAACATGACATACACCGATGACCAGCAAGCGTTGCTTGAGCATTACGTGAAAAAGATCCTTGCTGCACCGGTGTATGACATTGCCGTGCGTACGCCGCTGCAAGCGGCACCAGCGCTGTCCGAAACGTTGGGTAACCGGATTCTGCTTAAGCGTGAAGACTTGCAACCGACGTTTTCCTTCAAGATTCGCGGCGCTTACAACAAACTCGTGCAGCTGAGTGAAGAGCAGAAAGCGCGCGGAGTGATCACCGCATCTGCCGGCAATCATGCGCAAGGTGTAGCGCTGGCGGCGCGCGAGCTGGGCATCGCCGCCACGATCGTCATGCCGTCCACGACTCCCGAGCTGAAAGTCATCGGCGTGCGCAGTCGCGGTGCCGACGCGCTGCTGCATGGCGAAAGTTTTCCGTTTGCCCTAGCCCATGCGCTGCAACTGGCCGAGCAAACCGGGCGCACCTTCGTGTCTCCTTTCGATGACCCGGATGTCATTGCCGGGCAGGGCACGGTGGCCATGGAAATCCTTCGTCAGCACCAGGGCGCGCTGGACGCGATCTTTATCCCGGTAGGCGGTGGCGGCTTGATCGCCGGCATCGCGGCCTATATCAAATACCTGCGGCCGGAAGTCCGGATCATCGGCGTTGAATCCGAGCACTCGGCGTGCCTGAAGGCAGCCATGACCGCGGATCACCGTGTGGTGCTGCCCAACGTCGGCACCTTCGCCGATGGCGTAGCCGTGGCGCAGATCGGCGAGTACGGATTTCAAGTGTGCCGCTTCTGTGTGGACGAGGTGATCACGGTCAGCAACGATGACCTCTGTGCGGCGATCAAGAACATCTACGACGATACCCGCTCGATCACCGAACCTTCTGGCGCGTTGGCGGTTGCGGGAATCAAACAATACGTCGCACGAACCCGCGCTCGTGATCAGACATTCGTCGCCATCGACTCGGGCGCCAATATCAACTTCGACAGTCTGCGCCACGTCGCCGAGCGCGCCGCTGTGTACGGCGCTCCGGCGTAATGCGGATCAGGGCAGCAATGGGCGCAGGAAACTGCGCTCGTAACTGACGATGAATTTCTTCTCGACCAGACCAGCGACCAGCGCTGTGCTTTCCGGATCTGTCAGCGCGATGTGTCGATAGCTTTCGTAATCTGCCAGCGAAGGAAAACTGAACAGGCAATAAGCGATGTTGCTCGCGCCTTCGGACGGCAGAAAGTAGCCGTGATGCGTGCCGCCCAAGCGCTCGACAATGCCGAGCCAGGCCTTGGCGTAGGCCTCGAACTCGGTCAGTTGATAAGGATCGATGACGTATCTGACGTGGCAGGTAATCACGCGCTGCGCTCCTGGCTCAGGTTATTCAGCAAGGGCTGTACCGACTTTGTCCGACGCAGACCAGATGCGATAACGCACCTCAACATCCGCAGGGGCATATACCACGACCGGCAATTTGCTGTTATAGCGCAGCATGAAGCCATCACCGACGACGGGCACGAAGGCGCGTTTTTTCTGCGAGCCTGGCGGGCAGGCCATCATCGTGCTCATCGGACCGACGACTTTTTCCAGCCGATAGAACGGATATCCCCAGCCTTCGAGATTCTTCTCGTCGAGCACACCGCCCAGACGCTGGCGGTTGCAATCCACTTCCAGGGTTTTGCCGGCGAGAATTTCTACCTGGAAGTTTTCTTCCTGCTCCTGCTTGGGCAGGTGAATGACCTGACGGGTGAAACCGGCTTCAGCCTTCGGGTAAGGCGCGACGTCTTCAAGTTTGGCAGCGTGGGCGAGGGTGGACAGGCTGGCGATGATCAGCCCGGTGGTCGCGTGAGCGCGTAAAGAACCCATGGAAGCCTCCTTGCGGGTGTAGGGTGGATAACCAGCATTCTTACTGCCAAGGGCGCTGAATGCAAACCCGCAAGAGATTGCAAAATGCAACGCAGAGAAAGGCGTTTCTGGCATTTTGCAACTGGCCCAATACCGGCCAGCGGGCTAAGCCCATGATTTACAAGTAGGTCAGATTGACCCGATGAAAGGCACGCTTTATGCGTCTTTTCAGTGCGGCGCACAGGGTTTGGGCGCCTACACTCCAATGGGCATTTCGCAGTACCACCGCTTGCCACACCCAAGGAAACAGCGGGGACACACCCGTGCAGGGGCCGCAACGGTCAGCGTGAATACTTGATTGGCATCTCACAGTAAGGAGAGGGTTTCGCCATGTTTCTGTCTGCCTTGGAACTACGCAATATCATTGAAAGCAGTTTTCTGCCGAAACGCTGCCAGTGCACGCTGTCGCCGGATTTGTCGATGACCGTCAAGGTTTTCGGCGATCACCAGACCGATCAGGTCGATTTGCTGGTCAGCGGCATCGACGCCAGCCACCTCAATGGCTGTCGTGAAATAAACGAGCTGATTGCAGGGCTGCGATCGGATCTGACCCGACAAACTACTCAGCATCACTACAGTCCGCGATCGCGGGCGATTTAACCGACTGTTTCACTCAGTTCGACCGTCACGCGCCGGGCCTGCACAAAACCAAGGCCCAGCGCGAACTCGACCAGCACCGCGAGCAGAATCCCGGGGCCAGCATGGCCATTCAGCCATTCGCCGAAACCCAGCACCGCCAAACCAAAACAACCGATGGTAAAACCGTTGCTCAGTGCACTTCGTGCCACTGACGGCGGCGCATTGCGCGCCAGATAAAACATCACCCCCAACGCTGCAAACAACACCGCGCCACGCCGCGCGACAAACCCGGCGCCTTCGGAATATTCAATACTCCAGATCGCCAGCAGTATGTCCGGGAACAGTCCCCAGGCCAGCGTCAGCACAAAACACAAGGATGAAGTAATGATCGACAACGTGCGAAACGACAACTGCATGGCGAATCCTTGCGGCAGTGAGGAGGGTTGCGAGCATACCTGCCGAAACCACCCCACGCCTACCGCCGACCCGCAAATCAGAGTTTTCTGTCAGTTCTGGAAGTTGCACGCGTCAGACAATTTCCGGTAGCTGATTTCCTCAGGCTTACCGGCGTTGTCGATGTACTTCATGTCGGCCGTGACCACCTTGCAGGTTTGCGTTGGCGTTTCGGTCAACGACACCACCTTGGCCACATGCAGCGGCATGCCGTACTCATACGGCACGGCTTTGGATGTGGCGGACGTGTCATTGGCTTGGGCCAGCCCGGCGAACGCGGTGCAGGCGAGGGCAGCGGTGAGCAATAAAGGGCGAATGTTCATGAAAGGACTCCCGTGTGGCGGTTCTAGAGTTCGGCGTGATTCACCCGAACCTGCCGCACTGGGCAACAGCCAGAATGGCTGAGGGCGTGCGGTTCAGTAGAGTTTTTGACCGCGGCGTTAAGGGATGGTTAACCGAGCTGAACGCCGGCTGTCAGGGAGTGGGCGAATTTCTTCGAGAGGTTTGGCGAATTCCTACAAAGGCTGGTGCCTTGTCTGCTTTCGGCGGCTGGAGCGGGGCGGTTATTGTCGGTTGCCGCTGCAAAATCAGTGGTTCGGGTTTGGTCACCCGGGAATAATCGATTGCATATGTGCCATTATCTGCTCCGCGGAGTTCTTTGACCGTGAAGTGCATAGCTGTGGCGGCCGTGTGCAGGACGCCTTCGGGCGAGCTGAGTTGATTGTTCTCGGTTGACCAAGCCTGTACACGGTCCGCCTCCCATCGTTTGGTCACGGTGTCGGCGGTTACTTTTGAAACAATCGAGTAATCAATATGCCAATAATCAAACTGCTACAAAACCGCTATCTCCCCCTCAGCAGCAACGTCACCGAAACCCCTACGCTGCTCATCGACACCCAAGCCAACCCTAAAGACATCCTCGAAGCCGCCGTCCAGCGTATCCGCGCCGCCGCCGACCTGCTCGAAACGCTGCATTGCCTATGCTTCAAACACGCCGACGTGCAAGACATTCCACACATCACCCATGCGCTTTACCTGCTGACGCAGGATGGCAATGATTTGCTGCAGGTGGCACAGCAGCAGATGTTGAGTTGGAAGGCGCAGGTTTGATGAGAAATTGATAGGGCGCAGCCACGGGACGGAGTGAGAAACGCCCCGTCTTTCAGCGTGGCGAACTGCAATCGAGCTTGGTCCGGCAACAGGCCGGTTTCAACGATCGCGAATATCGACTGAGCATTCTTTTGCGCTTCGCTCCAGGCTTTCGCCGCGTCACTCTTTGTCATCAATTGGCCCCCGATTGCAGGGCGAGTTTTTCGCGCATGGCTTTCTTCAGACATTCGACGCAGATGCCGGTAGGTGCTTTGAGTTTCGGCGTCACGGCGAGGGACTCTGCCTGCATCATTTGATTGACGCGGGTTTGCAGCAGACGTCCGGCGTTATCGATCGCCGCGAGACCTGGAATGAGCGGGGCGAGGATTGCAATCCCGGTGCCTGAGCCGGGTGCGCCACCCGAGTTGGTCTTCACCTCGGCACCACTAATGGTCACCCCACCCGCATCGACCTTCACAAAACTCCCGCCAGCCTTGGCCGTGAGCTCCATCGCGCCCTCTACCACCAGCTTCTCGCCAGCGTGGTAGTGAATCTCGGTGCCTGCCTCAACAAACTGCGCAGTCCCGACCTTAAGGTGCTGGGTCACTGCAACCGTCAGGTGATCATTCGCACGCATCTCGCTCTTGCGATCCAGATGCGTAATCCGGTGCTCTTCAACCTTGAACTCGCTCAGCGTATTGGCTTCAACGGTGTCGTGCCGTTCATTGCCCACCCGGATCTTCTGATCGTGCTCAATGTTCTCATCCCAATCGCGCTGGGCATGGATGTAGATCTGCTCGACGCCTTTCTTGTCCTCGATGCGGAATTCGTTGTAGCCCTTGCCGCCCGGTGAGCTCAGGGTCTTGAAGGTGCCGCGGGTTTTGTTCGCTGGCAGGTCGTAGGGAACGACGTTTTCCTTGTGGTACAGGCATCCGGTGACCAGTGGCTGGTCGGGATCGCCTTCGAGGAAGGTGACGAGGACTTCCATGCCGATGCGCGGGATGGCGATGCCGCCGTAGGCTGCGCCAGCCCAGCCGCTGGCGACGCGCATCCAGCAGGTGGTTTTGTCGTTGGACTGGCCGTCGCGGTCCCAGTGGAATTGCACCTTGATGCGGCCGTATTGGTCGCAGTGGATTTCTTCACCCGCAGGCCCGGTGACGATCGCGGTCTGGCTGCCGAGGACTTTGTTCCATCGTACTTTTAGCCCACAGCATCGTTAATTTATAGATCAAGCCGGCGCTCTTACATCACCAAGAGCCATACGGCACGCCGAACGTCTCGACGTATTCTTTTGAATTCTTTGAGAGCGAATCGTATCGACCACCCGATTTGCCTTCGTATGGCCCACGTGGGTCAACCTCGGCCTTCACTTGCGTGACCTCGATTGGTGCCAGACATGGGCCAAGCACCCACACTTTTACGATGCCACCCGGCGCGAGACCGATTGCAATTGCTTTTCTGTAACCCGTCGTCCACTTACCTGTAGCTTCGCAATAAGTTTTTTCAGCTGTACGCATAATTTCTTGGGTTGATTCAGGTATATCGATTCCGACTTGGTAAGTCTGCGGCTCCGCCAATGATTGCCAACGTACAAAAATCTTTTTTGGTAAATCTGCACCGGTAACGTACTTGCCTTTTCCCCAGCCCGATCTTTTTGGCCAGCCCTTTGGGTTGCCCGCATTATTTTTAGGAGTCTGAATAGCGGAAACTCCGCTCATTGCCCGTCGATATACCTGCCCCTGCATATCGATGACATCTGCAGTTTCAACCCAAACTTCCATGTAGTCAGGAGCTGAAAAACCTAAGCGCCAAGCGTCATATGGCAACGAACCTGCGTTTGTAAAGGTTGATCCCACCAACAACATGGCGGCAAGCAGGAAGCGAGTAAAACTACTCATTTGGATGAACCGTCCGAAGCAGGTTGTCATTAGGGCGATTAATGAACAGTATGCCAAGATCACTGTTGTTTAATCCCTTCGCAGCATTCCAGTTGTCAGATAGATGAACATAACGCTGAAACAATAGTTGTTTTGTTGCAGGGTCAGGCCAATTGTTTTGGTCATGCCCAATGCGTATGCCATTAATTTTTCAGAAATCTCATCTAGTTCCGTTGGTAGAGCAAGTCTCGGATCGTTATCAGAGATTTCCGCGAACGGGACGTCATTCTCGACAGCCAGTTCACGCATAATCCGCAGATAGACCAATGACAGTTCACTACGCACTTCGCGTTGGCTGCTTACTGCCGCATAGACATGCTTTTTCGGGGTTCGATCATCTCTGTTCACGCTGTTAAAATTTACCTCCCACGTCCGAAGTTCGAGAGACAAATCGTACTGAGCCATCTGATCTTGGATGCGGCGAAGATCCTGCTGTGCGAGTTTGTAACTATTAGCTTCGGTCGCCATTGATCTCCGCTCGACGTCGCTTCGACGTGGCTTACTAATCAGCACTTTTTCAGTAGCTTTTGGTAGATACCCCCCCCTAAATCAGAGTGAACGCCGGGCAGAATTATGTCTGCGGCCCCTGCGCTGTTTAACGAAAAGTTATACCTACGCTCGTTTTTAGCGACAAGGTGCACAATTTTTTTGGCAATATCTGGTCCTAGGGCAATATTGATACCTAGATTCCACGAGCCCTTAGCGGTCCCAGTGGAATTGTACTTTGATGCGGCCGTACTGGCTTCGCGACCGGTGAAACTGAGGACTTGCAGGTCGGCGTTGGCGCCTTCGAGCGTGAGGGTAATGTTGGTTGCGTTGGCGTCCAGCATGCCTTGAATTCCGTCCTTTGAATAAGCAGGGGGCGGATGTTGCAGGATAC
The DNA here is from genome assembly GCF_900182985.1 of Pseudomonas helmanticensis. Taxonomy (NCBI): domain Bacteria; kingdom Pseudomonadati; phylum Pseudomonadota; class Gammaproteobacteria; order Pseudomonadales; family Pseudomonadaceae; genus Pseudomonas; species Pseudomonas helmanticensis. The sequence continues at coordinate 1,318,461 of NZ_FXUY01000001.1, read as the reverse complement.
AGCTACCGCCTTCAAGGCGCAAAATCTGAGGAAAAGGAAGAAACTCAAGCTTCTCCATTTTTACTCACCAAGAGCCATACGGCACTCCAAATTTATCTACATAAGCCTTGGAAACATCTGAAAGTGAATCATACTGACCATCGGATTTTCCCTCGTAGGGTCCACGCGGGTCGATTTCGGCTTGAACTCTTGCAACGTCTACAGGAGGTAAACAAGAACCAAGTACCCAAACTTTAACTATTCCACCCGGGGCAAGTCCTATTGCAAGTGCATCTCGATATTCTGAGATCTCTTTGCCGTCGAATGCACAGTAAACAGTTTCCTCTTTACGCATCAATTCACGAACTGATTCAGGCACATCAATAGCGACTTGGTAAGTCTGTGGCTCAACTAAGGACTGCCAACGAACGTAAAGTTTTTTGGGAAGGTCTGCGCCAGTTATGTATTTTCCCTTACCTCGCCCGTCTTTTTGGCCAACCTCTTGGCTGGCCGGAATTGTTAGCTGGTGTTTGGATTGCGGAGACACCACTCATAGCCCTCCGGTAGACTTGCCCCTTTGAATCTATTACATCCGCCGTTTCGATCCAGACCTCCATATAGTTTGGCGCCAAGAATCCGAGATGCCAAGCTTCATAGGGTAAAGAACCGCTATTGGAAGAGGTGCAACTGCTAATTAGCACGGCTGCAGTAATGCAGCGTGTAAATCTACTTATTGCCGTTAGCAAATAATACCTTCATACGGATCTCCCCGAAAATCACTTGCTTTATCAGCTAATGCCGGACGGAACTTATCTTTTCAGGTTGCCGGCAGCCCTGCGAAGAGAACGATTGATATAAGTCTCTTGTCGCTAGTGAAGCCGAGGGTAGATAAATCTGCCCTCGGTCGCCAATTCTTTTATTGATTCGACAAGGTTCAAGCCGTGCCTGTCATCGACCCCCCCTGCGGAATAAACAGGGGGGATGTTGCAGGATAAAGCTACCGCCTTCAAGGCGCAGAATCTGATGAAAAGGAAGAAGCTCAAGCTTCCCCCTTTTTACTCACCAAGAGCCATACGGCACTCCAAATTTATCTACATAAGCCTTGGAAACATCTGAAAGTGAATCGTACTGACCATCGGATTTGCCTTCGTACGGACCTCGGGGATCTACTTCAGCCTTGATACTTGCGATCTCGATTGGCGTCATACAAGGCCCACCAACCCAGACTTTAACGATACCACCAGGTACTAGCCGCACGGCAATTGATTGACGATAACCAGTGATCCACTTTCCGTCAGCTGCGCAAAATGCTTTTTCTTCTTTGCGCATCAGCTCTCGAGTTGATTCAGATATATCAATTTCCATTTTGTAGGTCTGGGGCTCTACCAACGACTGCCACCGTACGAAGATTTTTTTCGGCAAGTCTGCGCCGGTCACATATTTGCCGCTTCCAATACCAATTCTCTTCGGCCAGCCGCGTGGGTCGCCGGAGTTGTTGGGGGGCGTTTGTAATGAGGCCACTCCGCTCATTGCCCGTCTGAAAACTTGGCCTTGAACATCGATTATATCCGCTGTCTCTATCCAGACTTCCATGTAATCGGGGGCAGAAAAACCCAGATGCCATGATTTATAAGGCAACGGTTCGCTATTGACAGAGGCACAGCTAATGGCCAACAGGGCTGCGAGAGTAAAGCGTATAAATCTATGCATTTAGATCTACCCTACGCAAAAAATACGCTTTCATGCTCACACGGATATTGGTCCAAATTAGCCAAAAGGGGACGTCGATTTGGACGTCCCCCTATTCAGAGTGCCGTACCCTTGAGTGGTGGCACATTCGTACTATGTTACGCGGTCCTCAACTTAGCGCTGTTCGCTTGAGGGATCATGGCAATTTGAACCTCGACAGTGTTTTCTTTCTTCGCCATCCAGCGCTCAACATTCTGATCATGTTCCGGCGCTTGGATGGAAGAACCGTAGATATCTTCTGGCGCGAGTTTGAGAAAGGTAAGCGTGTGAAGGCGCTGCCGAGAGGTATCAAGTCGTCCGATTTCGGCCCTTAATACATTTACCTGCTGCTGAGCTTCTCGACGGTCGGATTGGTAGGATTGGCTCAACTCAATCTCTTTGGACTTCAATCGATCCTGCATTTCCTGCAGCTCATAGTAGATCTGATCGTATTCAGTTTTTGTCACAACCGTACGACCGCTTTCCTGGGTTTGCTGCCAGCGGCGCAACGTAGCCCAAGCGTTGGGAATATACGAATCAATCATAAAGTGATGTTTCATTTGGAACAGCTGTTGAATAAACAGGGCACGGTCAGGCAGATCTCCAAATTTTTTCACAGCCCTTGTACAGGCTGCTTCTTCGATGGATTCGCAGCCTGGATTCCAGAGAATTGACGAGTGTTCGCGACCTTTGAATTGCACCGGCATGAAATGGTGCAAAGCACCTTGGTGTTCGTAGGGAGACCCGCCCGTACGTGTTAGCCCCAAAGCAAAGATCAGAGCTCCTATCGGTGCAGTAATAAAGCTCAGGGCTACACCAGACATCCAGACACTTTTTCGAGTGTTCATCCATGGTGCTGGCACGCTTGGAATCGGATCGTTGTCGTTGACCATACGATGGTGCGCTAAGGCAGCAGCGCCTTGTACGAAGTCTGCATCGCCTGCTCTTGGGGAGCCGTAGGTGTAGAGCAAGACGTCGTATTTATTAGTGCCTTGTCTAAGCGCTTCGGCGAGCAAGGTTGCAATGGCGCCTCCCAGGCTATGACCGCAAATAATAACTTTCTGATCAATATGGAATCTGTTGAGGTAAGTTTGAATGAAAGTATTGATTGCTTCGTAGGCCAAGTAGAAACCTTGGTGAGCTTTTCCGACGCCAACCTTGACAGGAATTTGCTCTGCATCAGCGTCCCGAAGAAAATCCACCCCCTCTAAAGTTCCGCGTATAGATATAAGAATAATTTCGTCGTGATGTGTAATGAAACCTTGAGTGTTGGTTCCACTTTCCTCTTCGGTATCATCAAAGAAATGCAGCTTCGCAGGGTGCTCCTGTTTAGTGCCGAGTTCTGGTTTGTTTTGGTCATATAGAGCCGGATCGAATGGCAGTATTTCGAAACGTTTCGAGTACGGCACGTCTTCGTAAAGTGGATAATAAGCAGTGGGCTGTTGCGGGTCGATTTTCCCTAATTCTTTATAACAAGCCATACCCTCTCCGAACATATTTCCAACGGTGGCGTCGAGAGGAAAAGACACTGTGTCGGTGATTGGATTTTTATCGGGGGATTGGCCAAAATTTCGATAGCTAAGAGCTGCAAATAATGACAATTGATACAAGTTCAAGGCGCTGAATTTGTTGTCTTTGGATAGCATCGGTCGAAATGCTCGAAGAGGTCTTACTTCAAGAACCGAATGTTTGTTCGGTAGCAGCGCAATGCCTTGAAGCAGCGACTCGTCGGGACCAAAGCCCAAATCTCCCATAATCTTGAGCAGGCTGAAATTGGGAGGATATTTTCTTGGGGAGTAAGGCGGCAGGTGTGCTGACTTGCTGACCAGATCTCTGACTTCAATTTGAAAAAACTGATCAGCTTTTTCCTTGGCCGGATTTTTTTCTACGCGCGCGCCATCCTTCCGAATAAACCGCGTGTTTTCAGCTTTCACTTGCAACTCTGAAATTGGCAGCGGATAGCTTTCTCGCTGGGTAAGAGCTTTATAAAAAGCTTCGGCCCCTTGGTACGGTTCGTCTATCGTGAGGACGACAGGCCCTTGGTAATGGTTGACGACTTTCGCTGAACCATCGGGTCCGAGTACACCGGAATATGTTTGATGGGCACTGTCCTGAAGAGCGTAAGACAAGCCAGCATAAGGTTTCCCATCGCCATTCTCGTCGACTAATTGAAAACTAATCCAGTCGCCACGCAAAGGGCATGCTTCAGATTTTCCATTGAGTAAGGGATCGCAAGGTGTCTGCAATGGCATCAAAAAATATCCTTATTCATTACAGGTCGGGTAAACGGTGCAACTCCGCCCGTCGGGCATCTTGAACGGCTTGAAGTCAGTAGTATTGCCATTGCAGAAGGCATATGGGTCGTCCAAGCTTTTACCCATGCAACGCTTCCATCCTTGTGGAAATTTGACCCAGTTATCACCCATGTAAGGACGTTCCTCTTCTTTGACGACGAAAGAAACGTTCAACGTCTTTCCATGTAGTTGGGATCGTTTTAAAGGTCCCTTTGCTACAGCGCCAATAGTCTGTTCCGGTGTTGCCTTAGCGGTGCACTTGAGAATTTTGGCGATAACCCGATCTGGCCCCATCGTACGAAACAACCATTCACACTCTCGTTGCAGAGTGGTCGGCGTAGGAAGTTCCAGGTTGTCAGCCGCACCCTCCTCAAAAGCGATTCCTGTGTGGTCTCTTCCGACTTGATCAAATCCGGATGCATACTTGGCATCAACTTCATAATCAAAGCTGTCTAAAACTAAAGGGCAGCCTCCTTCCACGCTACTCAACGGGACTTGAAAATGCGCAGTCTCTGCCTTTTCGCTGAACTCTTGCTTGAAGAACTTGAAACCTGGATGATCTCGTCCTTTCTTTGCAGGAACACTGCAAGTTTCTCCGGCCCGGGGTACATATTGTGCCTCGCCTCTAATTTTGAATCCTGGAGGAAGCTCAGTAACGAGAGTAAAACTTTCCTGCTGCGCAACTGAGCAGCCTGTCACACTAATCGCCCCCAGACCGATCAGCAGGCTACGGACAAATCCAGTGAAAATTTTGTGGTACCGCATTCGATACTCCTTGTCCGGCGTAAGCTTCGAGCGTGCCGCGCTCTATTAAGATTGCTCTCAACCACGAGCCAATTCGTTTGATTGCGTTGCGAAAAAACGCTCGCATCTTCCGTAATGCTGATCCGGTGTCTCTCCCGGCAGGGGCTCCCAAGCGACATCCTGTACGCACTGAGCGTCTAGGCGCAGGGTCAACATGAACTGCCGCTGTTCCGGAATACTCCATTGCCAAGCTTCGAGCAGGTCAATCTGTTCTTCGAGCCATTCGAGGATGCCGCGGGTTTCCGAAAGCTTCGCGGCGGCTTCGGCGTGATACACCAGCAACCAGCGTTTCAGGTTAGTGCTCAAGATTTCGCGGGTGCGTTCTGGTGGGGTGGGGACTTGTAACCACGGTGCGGGATTCGGCACCGCATACATTCCTGGCTTGCTGTTATCCGCGCTTTGCCATTGATCCTCATCCCAATACAGCACGCTGCTGATGGGCCCGAGTAGCAGCGGCCATTCACTTTCCTTCATATTGCCGAGGCAACGGGCGAGGACGCGGTTATCCTGGAAGCGAAACAGCGAGCGATCGCCATCTTCTTCGATGACCATGCGTGCGATCCAATGCTGCGTGAGGCTGTCGAGATCAGGTTTGTCCATACTGCCGATCCAGCCCCAGTTGCGCTGGGGATCGTCCAGCAGTTTGCGAAACTCTTCATCGCCTGGATTCTGCAGTTCGGCCAGCCACGGGCTGATGGCAGCGAACTGAGCGAACTCGGTACGGCGGTAGAGCTGCACGGAGCGTTGCATGACGCCGGCGCTGTATAGCGGCGTGATCGGATTGGGCTCGGCGAGACTGTCGACGACCAGAATCAGTACGCGATTGAGTCGCGACTGTTCTCCCAGCCAGCTGTTGAGTGCATCGCTCATGCGGTAGCTCCCAGATCACATTTGCCTTCACGACAGGCTTCGCAGATCGGGCAGCGGATGTCGCCAGCGGCACGTGCCGCTTTGGCCAAGGCCATTTGCGCGACGGCAGGGACGAGCAGGGCGCCGGCTTTGTCTTTCGCCGCAGCCCATGGAATGACGGGTTCGAGAATGGCGATCCCCGTACCCGCACCCGGCGAGCCACCCGAGTTGGTCTTCACCTCGGCACCACTAATGGTCACCCCACCCGCATCCACCTTCACAAAACTCCCGCCAGCCTTGGCCGTGAGCTCCATCGCGCCCTCTACCACCACCTTCTCGCCAGCGTGGTAGTGAATCTCGGTGCCAGCCTCAACAAACTGCGCAGTCCCGACCTTCAAATGCTGCGTCACACCCACCGTCAGGTGATCATTCGCACGCATCTCGCTCTTGCGATCCAGATGCGTAATCCGGTGTTCTTCAACCTTGAACTCACTCAGCGTATTGGCTTCAACCGTGTCATGCCGCTCATTGCCGACGCGAATCTTCTGATCGTGCTCAATGTTCTCGTCCCAATCGCGCTGGGCATGGATGTAGATCTGCTCGACGCCTTTCTTGTCTTCAATGCGAAACTCGTTGTAGCCCTTGCCGCCCGGTGAACTCAGGGTCTTGAAGGTGCTGCGGGTCTTGTTCGCCGGCAAGTCGTAAGGGACGACGTTTTCCTTGTGGTACAGGCAGCCGGTCACCAGCGGCTGGTCTGGATCGCCTTCGAGGAAGGTGACGAGGACTTCCATGCCGATGCGCGGGATGGCGATGCCGCCGTAGGCTGCGCCAGCCCAGCCGCTGGCGACGCGCATCCAGCAGGTGGTTTTGTCGTTGGACTGGCCCTCGCGATCCCAGTGGAATTGCACCTTGATCCGGCCGTACTGATCGCAGTGAATCTCTTCACCGGCCGGCCCGGTGACGACGGCGGTCTGGCTGCCGAGCACTTTCGGTTTCGGGTGTTCAAGGGCAGGGCGGTAGTGCGCGTCCCATGGCGTGGCGAGGAAGCTGTTGCGGTAGCCCTGGTGGAAATCGCTTTTGTGGTCGGTGACGTCGCTGGTGACGTTTTCGCCGAGCACTTGCGGTTGTTTGCCTTCGTGGAAGACTTCCAGCAGCAACCACAGATCGTTCCATTCGGCGCGCGGGTGTTCGGCGAGCGTGAGGAAATGGCCGCTGGTGAGGGTCGGTTCATCACCTTTGCCTTCGGCGAGTTTGTAGTCGCTGCGATGGCGTTCCAGCGCGCGGGTGGAGAGGAATTTGCCGCGCTCGCGGGTGGTGAAGCGGCCGGGATAGTCGTAGTCCTCCAGATCCGGGGCGAAGTCGGATTTGACTGCGCCTTCGGGGAGGATCTTCGGTTTTTCGAAGTCGTAGTCGCGCCGCGATACGCGGGTGGTACGGGTTTCCAGGCGCAGGTTGAAGCGCTTGATCACCGGTTTGTCGGCGCTCATGCCGGAGTCTTGCTGGTAGCTCACGGCTTTGAGTTTGCGGAATACCGTCTGGTCGTCGCCAAACACCAGCTTGTGGCCGCTGCTGCTGTGCTGGAAGTGGAAGTGAATGCCTTCTTCTTCACACAGGCGCTGGATGAAATGCAGGTCGGACTCGTCGTACTGCACGCAGTAATCGCGCGGCGGGTACTCGGCGCTGAGCTGGAAATCGTAGGCGTCAGCGAGAATGCCGCGATCTTCAAGCACTTGGGCGATGATTTTCGGCACGCTCAATTGCTGGAAAATCTGCTGGTCGTGGTTGTGTCGCAGGTAGGCGAGTTGCGGCACCAGGCTGATGCTGTAGCGGGTCAGGGTCTTGCCGGAATCGCCTTGTTCGATGCGATACACCAAGCCATGAATCGTGCCTTCGCCGGTGGCGCCGAAGGTCAGCACGCCGGGCTTGTGCAGGAGTTCTTCGAGCTTCAGGTCGGGGCGGGCGCTGACCAGTTCGAGGTCGAAACGGAACGGTTCATTCAGGGCTTCGCGACCGGTGAAACTGAGGACTTGCAGGTCGGCGTTGGCGCCTTCGAGCGTGAGGGTAATGTGGGTTGCGTTGGCGTCCAGCATGCCTTGAATTCCGTCCTTTGAATAAGCAGGGGCGGATGATGGAGGATTAAGCCGCCTCGTTCAAGGCGAAAAAGCCGTACGCATGGGCCACACGCGGTATAGGGAAAACCCTTAGATAGCGCGTTTCGACCAATGAAAACGGGCATTTGATAAAGCTCGCCGGGCGCCAGTGGCAACAATTCCTACGAGTAGCGATTGAAGAATCGTCAGTCAGTTTCAGACTAAAGTCGCCTTTGGCCCGTCAAAGCCATCTGCCATCATTGCCGTTCACCCCCGCGTGGTTCTCTTCCTCCCGGCTTATTAATGAGCTGGGACGGGAGCTATTTTTCGTTTGTTGCGCCCTTGCGCAAACGCTGCACTGTTGGAGTTTTTCATGCGTCCCCCATTTCCTCTCATCACCCCGCGCCGGTCACTTGGCTTCGGAGCCTTTGTGCTGTGCGCAGGTTTTACCGCGCAAGTTCAGGCCAGCGGTTTTCTGGAAGACACCACGGCGAAAATCGAATCGCGCACGGTGTATTTCAACCGCGACTTCCGTGATGGGCACACCTCCAGCGATCAAGGCGCATCCAAGCGTGAAGAGTCGGCGCAGGGCTTTATTCTCAATCTGCAATCGGGCTACACCGACGGCACGGTCGGCTTCGGCATCGATGCGCTGGGCATGCTTGGCTTTCAGCTCGATTCCAGCCCTGACCGCAGCAACAGCGGCTTGCTGCCATCGAGTGGCGAGAATCCGCGCGGCTCGAAAGGCCAATACGCGAAAATGGGCCTGACCGCCAAAGTCAAAGTCTCGGACACCGTGCTGAAATACGGCGCGCTGCTTCCGGATCTGCCACTGCTCAAGTACAACGACGGCCGTCTGCTGCCGACCATGTTCAACGGTGCCATGCTGACCTCTAAAGAGCTCAAGGACCTGACCTTCATGGCCGCGCGCCTGGACAAGTACACCGCGCGTGATTCCACCGATTCGCAAGACATCCGCGTGCATTGCAAGAACAAGCGTTACGCGTGCAACACCACCTCCGATCATTTCGACATGTACGGCTTCGAGTACAAGATCAACGATCGCCTGACCGGCCAGTACCACTACGCCGAACTGGAAGACGTTTACCGTCAGCACTTCGTTGGCCTGCTGGCCAATCAACCGTTGGCTGGCGGCGTGTTGAAAGCCGATCTGCGCCTGCTGAAAAGTGCCGACAGCGGCGACGCAAAAGCCGGTTCCATCGATAACCGCGCCTTGAGCGGCATGCTTTCATACGGCATCAGCGGCCACACGTTCAGCGCCGGATGGCAGCGCATGAACGGCGATAACTCGATGCCGTACCTCGATGGCAGCAACCCGTATCTGGTCAACTATGTGCAGGTCAACGACTTCGCCGCCGCGCAGGAACGGTCCTGGCAGTTGCGTTATGACTATGACTTCAAGGCCATTGGCATTAATGGTTTGAGCTTCCTGACCCGTTATGTGAACGGTGATCACATCAAAGTGTTGGGCAGTGATCAGGACGGCAAAGAGTGGGAACGCGACAGTGAGTTGAAGTATGTGATTCAGACGGGGACGTTCAAGGATGTCAGTCTGCGTTTGCGTAATGCGACTTACCGGACCAACTACGAGAAGTTTGCCCGGGATGTCGATGAGACGCGGTTGATCGTCAGCTACAACTTCTCCGTCTTGTAACGGCCCCCATTGTAGGAGCTTCCGCAGGCTGCGATCTTTTGACGTTGATGGTTAAAAACCAGATCAAAAGATCGCAGCCTGCGGCAGCTCCTACAGGGGATTTATTACAACCAGTGCCAGAACCGGCTCCAGAAGCCGCGATTCAAATCTTCCTTGCAGCCGGCATATTGCCGCGCATACACATCCGAGCGGTTCTGCACTTTGCGCGCCGTTGGCATCAGCCAGGCTTTGCTGGCGTAGGTCTTGTTGCGAAAGCCGCCCCAGCCTTCGTGGTAGTTGAGGTACTGGTTGTAGGCGTCGTATTTGTAGACGCCGTTGATGGTGGTGGTCTTGTCCATGTACCAGCCAACGAAGTCGATGGCGTCGTCGAAGTCTTCGCGGTCGGCGCCGTGTCTGCCGGTGCTTTTCTGGTAGTCGGACCAGACTTCATCTTTCGCCTGGGCATAGCCCGATGCAGTGGTCACCCGACCCCACGGAATCACCCAAAGCAGGTATTTGCGTGGGGTCTTGGCGTCGTAGCGATAGCCGGATTCCTGATACATGATCGCGAAGGGCACCTGAATCGGTACCCCCCAGCGCTTTTGCGTGACCTGTGCGGCGTCGTACCAATCGCTCTTTTCCCGGAAGATTTCGCAGATATCTTCCGGCGAGCGCGGCGGCGAAGTGCCGCAGCCGGTCAACAGCGTTGCCAGTGTCAGTAGTCCAAGCGTCTGCCGGTATTTCAAAAGCCGTTATCCTGTCGTGCGCAAAAAAGCCGACAGTCTACGGCTTAGCTCAATTGGTGACGATAGGGGAGATCCGGACCGGTCTTGCTGCAGGTCAGTGCCGCCGCTTGTACGGCGAACTTGAGCATGCCGTGGATTTGCTCGCGAGCGAGTTGTTGCACGCCTTCCACCGAATCCAGACCGTGTTCGGTCAGCCAGGTGATCAGCGCGGCCTGAAAGGTATCGCCAGCGCCGACGGTGTCGGCGATCTTCACCGAGGCGGCCGGGATTGACCATGTGCCGTGTTGGCGGCTGAACACAGTAGCGCCGTCGCCACCACGGGTGAGGAAAACGATCTGGCAGCGATGCTCGAGCCAGCCTTCGATGATTCGCTGTGGATCCTGCTCGGGGTACAGCAGGCTCAAGTCCTCGTCGCTGACCTTGATCAGATCTGCCAGCGGCACCAGCGTCGCGATGCGCTCGCGCCACAGCTGAATATTCGGCTCGGGGTTGAGGCGCACGTTGGGGTCGAGGGTGATCAGGCGCTTGCCGCTTTCACGTTGCACCAGGGCGAGCAAGGTGTCGCCGACCGGCTGCACCACCAGCGAAAACGAGCCGACGTGCAAGCCACGAACCTCAGGATCCAGCGTCGGCAAATGCGCCAGGCTCAACTGGCGATCCGCGCAACCCTCGCCGCGAAAGCTGTAATGCGGTGAGCCATTGGCACCGACCGCAACCATCGCCAGTGTCGTCGGCGCGGCGAAGTCCTGCAGATAGTCCGGGCGCACGCCTTCTTCCTGCAACACTTGCTGCAAACGCCGGCCGAGGTAGTCGGTCGACAGTCCACCGAACAATGCCGATTCGACGCCCAAACGGCGCAAACCCACGGCGACGTTGAACGGCGAACCACCGGCAATCGCCTTGAAATTCACTTTCGAAGCCAAACCGCTGGCATCGTCTTCGCTGAAGAAATCAAACAGGGCTTCGCCACACACCAAATACATAATTGTTTGCTCTTTATAGGGTTGCGACATGCTGTTGATAGCGTTCATAAGCCTGCTGGAATGCCGCGCTATTCTTGGCAACCGGCAGCGTTTCACTGCTCAGGTCGAGTTTGACGCAGCGCTGGCACAGATCGGCGAGGGTGTCTTCGTGGCCGTTCGACCATGATTTGCACCATGCCGCCTGAATCGCTGCGCCGAGTGCAGCGGCTTCGCTTTGTTCGGTGCAGATCACCGGGGTGTTCATGATGTCGGCGACGATCTGCCGCCACACCGCACTTTTCGAACCGCCGCCGATCAGGCAGATGCTGCGGCTTTGTAAACCATTCTGGCGCAGCAAATCCAGTCCGTAACGCAAACCGAAGGTGGTGCCCTCGACGGCAGCGCGGCACAGATTGGCCTCGGTCAGGTTGTCGAGGGTCAAGCCGTGCAGGCTGCCGGTCGCGTGGGGCAGGGCGGGGACGCGTTCACCATTGAAGAACGGCAGCATGCACACGCCCTCGGCGCCAATCGGCGCTTGCGCGATGAGTTCGTTGAACTGTTCCAGGTCGAGCTTGAACAGGTCACGAATTGCGCCAGTGGCGTTGGTCAGGTTCATCGTGCAGATCAACGGCAGCCAGCCGCCGCTGGAGGAGCAGAACGTGGCGACCGAGGCGTCCGAGCTGACTTTTGGCACTTCGGAATAGGCGTACACCGTGCCGGAGGAACCGAGGCTCATGGTGATTGCGCCGGGCTGAATATTGCCGGTGCCGATCGCGCCCATCATGTTGTCGCCGCCGCCGCTTGCCACCAATGCGTTGGGGTTGATGCCCAGTTGTTCGGCAATCGACGGCAGGATGGTGCCGACGGCTTCGTGGGCGTCGATCAGTTCCGGCAACGCGGCTTGCAGACGCCCGCTGGCGTCGATATCGCGCAGCAACTGCAAGTCCCACTGGCGGCTGCGCACGTTGAAGTAGCCGGTGCCGGAGGCGTCGCCGTACTCGCTGCAACTGCGTCCGGTGAGCCAGAAATTCAGGTAATCGTGGGGCAGGAGGATTTTCGCGATGCGCGAGAAAACCTCCGGATGTTGCTCCTTGGTCCACAGCAGTTTCGACACGGTGTAGCCCGGCGCGATGACCACGCCGAGGCGTTCCAGCGAGCCTTTTTCGCCGCCCAGATGGTTGAGTAAACGGTCGTTTTCGGCGCTGGATTCGGTGTCGCACCAGAGCTTGGCCGGGCGCAGCACCTGACCTTGATCATCAAGCAATACCAGACCATGTTGCTGACCGGAGACGCCGATGCCGAGGATCGACTGGCCGTCGACATTCGCCGCCAGCAACGCGCGGCGGGTGGCGAGGGCGAAGGCTTCGAGCCATTGCTGAGTGTCTTGCTCGCGACGGCCATTGGCGCCGCTGATCATCGTGTGATTGGCGGCGCCCTGGCCGAGGACTTGACCGCTGGCGGCGTCGAGGATGATCGCCTTGGTGCCTTGGGTGCCGCAGTCGATGCCGAGGAAGAGTTGTTGTGTTGTCATGTGTGGACCACTCGGGTGTGGTGAAGATCAAGAGCTTACCCCCTCACCCCAGCCCTCTCCCCCAAGGGGGCGAGGGGGAAGGGAGCCGATCGGGGGCTGTTCAAAACCTGAGTTCGACTGCGGATATCTCAATCAGGGGCTGTTCAAAATTTGAGTTCGACTCCGGTTCTCTCAAACCGGGGCTATTCAATACCTGAGTTCGACTCCGGACGTTCAGGTCGATGTAACTTGCACAAACCACTCGATCAGTCCCCTCTCCCACTGGGAGAGGGCTAGGGTGAGGGGCTTTTCAATCCAGAATCCGCTGCAAAGTCCGCGTCACACCGTCCTCGCGCAAGCTATTGCAGCACCACTCAAACGCCGCCACAAACTCCGCCGAACGCGGTATCGCCGTGCCAAAAATCTCCTCAACCGCCAACAACCGCTCAGTCATCAAACCGTCATCCGCCACCAGCGCCTGAAAAAACGCTGCCCGTGGATCAGGAATCGAATACGTATCCCCATTCTCATCGACCCCCTTCAAATACAGCGCCCAGGCCGCCACCACCAGCGCCGCGCGCCTGGTTTCCTGGCCATCGGCAATCAATCGATTGATCGTCGGGATGGTGAATTTTGGAAATTTCGACGAACCATCGGAACACACCCGCTCAAGCTGATCGGCAATCGCCTGATTGGAGAAGCGCGCAACCAGCGTGTCTTTGTATTCGGTCAAATCGATCCCCGGCACCGGCGCCAGTTGCGGCGTGACATCGAGGTCCATATAGGCGCGCATGTAGCGCACGAACAGCGGGTCGTTCATGGTCTCGTGGACAAACCGATAACCCTTCAAAAAGCCCAGGTACGTCAGCGCCAGATGGCTACCGTTGAGCAGTTTGATTTTCATCTCTTCGTACGGTGAAACGTCGTCGGTGAATTGCACGCCGACCTTTTCCCAGGCGGGCCGGCCGTTGACGAACTTGTCTTCCAGCACCCACTGCACAAACGGTTCGCACACCACCGGCCAGGCATCGTCGACGCCGTGTTTGTCGGCCAGTTGCAGGCGGTGCGCGGTGCTGGTCATCGGCGTGATGCGGTCGACCATGGCGTTGGGGAAACTGACGTTGGCGTCGATCCAGCTGCACAGATTGCTATTGCGCAAAGTGGCAAACGCCAGCAGCGCCTTGCGGGTCACCGCGCCGTTGTGCGGCAAGTTATCGCAAGACATCACGGTAAAGGCCGGGATGCCCGCCGCGCGGCGTTTTTCCAGGGCCGCACACAAAAAGCCGAAGACGGTTTTCGGAGCCTGCGGGTTGGCCAGATCGTGCTGGATCTGCGGCAGGTGCGCCATGAATTCGCCGTTACTGTCGTCGATGCAGTAACCGCCTTCGGTGATGGTCAGCGAAACGATACGAATCTGCGGATCGGCGAGTTTATCGATCAGCGCCTGAGCACTGTCTTGCGCCAGCAGCATGTCGCGAATCGCGCCGATCACACGGACTTCGGTGTCATCGCTGTCACCAAGTTCGAACAGGGTGAACAGGTAATCCTGCTCCTTGAGATCGTCACGGGCGCGGCGGTCTTCGGCACGCAGGCCGACCCCGCAGATCGCCCAGTCGAGTGCTTCGCCGGTGTTCATCAGCGCATCGGTGTAATACGCCTGATGCGCGCGGTGAAAACCGCCGACGCCGATGTGCGCGATGCCCTGACGGGTGTCGCTGAGACGGTACGCCGGCAGTTTTACTTCAGCCGCGAGGCCATGCAGATTTTGCTGATTGAGTTTCATTGGGCAAGTCTCTTGAAATCAGGCCGCAACGCGCAGTGGACGCGTCAGCGCCACGCCTTCGGCATCGAATAAATGGCAGTGGGCCGCGTCCAGATGCAGGCTCAGTTGTTCGCCGTAACGGCTGGCCAGATCACCGCGCACGCGCATGGTCAGGGCTTCGCCGGCATGGGTGGTGACGTGGCAGAACGTGTCGCTGCCGAGGCGCTCGCTGACGTCGGCGGTGACTTGCAATGTGCAGTCGCCCGATTGCGCCAGTTCCAGGTGTTCCGGGCGAATGCCCAGGGTCACAGCGCTGCCGATGCTGAGGTTGGCTGCGTTGAACGGTAGGGTGACGCGGGTGCCGGCGTCCAGCGAGACTTCGCAGCTCTGGGCATCGACGCGGGCAATCTTGCCCTTGAGAAAACCCATTTTCGGTGTGCCGAGGAAGCCGGCGACGAACAGGTTCGCCGGTTGGTGATACAGATCCAGTGGCGAGCCGACCTGTTCGATCTTGCCGCCGTTGAGCACCACGACTTTGTCGGCCATGGTCATTGCTTCGACCTGATCGTGGGTCACGTAGATCATCGTCGCTTGCAGGTCTTTGTGCAGGCGCAGCAGTTCCAGACGCATTTGCACGCGCAGCGCGGCGTCGAGGTTAGAGAGCGGTTCGTCGAACAGGAAAATTTTTGGATTGCGCACGATCGCGCGGCCGATCGCCACGCGCTGACGCTGGCCACCGGAGAGCTGTTTTGGTTTGCGTTCAAGCATCGGCCCGAGTTCGAGAATGCGTGCGGCTTCGCCGACTTTCTTTTCGACCTCGGCTTTCGGTACGCCGGCCAGGTCGAGGGCGAACGACATGTTCTTTTTCACGGTCATGTGCGGGTACAGCGCGTAGGTCTGGAACACCATCGCCAGATCGCGCTTGGCCGGGCTGACCTCGGTGATGTCGCGACCGTCGAGTTCGATGGTGCCGCCACTGACTTCTTCGAGCCCGGCGATCAGCCGCAGCAGGGTGGATTTGCCGCAGCCCGACGGGCCGACGAAGACCACGAATTCCTTGTCGTTCACCTCAAGGTCGATGCCTTTGATGATGGAGAAGCCTTCGAAGCCTTTTTGCAGATTCTTGATTTTCAGGTTGGCCATGATGAATGGGCCTCCGCGTTGTTGTTTTTTTAAGATCAAAAGATCCCAGCCTGCGGCGCTCCTACAGGGGGACGGCATGCTTTATGTAGGAGCTGCCGAAGGCTGCGATCTTTTGCTTTTCAATATTCATTTCACGGCGCCGAACGAGAGGCCGCGCACCAGTTGTTTCTGGCTGATCCAGCCGAAGATCAGGATCGGCGCACACGCCAGGGTCGAGACCGCCGACAACTTGGCCCAGAACAACCCTTCGGGACTTGAGTAGGAGGCGATCAACGCGGTCAGCGGCGCGGCTTTCGACGAGGTCAGGTTCAGCGACCAGAAGGCCTCGTTCCAGCACAGGATCAGCGACAGCAGTACGGTCGAGGCGAGGCCACCCTTGGCGATCGGCAACAGCACGCGGACCATTTCCTGCCACAACGTGGCGCCGTCGAGACGGGCAGCTTCGAGGATGTCCTTGGGGATGTCCTTGAAGTAGGTGTAAATCATCCAGACCACGATCGGCAGGTTGATCAGCGTGTAGATCACGATCAGCGCGATACGCGTATCGAGCAGACCGAAACTCTTCGCCAGCAGGTAGATCGGCATCAGCACGCCCACCGGTGGCAGCATTTTTGTCGAGAGCATCCACAGCAGCGTGCCTTTGGTGCGCTGGGTTTCGTAGAACGCCATGGAGTAGGCGGCCGGCACCGCAATCAGCAGGCACAGCGCGGTGGCGCTGAAGGAAATCACTACCGAGTTCCAGGCGAAACTGAAGTAGTCGCTGCGCTCGTTGATGTGCAGGTAGTTCTCCAGCGTCGGCGTGAAGATGAATTGCGGGGGTGTGGCGAACGCGTCGATTTCGGTCTTGAAACTGGTCATCACCATCCAGAAGATCGGGAAGAAAATCACGATCGCGATGGCCCAGGCCAAGGTGCCGAGCAGCAGGCTTTGCAGCCGGCGGGATTGTTGGAGAGTCATGGCAGGCCTCAGGCTTTGTCAGTCAGGTTTTTGCCGATCATCCGCACCAGAATGATCGCGGCGACGTTGGCGATGACCACGGCAATCAAGCCGCCCGCCGAGGCCATGCCGACGTCGAACTGCACCAGCGCCTGGTTGTAGATCAGGTAGGCGAGGTTGGTCGAGGCGTAGCCGGGGCCACCGTTGGTGGTGGTGAAAATCTCGGCGAACACCGACAGCAGGAAGATCGTTTCGATCATCACCACTACGGCAATCGGCCTGGCCAGATGGGGCAGGGTCAGGTGCCAGAAAATCGCGATCGGGCCGGCACCGTCGAGGCGTGCGGCTTCTTTTTGCTCCTGGTCCAGCGACTGCATGGCGGTCATCAGGATCAGAATCGCGAAGGGCAGCCATTGCCACGAAACAATGATGATGATCGACAGCAACGGGTAGTGGGCGAGCCAGTCCACCGGTTGCGCGCCGAACAGTTTCCAGAGGTAGGCAAGGATTCCGGAGACCGGATGGAAAATCAGGTTCTTCCAGATCAGCGCGCCTACGGTCGGCATGATGAAGAACGGCGAGATCAGCATGACCCGCACGATGCCGCGACCGAGGAACTCGCTGGCCTCCAGCAACGCACTGATCAACACGCCGAATACCACGCTGATCAGCAACACGCTGCCGACCAGCAACAATGTATTGGTGGCGCCGGGCAGGAAGCCCGAGTCGGTCAGGAAGTAAGTGAAGTTCTCCAGCCCGACGAACTGGTTTTCGCCAGGGTAGAGCAGGTTGTAGCGGATCATCGAAAAGTAGATGGTCATGCCCAGCGGCACGATCATCCACAGCAGCAACAGGGCGACCGATGGGCTGACCAGAAACCAGCCGGGGTTGCGCACACGGCTTTTGCGCTGTGGCTGGGACAGGTCGAGGTGGGCTTTGGCAGTTGAAGTATTCATGGCGATCACAACCGAGTCATACAGACCTATGGAGATCCCATGTGGGAGCGGGCTTGCTCGCGAAAGCGCTGGATCAGTGCCATGTGTATTGGCTGGCACGAACCCTTCGCGAGCAGGCTCGCTCCCACAGGAGGCAGGAGCAAGTCGTTCAGCGGTTACTTGGGATAACCGGCGCGCTTCATCTCGCGTTCGGTGGTCTGCTGCGCGGCGGCCAGGGCTTGATCCACCGTGGTCTGGCCGATCAGCGCCGCCGAGAACAGCTTGCCAACCTGGGTGCCAACCGCCTGGAACTCAGGAATGGTCACCAATTGAATGCCAATGTACGGCACCGGTTTCAGCGTCGGTTTGCTCGGGTCAACGGCTTTCAGCGATTCCAGCGTGACCTTGGCGAACGGCGCCGCCTTCATGTACGCATCGCTGTAGGTCGACGCGCGAGTGCCCGGTGGCACGTTGGCGATGCCGTCGGTCTTGGCCACCAGTTCGCCGTATTCTTTGGACGTTGCCCAGGCACTGAACTCTTTGGCGGCGTCTTTGGCCTTGGAGCTGGTCGGAATCGCCAGCGCCCACGAATACAGCCAGGCCGAGCCTTTGTCGGTAACCTGATGCGGCGCGAAAGTGAAGCCGACGTGATCGGCAACCTTGCTTTGAGTCTTGTCGGTAACGAACGAGCCGGCGACGCTGGCGTCGACCCAGATCGCGCACTTGCCGCTGTTGAACAGCGCAAGGTTTTCGTTGAAACCGTTGCTCGATGCACCCGGCGGGCCGGATTTCTTCATGGTGTCGACGTAGAAGTTCAGCGCATTTTTCCACTCGGGGCCGTTGAATTCCGGCTGCCATTTTTCATCGAACCAGCGCGCGCCGTAGGCGTTGGCGACGGTACTGATCAGCGCCATGTTTTCGCCCCAGCCCGCCTTGCCACGCAGGCAGATGCCGTACTGTTCTTTGTCTTTGTTGGTAAGTTTCTCTGCGAACCCGGCGATTTCTTCCCAGGTCGGACGCTCCGGCATGCTCAGCCCGGCATCCTTGAACAGGTCGGTGCGGTAGTAAGTGATCGAGCTTTCCGCGTAGAACGGCAGCGCATACAGCGAACCTTTCACCGACAGGCCTTCACGCACCGACGGAAACACGTCGTCGAGGGCGTAACTGGCCGGCAGATCCTTCATTGGTTCCAGCCAGCCCTTGGCGCCCCACAGTGCCGCTTCGTACATGCCGATGGTCAACACGTCGAACTGGCCGCCCTGAGTGGCGATGTCGGTGGTCAGGCGTTGGCGCAGGACGTTTTCTTCGAGCACCACCCAATTGAGCTTGATGTCCGGATGCTCGGTCTCGAAGGTTTTCGAGAGCTTTTGCATGCGAATCATGTCGCTGTTGTTGACGGTGGCGATGGTCAGGGTCTGGGCGCCAAGGCTGACGCTGCTGAGGGTCATGCAGGTGAGGGCGAGCAGAGCTTTTGCAGTGGGTTGCATCGTGCACTCCTTTTCTGCACCCAGTGAGAGGCAGAAGGACAGTTATTGTTTTTGTGTCTTCCTGTGCAGGAAGAATGTGCACTGATTACAGCCTTCAATCGCAGGACTGACAAATCATCCCTAGCACTTTTATCGATACTTTTTTGCACTGGGGTTTGGCGGGGTAAACGCAGGGAAGGGGTTTTCAGCGGTGCTGGGCGATCGGATGTGTACAGGTTTCAGATGTTGCAATGTACTTTGTGGGAGCGAGCCTGCTCGCGAAAGGGTGGGATCAGTTGACGAATCTACCGCTGACACACCGCTTTCGCGAGCAGGCTCGCTCCCACAGGTTAGTCGGGGTTAGCCGTGGTTTTGCTCGGTCAGGCGCTGCACCGCCAGGCGACGATAGTGCGACGGCGTCATGCCTTTGAGCTGCTGAAAGCGCCGGTTGAAATTGGAAATATTGTTGAAGCCCGACTCGAAACACACGTCGGTCACCGGTTTGTCGCCATCGGCCAAAAGCTCGCAGGATTTGCTGATACGCAGGCGATTGACGAATTCGATGAAGTTACGCCCGGTGGCTTGCTTGAACACGCGACTGAAATAGGTCGGCGTCATGCCCAGGTGCTCGGCAACTTCCTCCAGCGATATGTCGCGGGCGTAATGGCTAAATATGTAATCGACCGCGCGGTTGGTCCGGTCGATGTTGTGCTCGTCGGCGAGCTGCGGAGTGGTCGCGCCGGACAGAAGCTGAAAATCATCGCTGGCCGCGAGCAGCTCCATCAGGATGAAAAAATGCCCGAGCCGGGTGATGCCTTTTGAGTCGGCAATACGCTGCATCAGCGTCATGGCCTGGCGAATGGTGTGTTTGCAGCGAAACTCGATGCCGTACTGCGCACGCTCCAGCAACGGTGCGAGGGACTTCAGCTCGGCGAAGACCTGATGGCCACCCTCGAACAGTTCATCGGTGAAATTGACCAGCATGTCGCGTTTCTCGACGACCTCATCCCCGGCAACCTGACTGATCCAGTTGTGCGGCAGATTGGGGCCGGTGAGAAACAGCGTTTCCGGATAGAAGTTGCCGATGTAATCGCCAATGAACACTTTGCCCGAACTCGCGACGATCAGGTGCAGCTCGTACTCCTTATGGAAGTGCCAGCGCACCAGCGGGCACGGGAAACCGTGCTGGCGGTAGATGATGGATAACCCGTTATGGTCATCCATCAACTCGTAAGAAGGATCGGTTACTCGGGCTGTTCGGCTCATGTCAGGACGCTTTTATTGTTATCGCCTGGCGATCATGCCCCTTTCTGCCCGCGCTGTGCCAGCGTTCGAGGAAGCGTTTCAGCTCGTTTGATACAAAGCGCGTCCATAAACCGCCTTCATGCTGTTGGCGACCCAGCAGTTGCGGACGATCTCGGATTCATCAAAAAAGTCGGTGCTGATGATGCTGCAACGTGTGACCCAGCCTCGGCTCGAGTGAAACCAGTCATTGATTTGTTTCTTGATGCCGCTGGGGCCTCCCAGCAGCGAATAGCAGGTGGCCGGCAACGACCAGATAAACGTTTCATGGGGTGTGCCCTCAAGCGATTTGCCGATATGCAGTTCGAGCGCTGCGGTGTCGGTAAAGACTCTTTTGTTCCACTTGTGCGGGATCTGCGACCAGAAATAGTTTCTGTCCTGCACTGGCGAGTAGGGCGCGGCCATGACGATGCGGCGCTTTTTACTGCTGCGTTTCAGCTGACCTATCGTACTCATCGAATCCATATGGGGAATCAGCCGCGAACCGAGGCGATTGAGCATAAAGTCACTCAGACGTTGCCGATCGAAAGGCTTGTTTCCATCACCCAATTGATGAAAGTCCAGCACGATGAATTCGTCGGGGTTTCGATCAAGGAAGTCGTCGACCGCCTCGACCAATTCCTCGAGGACGCGATGAGACTGGAAGCCATTGTGATGAAAGTAATACAGCGGGCGCTCTGGCCCGGCAGTGCAACCGAGGCGTATGTCGAATGCGCGGGCGCCGTTGTCCAGTTGCCAGGCGAATGAATCGTTCTGGCAAGTCGTCCAGTTGCCAACAATCACCTCGTAGTTGGGCGCCTTTTTATCCATGCCGCTGTTATGCGTGCCGGGCCAGACAATATCGGTCAGTTTCAGCTGGTCGATATCCAGTACGTGGCTCATCCAGGTCTGCTTGTCGAGTGTTGCGGTGGCGCTGTTCATCGTGACAACTCCTTGTCGTCATTTATCGCCCCATCCTTGGGCGATGCATTGAAATATCGGGTACCGCGCAGGTGGCACCGTCCAGTTTCACCGATTGTCGGGAAATCTCGAATACAGCATACAAACACCGAGGAACATTACCAGACGCCGCAATATCTGCTAAAAAATAGCCAATGAATGGCACTCGACAGTAACACTTAGCCGCGTCGCACTTTGTTCAGGTTTGCGCTGATGCAAAACGCAACCAGTCGGGACTCTTCGATGAAGTCGACGTTGACGACATTGCAGTTTTGCAGCCAGTCACTGTTGGCGGGGTCAAACCAGCGATCCAGCTCGGTATGAATGTCGACCGGGCCACCCAACGCCGCGTAACTGGTCGCCGACAGCGACCATGGTGCATATCGGAAGGGCGGAGAAGACATTGTTTCGGCGATGAATTTATGCAGGTCGCTGGCACTCGGAGTTTGCGTTCCAATCCATTGATGGTGGAGCTTCGGGTTGAAGTATTTTCGGTCCAGTTCATTGTGCTGTGTTGCGTGAATCAGGATTCTTTGTGTGCGGCTTATGCTCTTTAATTGTTGCAGGTTCAGGCCGTCATTGCTGGTAGGGATGATCCTGTTGCCCAGCAGTTTAATGAACATGTCGTTGAACCATGCAAAGTCAAAGGGGCGGTCTCCGTCTTTCATTTCATGGAAGTCGAGAACAATGAACTCGTCGGGGTACTCTGAGAGGAAACGCTCAATATCGGTGATCAGCTGTACAAGCGAGCGCGAAGACAAGAAGCCATTGTGCTGGAAGCGAAATTTGTTAAGTCCCACACCGCTGTTTTGATAGGTGAGCCGCAAATCCAGGGCTCTGGCGCCATTAGTCAACTGATCATAAAACGACCTGTGCTGACACGCCACCCAGTGCGCTCCCGGAATCAGGGCATACGAAGCCTTCCAGTCGCAACCGGCGTTATGAGTGCCAGGCAGGGTCAGTTTATATAACGGTAAAACATCAATGGCGCTGTTGGCACTCATCCAGTTAGTGAGTGAATAGTTACTGCTGGTCGCGGTGCTCATGATAAACGTCCCTGTGATAATCATTAAATAAGTGGCTTGCGATTTAATTAGGCAAGTCACTTGTTTTTAATTGAAGTCAGGGGTGTTAATCAATGTATTAGTTGATGCTGGATATATGTATTCTGGAGTTTCTTATCAGTCAGTCTTTATCCAGGGTGTTGCGATTCTTGGCTTCGATCCATTGCGCCATGTACTGAGTACTTTTGTGATGGTGGTGGCGCAACATGCTTCCAGTGAAGTTTGATTTTCTTGACTGAGCCAGGTTTTCCAGACAGTCCCGCAACTTGTCGATCAGTGCCGGGCCATGTACTGACTTGCGGTAACGCTCGCTCAACAACGACTGACCTGCCTGGCGGGCCTCTTCCCAGCGCTGTTCATCCCGATAAAGTTGCACGGCATTATTGGCGAAGTCCTCTGCGCTGCAGCTGATTGCACCGGGCCACGGCAGGCCGCCGTGCATGGCTTCCGCACCGATCGGTGTGGTCACGGACGGTGTTGCGCAGAGCATGGCATCGACAATCTTGCCCTTGATGCCGGCACCAAAGCGCAGCGGCGCCAGGCAAACCCGCGCGGCGGACATGACTTGCAAGGCATCTTCGGCCCAGTTCATTACATGAAAACCTTGCGCCGGATTGTGCAGGGCCGTGGCCTTGGGCGGGGTGTAGGCGCCATAGATGTGCAACTGCGCTTGCGGCAGTTGCGCGCGGATCAACGGCCAGATCGTGGTTTTCATCCAGAGCACCGCATCCCAGTTAGGTGCGTGGCGGAAATTGCCGATGCTGAGGAAATGCGCGCGCTCGGCGAAAGTGCGCGGCTCGGCTGTCGGCAGGTCGATCATCAACGGGCACCAATGCAGCAGCGCACCCGGCAGGCCGAACTCTTCGACCAGCAGTTGGATCTCGACCTGCGAAATCATCAAGTTGAGGTCGCATCGATACAGCGCGGCGATCTCACGCTTGGCGAGGTCGCTGTCGGCCATCAATTCGAATTCCTCACGCAACGCCGGCGCGAACAACGCGGTGAAATCCTGGTTGTCGGGATCGTCCTTCAAGCGCTCCTTGAGGCGCTGCTGGCGAGCGAATCGCAGGCTTTGCAGATCGGAGGTTTCCAGCACGCGCAGGGCTTGCGGGCAGTGTTTCTCGACCCGCCAGCCAAACTGCTCTTCCATCATGAATTGATCGAACAGCACGATGCCCGGCGCCAGTTCACTGATGAAGGCGTCGAAGCTGCTGTTGTTGAGTTCGATCGGCACTTCACGAATGCCCAGAGCGCTCAGGTCAGCCTTGTGTTCGCCGGGACCTGCCGGGCTGCTGACGGTGATGTTCCAGCCTTGCTCAAGAAACGTTTCGAGGATTTGCATGACATGCCCACTGGCTGCCGAAGAGCGTGGTTCGGGCCAGACGTAGCCGATGACCAGGACTTTGGTGACAGGGGATGTGTTCATGAGCAGATGTTCCTTGAAAACGGGCAGGGCAAAACAGGCGCGCAATTAGACCACAAGCCGCAGATCGACCAGTCGATCCAGACTCGTGCAACGGCTAATGATCTGGAGGTGTCTGGGTAAAAAAATCAGTTGGCGAGAATGCCTTTGACCTTGTCGCGCAGTTGATCAATGGAAAACGGTTTGCCAATGACGTGCATGTCCGCAGGCACATCGATGGTTTCGGCATAGCCGCTGGCGAACAGGACGGGCAGAGCTGGGCGCAGCTTTCGAGCCTCGGTGGCCAGTTCACGGCCATCCATGCCGGGCAGACCGACATCGGTCATCATCAGGTCGATTGTTATGGAGTGGTCCTGCAACACCTCTAATGCCTGCTCGCTGCCATCAGCCTCCAGCACCTTGAACTCCAGCTCCTCAAGCACATCGACGATGAGCATGCGCACGATGTCGTCGTCTTCTACTACAAGGATGGTGAACGCTGGGGTGGACATATTGAAGGCTCTCAAGAAATTAACGCGGGGTTTCGGCCGGTCGAATGTGCCGGGCTCTTGCATGAGTAAGTAGCGCATGGCCACAAGTTCCCGAACTGACACAAAAAAGCTTAGCTGCAGTTGGGGCGGGCAAGGATAACTGTTGGCACGTACCGGGGTGCAGGCAAAAGTGGGAAAATCCTGCTAAATCTGTAGGAAAAATGGATCCATGCCGCCATTTTGGGGCAAACTCCCTGTTTTTCACCCGATCGACAAGGCTGCCCCATGTCCTCTTCGTCTTCAGTTGATGAACAGCGGTTTCGTAAACTCCTGAGTCGCAACATCAGTCTGCCCTTGGGCGTAGGCGTGCTCAGTGCCGTGTTCTTTGTGTCGCTGATTACCTATTTGCTGTCGGTGATCCAATGGGTCGAGCACACCGATCGGGTGATCAATAACGCCAATGAAGCAGTGAAACTCACCGTCGATCTGGAAACCGGCATGCGCGGTTTTCTGCTCAGCGGTGACGAGCACTTTCTCGACCCGTACGAAACCGCCAAACCACGCATTACCGTAGCCCTCAATACGTTGCTTGAGCTGACCGCCGACAACCCGGTGCAAACCGATCGTCTGCGCCGTCTGCAGGCATTGCAGACCGAATGGGCGAACTACGCGCAGTCGATGATCGACCTGCAGCGCTCCAGCGGTGACTACAAGGCTGCCGTGAAGGCCGGGCGTGGCAAGCGCCTGACGGATGAAATCCGCAAACAGTTCGAAGATGTCATCGAAACCGAGCAAGTGCTGCGCACCACGCGTAACGAAGATGTACGCCGCACGACGATCTGGAGCATCAGCCTGTACTTGCTGTTCATTGCCGGTATCAGCGGTTTGCTCGCCTATATTGGCCGGCGCGATCTGGTCAACCTGTCGCAAAGCTACGGCGCAACGCTCGCCGCACAAGACGCCAGCGCCCTGCGTCTGGAGCAGCAGGCTTGGTTGCGCAACGGTCAGACTCAATTGGCCGAACAAGTGCTGGGGCAACTGACGCTGAACCTGTTGGGGCGCAACATTCTGCAGTTCTGCGCGCAATACCTCGGCACCGCTGTCGCGGCGTTGTACGTGCGCGAAGAACACGGTGGTCTGAAACGTGTAGCGACTTACGGGTTCTCCCGCGAGCAGGAAGAACAGGATCAGTCGATCTACAGCGGTGAAGGCATCGTCGGCCAGGTCGCGCAGCAGGCACGTCTGATTCGCCTCGATGCGGTTCCGGCGGATTATTTCAAAGTCAGCTCCGGTCTCGGCGAAGGTCTGCCGCACAGTGTGTTGGTGGTGCCGACCAGCGATGACGACCGGGTCAACGGTGTGATCGAACTGGGTTTCCTGCGCCCGCTCAGCGATCGCGATATCGAACTGCTGGAACTGATTGCCGGCAATATCGGCACGTCGATCGAAGCCGCGCGCTACCGCCAGCGGTTGCAGGAAGTGCTCGCCGAAACCCAGCAGCTCAACGAAGAGTTGCAGGTGCAGCAGGAAGAGCTGAAAACCGCCAACGAAGAACTGGAAGAACAGTCGCGGATTCTCAAGGAATCCCAGGCGCATCTGGAAACCCAGCAAGTCGAGCTGGAGCAGACCAACGAACAACTCGCCGAGCAGGCGCAAACCCTGGCCGAACAGCGCGACGCCATGGACCTGAAGAACACCGAACTGAATCAGGTTCAGGTGCAACTTGAGGAGCGTGCCGAAGAGTTGCAGCGTTCGAGCAAGTACAAATCCGAATTCCTCGCCAACATGTCGCATGAGCTGCGCACGCCGCTGAACAGCTCGTTGATTCTTGCCAAGCTGCTCGCCGAGAACCCGCAGGACAACCTCAGCGCCGAGCAGGTCAAGTTTGCCGAGTCGATTTATTCCGCCGGTAATGATTTGCTCAACCTGATCAACGACATTCTCGATATCTCCAAGGTCGAGGCCGGCAAGCTTGAGGTGATCGCCGAGAACACCAGCGTGGCGCGTCTTGCCGATGGCTTGCGCGGCGTATTCGAACCGATGGCGGCGGACAAGCGCCTGACTTTCAGTGTCGATTTGCTGCCGGGCACACCGGCGACGATGTTCACTGACCGCCAGCGCCTTGAGCAGGTAATCAAGAACCTGTTGTCCAACGCGGTGAAGTTCACCGAGCAAGGCACCGTCAGCCTGACCATCAGTGGCCAGCCGAACGACTGCGTGGCGTTCGTCGTGCGCGATTCCGGGATCGGTATTGCCGCCGATCAACAGGAAAGCATCTTCGAAGCCTTCCGTCAGGCCGATGGCACCACCAATCGCAAATACGGCGGAACGGGTCTGGGCCTGTCGATCTCGCGTGATCTGGCGACACTGCTGGGCGGCTCGATCAGCGTCACCAGCACGCCGGGGCAGGGCAGTGTGTTTACGTTGCTGATGCCGCAGCAGTACAACGAATCCGGTGAGGTATCGACTGCGCCGTTGACGTTTACCCCGCCGCCACAGGCTGCGGCCGTTGTACCTGCGGCGATGGTTTCTCCGCTGGCCCCGGTACACATCCCGCGTTTCGCCGATGACCGCGACAAGGCCCCGTTCGCCACGCGTTGCATCCTCGTGGTGGAAGATGAGCCGAACTTTGCGCACATCCTCTACGATCTGGCGCATGAACTCGGCTATCAATGCCTGGTCGCCCATGGCGCGGACGAAGGTTATGACCTCGCGCGGGAATTCATTCCTGACGCGATCCTGCTCGACATGCGCCTGCCCGACCATTCCGGTCTCACTGTGTTGCAGCGCCTGAAAGAACATGCTGAAACCCGGCACATCCCGGTGCACGTGATTTCGGTCGAAGATCGGGTCGAAGCAGCCATGCACATGGGCGCTATCGGTTACGCGGTCAAACCGACGACGCGCGAGGAGCTCAAGGATGTGTTCGCCCGTCTCGAAGCCAAGCTGACACAGAAGGTCAAACGCATTCTGCTGGTCGAAGACGACGACTTGCAGCGCGAAAGCATCGCGCGTCTGATCGGCGACGAAGACATTGAAATTACCGCAGTCGGTCTCGCCCAGGATGCTCTGGACAAGCTGCGCACGACGATTTACGACTGCATGATCATCGACTTGAAACTGCCTGACATGCTCGGCAACGATCTGCTCAAGCGCATGTCTACCGAAGACATCTGCTCGTTCCCGCCGGTGATCGTTTACACCGGGCGCAACCTGACCCGCGATGAAGAGACCGATCTGCGCAAGTACTCGCGCTCGATCATCATCAAGGGCGCGCGTTCGCCAGAGCGTTTGCTGGACGAGGTCACACTCTTTCTGCACAAAGTCGAATCGCAGTTGTCCCATGAACGGCAGAAGATGCTCAAGACCGCGCGCAGCCGCGACAAGGTCTTCGAGGGTCGCAAAGTGCTGCTGGTCGACGACGATGTGCGCAACATCTTCGCTCTGACCAGTGCACTGGAGACCAAGGGCGCAGTCGTGGTGATCGGCCGGAACGGTCGTGAGGCGATTGAAAAACTCAATGAAGTCGAGGACATCGACCTGGTGCTGATGGACGTGATGATGCCGGAAATGGATGGTTTCGAAGCCACCATTGAAATCCGCAAGGATCCGCGCTGGCGCAAGCTGCCGATCATCGCGGTGACGGCCAAGGCCATGAAGGATGATCAGGAGCGCTGCTTGCAAGCGGGCGCCAACGATTACCTGGCCAAGCCCATCGACCTGGATCGCCTGTTCTCGCTGATTCGCGTGTGGTTACCGAAGATGGAACGCATTTAGTGGAACGCAGTAGTCCCGTTGAACGAAATACCGAAATCGAATTGCGCTTGCTGATCGAGGCTATCTACCTCAAGTACAGCTACGATTTTCGCGATTATTCCGGCGCCTCGATCAAGCGCCGGGTGCAGCATGCGCTGGGGCAGTTTGAGTGCGCGACGATTTCGGCATTGCAGGAGAAAGTCCTGCATGACCCGACCGCGTTCATGCAGCTCCTGCAATTGCTGACGATCCCTGTCAGCGAGATGTTTCGCGATCCGTCGCACTTCCTCGCGATTCGCCAGGAAGTGGTGCCGTTGCTGCGCACGTATCCATCGCTGAAGATCTGGATCGCTGGTTGCAGCACGGGTGAGGAGGTCTATTCGATGGCCATTCTGCTGCGTGAAGAAGGCCTGCTCGACCGCACGATCATCTACGCCACCGACATCAATCCGCGTTCGCTGGACAAGGCGAAACAGGGGATTTTCTCGATGGAGAATGTGCGGGCCTACACCGCCAACTACCAGCAGGCCGGTGGTCAGCGCTCGTTCGCCGATTACTACACAGCAGCTTATGGGTACGCGATTTTCGACAAGAGCCTGTGCGAGAACGTGACGTTCGCCGATCACAGTCTGGCGACCGACAGTGTATTCTCCGAAACAAATTTAATTTCATGTCGTAACGTATTGATTTACTTCAATAAAAAGCTTCAGGATCGCGCCTTCGGACTGTTTCATGAGTCGCTGTGTCATCGCGGCTTTCTGGTGCTTGGCAGCAAAGAGACGCTGGATTTTTCCAGCTATGCCAACCAGTTCGAACCGCTGGTGAAACAGGAACGGATCTACCGCAAATTATGAACGAGACTGCGGAATTGCCTCGAATCGAGGCCATTGTGATGGGCGCCTCAGCCGGTGGCGTCGAGGCCTTGTTGGCGCTGCTGAGTCCGTTGCGCCAGGGCTTTGTGCTGCCGATCATTATCGTTCTGCATTTGCCGGATGATCGCCGCAGTCAGTTGGCCGAAGTGTTCGCGCGCAGGCTGGCATTGCCGGTGGCCGAAGCCTCGGATAAACAGGACATCGAAGCCGGCACCGTGTATTTCGCCACGCCCGGTTATCACCTGTCGGTAGAGCAGGATCGCAGCCTGTCGTTGAGCCTTGAAGACCGCGTGCATTATTCGCGGCCTTCAATCGATTTCCTGTTTGAGTCCGCTGCCCACGTTTACGGATCAGCGTTGGCGGCCATTTTGCTGACCGGTGCCAATCAGGATGGTGCGCGCGGTCTGGCAGAGGTCAAACACTTTGGCGGGTTGACCATCGTGCAGGATCCCGGCGACGCCCAGGTCGCCACCATGCCTCTGGCGGCGCTGAACGTTCAGCAGCCGGATCATGTCTTACCCATTCACGGCATCGGCCGTCTGCTAGTCGAGCTGGAACGAATCGCATGCTGAGTAATATTCAAGCCAAATTGCTGATCGTCGACGATCTGCCCGAGAACCTGCTGGCGCTCGAAGCGCTGATCAAACGCGAAGATCGCACCGTCTATAAGGCGTTGTCGGCGGACGAAGCCCTGTCGCTGCTGTTGCAGCACGAATTCGCCATGGCCATCCTCGACGTACAGATGCCGGGCATGAACGGCTTCGAACTCGCCGAGTTGATGCGTGGCACCGAGAAAACCAAGAACATCCCGATCATCTTCGTCAGCGCCGCCGGCCGTGAACTGAACTACGCGTTCAAGGGTTACGAAAGCGGCGCGGTGGATTTCCTGCACAAGCCGCTGGATATCCACGCGGTGAAGAGCAAGGTCAACGTCTTTGTCGATCTGTTCCGTCAGAGCAAGGCCATGAAGCAACAGGTCGAAGCACTGGAGCAGGCCCGACGCGAGCAGGAAGCGCTGCTGCAACAATTGCAGAGCACCCAGCTGGAGCTGGAGCAAGCGGTACGTATGCGCGACGACTTCATGTCAATCGTCGCCCACGAAGTGCGCACGCCGCTCAACGGCCTGATACTCGAAACCCAATTGCGCAAGATGCACCTGGCGCGGGATAACGCCGCCGCGTTCACCCTCGACAAGATGCACGCCATGGTCGATCGCGATGAGCGTCAGATCAAAAGCCTGATCCGTCTGATCGAAGACATGCTCGACGTTTCCCGCATTCGCACCGGCAAACTGTCGATCCGGCCGAGCCGTTTCGATCTGGTGCAACTGGTCAGCCATCTGCTGCAGAACTTTGCGCAACAGATCGAGGCGGCGGAAACCGAAGTCTCCTTTACCGCGACAGAGCCCGTGGAAGGTCATTGGGACGAATTCCGTATCGAGCAAGTGATCTCCAACTTGCTGACCAACGCCCTGCGCTATGGCGGTCGGAGCCCGATCCAGGTACGGGTTTATCGCGAAGGCAACGAGGCGCGGGTCGAGGTGCAGGATCGTGGTATCGGCATCAGCGCCGAGAACCAGAAACGTATTTTCCAACAGTTCGAACGGGTTTCCGCCAAGACGGTAGTCGCCGGCCTCGGGCTGGGTCTGTTCATTTCCGAGCAGATCGTCGCCGCCCATGGCGGCTCCATCGT
This sequence comes from Pseudomonas helmanticensis, assembly GCF_900182985.1. Classification (NCBI taxonomy): domain Bacteria; kingdom Pseudomonadati; phylum Pseudomonadota; class Gammaproteobacteria; order Pseudomonadales; family Pseudomonadaceae; genus Pseudomonas; species Pseudomonas helmanticensis. Next base: position 1,288,085 of record NZ_FXUY01000001.1, on the reverse strand, counting down.
CGTCGAGAGTGAAATCAACGAAGGCGCCCTGTTTCGCGTTTGTCTGCCGATCCAGGAAAACGGCAAATCCGACGCAACCTCTGAGTGACCGCACGGTCGTATCAGCAGCTATTGACCGAACAAAGGCTTCCCATGAGCGTAGATGCGCAAGATGTAGTACTCGTCGTCGAGGACGAACCGGTTATCTTGATGGTCCTGAGCGATTTTTTGTCAGGGCAGGGCTATCGTGTGTTGCAGGCGGAAAGCGGCGAGCAGGCTTTCGAAATTCTGGCGAGCAAGCCGCATCTGGACGTGTTGATCACCGATTTCCGTTTGCCTGGCGGCATCTCTGGCGTGCAGATCGCCGAACCTGCGGTGAAGTTGCGACCTGATCTCAAGGTGATTTTCATCAGCGGTTATCCGCAGGAAATCCGCGAGACCGGCAGCCCGATCACCCTCAAGGCGCCGATCCTCGAAAAGCCCTTTGATCTGGACGTGTTGCAGGAAAAAATCCAGGAACTGCTGGCCTGACCCCAACCTGTAGGAGCTGCCGCAGGCTGCGATCTTTTGACTTTGTTTTTAAAAGACAAGATCAAAAGATCGCAGCCTGCGGCAGCTCCTACAGGGTTGTCTGGGGTTAGCTTTTGATCATTTCGCGGACCTTCGCAGTGAGAAGGTCGAAAGTGAAGGGCTTGGTGATCATCTGCATGCCCGGGTCGAGAAAGCCGCCGCGTACCGCCGCATGCTCGGCGTAACCGGTGATGAATAACACCTTCAGACCAGGCCGGTACTGGCGCCCGACTTCGGCCAATTGCCGGCCGTTCATGCCGGGCAGACCGACATCACTGATCAGCAGATCAATCCGTTGCGTCGAGTTGAGAATCGGCACCGCGCCGTCGGCATCACTGGCTTCGACAAACGCATAGCCCAACTCACTGAGCACGCCGCTGACCAACACGCGCACAGCAGGATCGTCTTCGACAATCAATACGGTTTCGCCATCCATTGCATACGGGGTTTGCCCGCTATCAGCGACCGGTTGCTCATCTTCTTCGCCGCGAAAACGCGGCAGATACAGTCTGACGGTGGTGCCCTGATCGATTTCGCTGTCGATCGACACATGCCCGCGCGACTGCTTGCTGAAACCGTAGATCATCGACAGGCCCAACCCCGTGCCCTGGCCGATCGGCTTGGTGGTGAAAAATGGATCGAAGGCACGATTGATCACACTTTGCGGCATGCCGCTGCCGTTGTCGGTGACGCTGAGCATCACGTAATCGCCCGGTTCGAGGTTGCTGTAGGCCTCGGTGAATTCGCTCTGCAGCACCTGATTGCTGGTTTCCACCACCAGTTTGCCGCCCTCGGGCATGGCGTCGCGGGCGTTGATCACGAGGTTGAGCAGGGCGCTTTCCAGTTGATTGGGATCGGCCTCGGCGACCCACAATTTATCGTTCAGGCGCATGTCCAGATGGATGCTTTCATTGAGACTGCGTTCCAGCAGTTCGCCCATCGACAGCACCAGGGTATTCATCTGTACGGCTTTGGAGTCGAGCGACTGCCGGCGGGAAAACGCCAGTAGTCGGTGGGTCAGGCTGGCAGCGCGGTTGGCTGAGGTCACGCCAAGGTCGATCAGGCTATCGAGGTCATCCGTGCGCCCACGAGCCAGACGCCGGCGCAACAATTCCAGGCTGCCGATAATCCCGGTCAGCATGTTGTTGAAGTCGTGTGCGATGCCGCCCGTGAGCTGGCCGACCGCTTCCATTTTCTGCGACTGGCGCAATGCTTCTTCGTTATGGCGCAATTGCGCGGTGCGTTCTTCGACTTGTTGCTCAAGGGTTTCCAGCGTCGATTGCAGACGTCGTTCGCTTTCGCTGAGGTCGATCAAACGGTCGCGGGCTTCGTATTGTCGTCGTCGCCCACGCAAGGCGGCGGAGACCAGGCTGACCAGTGTCGCCGGGTGAAACGGGCGTTCAAGAAAGGTCACGTTGCCGAGCAGATTGCTCAGTTGCGAGGAGGGACCTTGTTCCTGTCCGCCGTGATGGGTGAGCAGCACGATCGGCAGATCCGACCAAGCCGGCTGCTGCTCCAGATGCATAAATAGTGCTTCGAGTTCCGGACCGCGCAAGGCTTCGGCAGAGATCAGCAACAAGCCTGCGCCGAGTTCCAGCTCGGTGCACAACCTGTCCAGCCCTGGCGTGACCAGGCCGCCATAACCGGCCTCGTTGAGAATCATCAGCGCAATCTGGCTGTCGCGACCCACGGGCGCCAGAATCAGCGCCCGTTCGGCCAGCGGCACCGAAACCGTCACAAGGTTTCTTCCTGAAGCAACGGCTTGCTTGCGCCGAGGTAGGTCGGTACGCCGCGCAACACGCCCTGAAAGGCCTCCAATGGTTCACCGATGGTCATGCCTTGCGTCGAAATGCGGTATTCGCGAATCGTCGATTCGTGGCTGCCGGTGCGTTTCTTGATGATGGAAATGGCCCGGCGAACCTTGCCCAGTGCTTCGAAATAACGCAACAGAATCACCGTGTCGGCCAGGTAAGTAATGTCGACCGGCGCCTGCATGTCGCCAACCAGACCATGCTGGGCGACGGTCATGAAAGTCGCCGCGCCTTTGCGGTTAAGGTACAGCAGCAGTTCGTGCATGTGCAGTACGAGGGCGTTTTCTTCCGGCATCGCTGCCTGATAACCGTTGATGCTGTCGATCACCACGGTTTTGATCTGGCCTTCATCGACGCAGCGGCGCACGCGATGCGAGAACTCGCCGGGCGAAAGCTCGGCGGCGTCGACCTGCTCGATCAGCAGATTGCCGGTGTCTTGCAGGGCCTTGAGATCAATGCCGATGTTCTTCATGCGCTCGAACAGCAAGCCCAGTTCTTCATCGAAAATAAACAGTGCAGCCTTTTCGCCGCGTTGCACGGCGGCAGCGGCGAAGACCATCGAGATCAATGACTTGCCGGTACCGGCAGGGCCGAGAATCAGCGTGCTGGAACCGGTTTCGATGCCGCCGCCGAGCAGCGCATCCATTTCCGGGATGCCGCTGGTCAATTGCAGGCGCGCGTAGTCGCCGCGATGTTCCGCCGCCACCAAACGTGGGAACACATGCACGCCGTCGCCCATGATGGTGAAGTCATGGAAACCGCCGCGATACTTCTGGCCACGGTATTTCACAACCCGCACACGCCGACGTTCGGCGCCGTAGTTGGGCGTCAGTTCTTCGAGGCGGATCACCCCGTGAGCGACGCTGTGCACGGTCTTGTCGAGTGATTCGGTGGTGAGGTCGTCGAGCAGCAGAACCGTGGCGTTGTAGCGTACGAAGTAATGCTTGATCGCCAGAATCTGCCGGCGATAGCGCAATGAGCTTTGCGCCAGCAGGCGAATCTCCGACAGGCTGTCGAGAACCACGCGGGTCGGTTTGACGCGTTCGACGGCCTCGAAAATCTGCTTGGTCGCTTCACCCAATTCCAGATCGGAAGAGTAGAGCAAGCTCTGCTGATGCTCGGCGTTGAGCAGGCTTTCCGGGGGCGTCAGCTCGAAAATCTCGATATTCTCGTCCAGTTCCCAGCCATGCGATGCGGCGCCCTGGCGCAATTCACGCTCGGTTTCCGACAGCGTGATGTACAGGGTGCGTTCGCCGGCAACGGAGCCCGCCCGGAGGAAGTGCAAGGCGACAGTGGTTTTGCCTGTACCGGGTTCACCCTCAAGCAAAAACACATGCCCGCGAGACAATCCACCGGCCAGGATATCGTCCAGACCTACAATGCCGGTGGCAGCTTTCGCACTGATAAACTCGTTGGATGTAGACAAAAAATGCCCTCTCATGACTACGGGAATCGAGGTCGCTGAAAAAATTAGCGCGGCCTGAATTACTTGACCCGTTGCCGTGATGGCAGTTCCGCATTTTCTTGCGGAATGTGTCGGGAGAACAGTTGCTTGTGGTTCAGAGGCCTTGCTGCAACGCCGGGTCATCCGGATTCAGCTGTTCGAGCTGCGCCAGCAGAATCTGCACGTTTTGCAGTTGGCCGCTTTCCTTCCAGTAATTGATCAGCAACACCCGCGCCTTGCGGTCGGCCGGATGGCGCTGGACGATGTCCTGCAATTGCTTCTGCGCCGCTTCCAGTTCTTCGGCGCTGTGCAGGGTCGTGGCGAGGTCGTAGCGGTAGTCCTTGTTGTCGGGCTCGAGTTCGACCGCTTTGGACAAACCGAGCAAGGCGTATTCGCGTTGGTTATGGTGCAGCAGCCACAGCCCCAAGGCATGTTGCAGATACGCCGAATCTGGCTGGGCCTTGAGTTGTTGCGCGAGCAATTGCCGGGCGGCATCGCTCTGGCCCTGGCGGTCGAGTACATCGATCTGCATGACCAGTGCCGGAAAATTACCCGGTTCGATACGCAAGGTGTTGTCCAGTGCTTCCTGCGCCTGCTTGAGTTCGGCGTTGTGTATGTAGAGGCGCGCCAGTTGCGCGTAAGCGGCGGCGCTCGGCGGCTGATCCTTTAGCGCCTGCTCCCAGCCATCGATGGCCTGTTGCAACGGCGCAAAATACAAGCCGAGCTCATCTGGAGACAAGCCGAGCAGGGCGTTGATCGCGGCAAATCGCACGGTTTGGTCTTCATCATCGAGCAACGGCCCGAGCAACAGGCTGCGTTGCCCACCCGGTATCAGTCCAACCAGACTTCTGATCGCCGCCAAGCGTACTTCGGGCGCTTCGTTCTGCAGGTCCGCGTCGGCCAGTTTCAACGCCTGCGGGCTTGGGTAGTTGGGCAGTTCGGCATGCAACCAGACGCGGCGTTTTACCGACAGATCCGGTCGGCCCAATTGCTGATACAACTGACGTGCGGCGCCCGGCTGGCCGGCGCGGGCGGCGGCCAATGCTTCGCTATAGCCATGTTTGATCGCTTCGGGCACCACCGGTGCAGTGCTGCGCAGGGACAACCAGCCGACGAGGATGACGAGTACGAGGCCAAGGCCGATGAGCAGAAAGCGGCGGGACTGAGGCATGCAGGGTTCCGGAAGCGTGCGTACTTGAGCAGAGCGGCAAGCTTCGGTCAGCTCGGGCCGCGAGTCAAACCCCGTGCATGCGAATCGCCCTACAAGTCGCGTCGACTCAGTTACCCGTCAGGCTCTCGATGCAGTGACTACGCTTGCAGGAGTCGCTTCGATGAGAGTTCCCATGCAAGCCCTGCTCAACTACTTCAAGGCTGTGATCCATCCCGGTCAAGCCGTATTGCTGTTTGCCCTGCGCACCATCGCGGCGGGGTTACTGACGCTGTATCTGGCGTTTCTGTTCGACCTCGACCAGCCCAAGTGGTCGATCATGGCCGTGGTCATCGTCAGCCAGCCTTTGGCGGGAATGGCCTTGGCGCGCAGCTTTGGCCAGATCATCGGCACCACGCTCGGCGCCGCCGTGGCGGTATTGCTCATGGCGATCTTTCCGCAGGCGCCACTGCCCTTCATTACCACGTTGGCGTTATGGCTGGCAGTGTGTACGGCGGGTGGCACGTTGTTGCGCTACACCAGTTCCCAGGCGTTCGTCCTCAGCGGTTATACCGCAGTAGTCGTAGCGTTGCTGGCGATCCCGGATCAGGACGGCACGTTTCTGCTGGCCGTCACCCGGGTCACCGAAACCTTGCTCGCCGTGGCCTGCGTCTGCGTGGTGAGCCTGCTCACGGCCCGGCCGGAAGCGGTCGCCAAAGGCTATTTCACCAAGGTCGATCAGGTGATCAAACTGGTCGCCAGCCACGCGGCAGCGGTCATTCGCACCGAAGAAAGCGAAGCGGACTTCCAGCGCCGGCAAATGCAGTTGCTCGGTGAAATCAGCGCACTGGAAGGATTGCGTCGGCATCTGTATTTCGACGCGCCGCGCCTGCGTAGCGCGAACAATCTGGTGCTGTTACTGGGTAATCAACTGATGCTGCTGACCTCAAGGTTGACGGCGCTGCGTCACCAACGGCAGTTGTTGACCGAGCGCTGGGAAGGGGATTTGCCACTGGATGTGCAGCGTCTGCGCGCAGAAGAGCTGGCACTGCTCGACCAGTTGGCGCAGCAGGGGCGCGCATTGCCGGCCGAAGCACGGCACCAGTTCGTCACGTTGCAGCAGCAATTCGAGCAGCTGGCATACAAGTCCGAACAATTGACCGAAGACATGAGCGCGACCCTGCGCTCGCTGGCGTGGGCGCTGCGCTGGGAGCAGGCGCGGCTTTTGCGGCAACTCGAGCAGATCCTCGAATTGAGCGAGGCCATCCAGGAGGGACGCGAGGCCAGTTGCATGTATCGCGGTCAGGCCAGCCCGTTGCATCTGGATTTCACCCTGGCCTCGATGAACGCCATCCGGGCCTTTACCGCGCTGCTGGTGGCCGGGCTTATCTGGATCGAGACCGCATGGGACGGCGCTCGGGGCGGGATGATTCTGGTAGGAATTCTGTGTTCGCTGATGGCCACATTTCCGCGTCCGCTGATGGCCGCACAGAGTTATGCACGCGGGCTGGGGCTGGCACTGCTGGTGTCGGCGCTCTATCAGTTCGCGCTGGTACCGGCGGTCAGTGATTTCGAACCCCTGGCCTTGCTGCTCGCGCCATTGTTGTATGTCATCGCTGTGGGGCTGGCGAGTCCTGCAACTGCGGGGATCGGCATGGGGCTGGGGCTTTCGAGCTTCCTGATGATCGGCCCGCAGAACATCGGTACCGGGCAGAACACCGCGATTCAATGGTTTGAGTTTGCCGGTGCCTATGTCTGCGCCGCAATGCTTGCCTTGATTGTCTACGCGTGGATTTTCCCGTTTCGCCCGGTGTTGCGCATTCGCCGCTTATATAACGAGGCGCGCGAGCAGGTGTATCAGCTGAGCAAGGCCCCCGCCACGGATGAACAACAGTTCGCCTTCGAGAGCCGTATGACCGATCGGCTGACCAGCATGCTTGGGCTGTTGCCAGCAGTGAATGACCGGGCGATGCAGCAACTGTATGAAATCAGTCTGGCCTGCGTCGCATTGGGGGTGGCCACCCACCAATTGCGGCAACAGGCACAAAACAATGCTTTGCTGACCGACGCCTTCAGCCAGCAGCTGTCTTCGGCATTGCGCAAAACCGGGCGGTTTGTTGCCGGGCGTGCGGACGTGCAACTGGCGCCGTTGCTGGGCACGCTGCACACCCTTGGCGAACAACTGGACGAGTTGCACGTGGCCAGTCACGAGCATTTATGGTCGGTGTTTCGCATGCGCGTGGCGTTGCTGATCGTCGAGGCGTTTCTGCAGCGTCATGGTGAACATTTGCAACGAAACGTCGAGGAAGGAGCACCGGCCCTTGCCCATTGATTTCGAGATTGGCGGCGTCTACTTGCCGCCCATTGCCCAGGCGTTGTTGCTGGCCATACCGTTTTTCATGCTGCTTGACTGGTTCTTGCGACGTATAGGCGTATTGCGGCGTGTCTGGCATGAAGCCCTGTTCGAAGGCGCCTTGTATGCCTGCGTCTGCGCCACGCTGATTCTGTTGATGGGAGCCTGATGCCTTGAAAGTGTTAGTTGCGCGGTTAACGACAGTGGCAGTGGTGATTCTGGCCATCGTGCTTGGCTGGTTTGCCTGGGAGCATTACACCCGCGCACCGTGGACGCGGGATGCACGGGTGAGGGCGGACGTGGTGACGTTGTCGGCAGATGTCTCGGGGCGCATTGTCCGCCTGGCGGTGCAGGACAACCAGCATGTCGACAAGGGCCAGTTGCTGATGGAGATCGATCCTGCGCGCTACAGCCTGGCGGTGGATCATGCACGGCGTTCGGTGGAAGTGGCGAAGGCCACGCTGGGGCAGTCGCAAGCGGCGATCATTTCCAGTGAAGCGTTGCTCAAGCAACGCCAGAGCGAAGAACGCCGCAGGCGTACGCTGAAGCAGGGTTTCGCCATCTCGGGCGAGGAATGGGAAAAGTCCAGCACGGATGTGGCCGTGGCTCAGGCCGATCTGTTGCGTAATCAGGCCAATCTCGGCCTGGCTGAAGCCAATGTGCAGTTGGCAGTTGCCGCGCAGACTCAGGCCGAACTCGAACTGCAGCGCACTCGCGTCGAGTCACCGGTCAGCGGCTACATCACCAATCTGCTGACCCGCGAGGGTGATTACGCGGTGGCGGGCGGCGCGCTCCTGGCGCTGGTCGACAGCGACTCTTTCTACGTCAGCGGGTATTTCGAAGAAACCAAACTGCCGCGGATCGAGGAGGGTGATCGGGTCCGGATCCAGTTGATGAGCGGTGAAACCTTCGGCGGCACTGTGCAGAGCATCGCCTTTGCCATCGCCGACCGGGAAAACGCCCCGGGCAGCCGATTGCTGGCCAACATCAACCCCAGTTATACCTGGGTGAAACTGGCGCAACGGGTGCCGGTACGGATCGCCATCGATGCCGATTACGCGGAAAAAAATCGCCTGCGCGCCGGCACCACCGCGACAGTCACCGTCCAACACCCCTGACAACGCAACCCACTGAAACACCTGACACACCCATGACAACGCTGCCCCATGAAACACCTGACACACCACGACAACGCTGGCCCTTGGCACACCCCCTCCTGTAGGAGCTGCCGCAGGCTGCGATCTTTTGATCTGTACTGTAAAAAACGAGATCAAAAGATCGCAGCCTGCGGCAGCTCCTACAGGAGGACGGTTCGAAAATTAGGCAGGCACAAAAAAGCCCCGCGACCGAATGATACGCGGGGCAAAGAATTTGGTTGGTTGCGGCCAACCAAAGGAGCTCTTTAACAATCGATTACTTGCTGGCGACCGTCTCCGGTTGCCAGCCGCCACCAAGGGCTTTGTAGATTGCGACAATGCCGCGATACAGATCGACTTCGGCCTGGGCCTGACTGTCTTCGGCGTTCAGACGTTCACGCTGCGCATCGAGCAGCACGAGGAAGTCTGTGGTGCCTTCGCGGTAGCGAATCTCGGCGAGGTCAGCAGCCTTGCGGCTCGATTCACTCTGACGGATCAGCGAGATCAAGCGTTGCTGACGTTTGCCGTAATCACTGAAGGCGTTTTCCGATTCTTCCAGTGCCAGCAGCACTTGCTGCTCGTAGGTCGCCAAGGCGCCTTCGGCATCGGCATCGGCGCCGCGCAAACGCGCTCGCACACTGCCAAGGTCGAATGCAGCCCAAGTGATGCTTGGACCGAGTGCCCAGGCGTTGGCCGCCGAGGAACCGATCTGCGAGCCACGCCCGGCCGTCCAGCCGAGGAAGCCGCTAAGGCTGACCCGAGGGAACAGATCGGCTTTCGCCACACCGATGCGCGCGGTGGCCGAAGCCAGTTTGCGTTCAGCGCTGAGGATGTCCGGGCGACGCTGCAACAGTTCACCCGGATCACCGATCGGCAAGGCCTTGGCAATCGCCGGCAGGTCTTTCGGGCTGAGATCGACAGTCAGCTTGTCCGGACGCTCGCCCAGCAGGGTAGCGATACGGTTTTTCTGCCGAACCTGTTCCGCCTGCAATTGCGGCACGCTGGCTTCGACCGAGGCCAGGCGTGCATCGGCACGTTCAACATCGAGCTGATCGCCAACACCGGCATCACGCAGGCTGATGGTGATCTTGCGCGATTCCACCTGGTTGTTCAGGTTGGCCACAGCGATCTTTTCGCGCAGTTGCGCACCACGTAGTTGGCCGTAAGCATCGACCAGCTCGGCAATCATGGTGACTTGCAGTTGGTACAGATCAGCCTCGACAGCTTGCTGTTCTGCATCGGCCGATTCCAGATTGCGCTGAATACGCCCGAACAGGTCCAGCTCCCAGGCCATGTCCAGACCGAGGTCATAGCGTTCGCTGTTGACCCGCTTGGTGGTCTGGCCAGGGATTTGACCCTTGGCCAGGTCACTGCTGGCGCGGCTGGTGATAGTTGGCATCGCGTCGTTGCTGACGTCGTCGCGGATCGCCCGGGCGGCTTTCCAGCGGGCGAATGCCACGCGCAGTTCACGGTTGCCTTGCAGCGATTGGGTCACCAACTGGTTGAGGGTCGGATCGTCGAATTGCTGCCACCAGATGCCTTCGAATTTCGAACGGTCGAAGTTCTTTTGCCCGGCGGCGCCATCGGTGACGGCCGTGATGTTGGCCGCCTCCGTGGCTGGGGTCTTGTAGTCGGGGCCGACGGCGCAGGCACTGAGGGCCAGTACCAGCAGACTCGGCAGGAAGACTTTCAGACTCATTGTTGCGCCTCCAGTTTCAGGGCTTTGGCCGCTTTGCGGGCTTCGCCGCGTTCGACAAAGTTACGGATCAGCACGTAGAACACTGGCGTCAGCAACAGACCAAAGAAGGTCACCCCGAGCATCCCGGAGAACACCGCCACACCCATGGCATGACGCATCTCGGCACCGGCACCGCTGGAGAACACCAGTGGCACCACACCCATGATGAACGCGAAGGAGGTCATCAGGATCGGCCGCAGACGCAGACGGCAAGCTTCCAGTACCGCAGCGAGCGGGTTGAGGCCTTCTTCCTGTTTATCCTTGGCGAATTCGACGATCAGAATCGCGTTCTTACAGGCAAGTCCCACCAGTACGATCAAACCGATCTGGGTGAAGATGTTGTTGTCACCCCCCGAGATGATCACGCCGGTGATGGCCGACAGCAGGGTCATCGGTACGATCAGGATCACTGCCAGTGGCAGGCTCCAGCTTTCGTATTGAGCCGCGAGCACCAGGAACGCCAGCAGTACGCAGAGCGGGAACACGAACAACGCAGTGTTGCCGGACAGAATCTGCTGATAGGTCAGGTCGGTCCATTCGTAGGTCATGCCGTTCGGAAGTTCATCCTTGAGCAGTTTCTCGATGGCTTTTTCGGCCTGGCCAGAGCTGTAGCCGGGAGCCGCGGCACCGTTGATTTCCGCGGTGATGAAGCCGTTGTAGTGCATCACGCGATCCGGGCCCGAGGTGTCGCTGACCTTGATGAAGGTCGCCAGCGGGATCATTTCGCCTTTGTTGTTGCGCACTTTCAGCTGACCGATCTGATCGGATTCGAGGCGGAACTGCTGCTCGGCCTGAACGTTGACCTGATAGGTGCGCCCGAAGCGGTTGAAGTCGTTGGCATACAGCGAACCCAGGTAAATCTGCAGGGTGTCGAAGATGTCGCTGACAGCCACGCCGTGGGTCTTGGCTTTTTCACGGTCGATGGCGGCATCGACCTGCGGCACGTTCACTGTGTAACTGGTGAACAGGCCAGCCAGTTCCGGCACGTTGTGGCTTTTGTTGATGATGTTCATGGTTTCTTTGTACAGCTCGTCGTAGCCCAGGTTCCCCCGGTCTTCGATTTGCAGACGGAAACCACCAATGGTGCCCAGACCTTGTACCGGCGGTGGCGGGAAGATCGCCATGTACGCTTCCTGAATGTTGGCGAACTGGCCGTTCAAGGCACCGGCAATCGCACCGGCGGACATGCTCGGGTCTTTACGTTCGTCGAACGGTTTCAGGGTCACGAACACGATGCCGGCGTTCGGGCTGTTGGTGAAGCCGTTGATCGACAGGCCCGGGAACGCTACGGCGCTTTCCACGCCTGGCTGTTTCAGCGCGAGGTCGGACATGCGCTTGATCACGTCTTCGGTGCGATCCAGGCTCGAAGCGTCCGGCAATTGCGCGAAGGCCACCAGATATTGCTTGTCCTGACCGGGTACGAAACCGGTCGGGGTGTGTGCGAAGCCGAAGAAGGTCAGCACCATCAGGCCTGCGTACAGTAGAAGGGCGATGCCACTGCTGCGGATAACACGGCCCACCGTGCCGACGTAACCATGACTGGCGCGATCAAAGAAGCGGTTGAATGGACGGAACAGCCAGCCACCGAAGATCTTGTCGAGCACCTTGGAGAAGCGGTCTTTCGGTGCGTCGTGGCTTTTCAGCAACACAGCGGCCAGCGCTGGCGACAGGGTCAGCGAGTTGAACGCCGAGATCACCGTCGAAATAGCGATGGTCAGTGCAAACTGCTTGTAGAACTGCCCGGTGAGGCCGGAGATGAAAGCGGCCGGGATGAACACCGCGCACAGCACCAGTGCCGTGGCAATGATCGGGCCGGTCACTTCACGCATCGCCCGCTTGGTCGCTTCGACCGGCGTCAATCCGAGTTCAATGTTGCGCTCGACGTTCTCCACCACCACGATGGCGTCGTCGACCACGATACCGATGGCCAGTACCAGACCGAACAGCGACAGCGCGTTGAGCGAGAAACCGAACAGGTGCATGACCGCAAACGTACCGATCAACGATACCGGCACCGCCACCAACGGAATGATCGAGGCGCGCCAGGTCTGCAGGAACAGGATCACCACCAGAACCACGAGAATCAGTGCTTCGAAGAGGGTGTGAACCACCGCCTCGATCGAGCCACGCACGAAGATCGTCGGGTCATAAACGATGCTGTAGTCCATGCCTTGCGGGAAGCTTTTCTTCAGCTCATCCATCTTCGCCCGGACTTCGTTCGAGATTTCGATGGCGTTGGAGCCTGGACGCTGGAAGATCGGGATCGCGACGGCCGGCTGGTTGTTCAGCAACGAACGCAGGGCGTATTGGCTGGAACCGAGTTCGACGCGGGCAATATCCTTGAGGCGAGTGATTTCACCGTTATCGCCTGCGCGAATGATGATGTTCTCGAACTCTTCCTCGGACACCAGACGGCCCTGAGTGTTGACCGACAACTGGAAGCTCTGCGCATTCGGAGCGGGCGGCGCACCGAGTTGACCGGCGGCGACCTGACGGTTCTGTTCACGAATCGCCGTGACCACATCGGTCGCGGTCAGATTGCGCGAAGCAGTCTTGTTCGGATCGAGCCAGACCCGCAGCGAGTAGTCGCCCATACCGAACAGCTGCACGTCACCGACACCACCGAGACGAGCGAGCTCATCCTTGATGTTGAGGATTGCGTAGTTGGACAGGTAAAGCATGTCGTAGCGTTTGTCCGGCGAGGTCAAGTGCACAACCATGGTCAGGTCGGGCGATGCCTTGTCGACAGTGATACCGATGCGCGTCACTTCCTCGGGAAGCTTCGGCTCGGTACGGGTCACCCGGTTTTGCACCTGTACCTGCGCGTTGTCCAGGTCAGTACCCAGGGCGAAGGTGATTGTCAGGGTGATCTTGCCGTCAGCGGTCGACTGCGAGGACATGTACAGCATGTTCTCAACGCCAGTGATGGCTTGCTCCAGCGGAGCCGCCACGGTTTCACCGATGACTTTAGGGTTGGCACCCGGGAAGTTGGCACGCACCACCACGGTCGGTGGCACGACTTCCGGGTATTCGCTGATCGGCAACTGGAACAGCGAAATCGCACCGGCGATCAGGATCAACAGCGACAGCACCGCTGCGAAGATCGGCCGTGAAATGAAGAATTGGGAAAAATTCATCGGAGTTGTCGTCCCTTAACCGCGTGGGGTCGCAGCCGCGAGCTTCACAACCGCACCAGACGCACCCTTGGCAGGGGCGACTTTGGGCAGGTTGCTGGCTTCCAGCGCTTGACGTTGTTGAGCGAGTGCCGCGATGGTCGTTTCGCTGGCCATCGGCACCACTTCAGGCGTGACCGGCGAGCCAGGACGAACCCGTTGCAGCCCCTTGACGATGATCGTGTCGTCCTTGTTCAGGCCGGTACGGACGATGCGCAGGCCTTCGATTTTCGGACCCAGTTCGACGGCGCGGTAAGCGGTTTTGTTGTCGGCATCCATGACCAGCACGAACTTCTTGCCGAGGTCGGTACCGACCGCTTCATCGTTGATCAGCATGGCGTTGTAGGTGCCGCTGCCGACCAGTTTCAGTCGTGCATACAGGCCTGGGGTGTAGGTGCCATCACTGTTGTCGAATACCGCGCGACCACGGATGGTGCCGGTTTTCGGGTTGACCTGGTTGTCGACGAAGTTCATCTGACCGAGGTGCGGGTTACCGTCTTCGTTCGACAGGCCCATGTACACCGGAGTGGTCGCGCCACGCTGACCGTTGCGGGCCAACTGGGTGTATTTGAGGAAGACACGTTCGTCAGCGTCGAAGTAGGCGTAAACGCGGTCAGTCGAAACCACGCTGGTCAGCGCGGTAGTGTCGGCAGTCACCAGGTTGCCGGCGGTGATCTCGGCACGGCTGACACGGCCACTGATCGGTGCGGTGACGCGAGTGAAGCTGAGGTTCAGTTTGGCCAGATCCAGCTGCGCTTGCAGGGCGCCGACAGCGGCGCGGGCTTCTTGAGCGGCACTGGTACGCGAGTCGGCCAGTTCTGCAGAAATCGCATTGCTGGCACGCAGACGTTCACCACGACCGGCTTCGTTTTCACTGCGGGTGGCGTTGGCGCGGGACTGGGCTACCAGTGCTTCGAGGCGGCGGACCTCAGCCTGGAATGGACGCGGGTCGATCTGGAACAGCAGGTCGCCTTTCTTGACCAGTGCGCCTTCAGTGAAAGCGACCTCGTCGATCTGGCCGGAGACCCGTGGACGGATTTCAACGGTTTCCGGCGCCTCCAGGCGCCCGGTGAATTCGTCCCACTCGTTGACCGGTTGTTCGATCACCTTGGCCACGCTGACTTTGGCAGCAGGCGCGGTGGCGGCAGTCTCCGGAGTCTTGCCGCAGGCGCTCATCACCAGTACGGCCAACAAGGCCAACGGGAAGCGCAAATGTTTGAGTGACTGTTCCATGGATGCATCCGCCAATGTATTGAAGATGGGCGGATGATGCTCGGCGGGGTGTGATGGCACGAATCGAATGAAGCAAAGGTAACTATCATTCGGAATGATATAAGAACGATTCGAGCCCTCTAGCATGCACCTTTCGTTAGGGTGCTATCAATGTCCGTGATGAAAGTTTCATGATGCGTTGCGTCGCAAATCACGGTGCAAATCCGCAGGCCAGAAACAAAGAGACGGCCATGAAGGCCGTCTCGATCAGCTAGATGCCGATGTGTATCAGTTGATGCCTTTGCGGTTCGAACCGAAACGGTTCGGGCCCGGCTGGCTGTCCTGCGCCAGGAACACCAGGTTGACGATTGGCAGCAGCAACCACCAGCCGCTGCGATCGGTGTCGTGCATACGACGTACACCAACGGCAATGGTCGGCACCAGCAGCGCCAGATTATAGAGAGCTTGCAGAACCCCGCCGGTTGTGAAAAAACCGTCAATGAAGCCCATAACGAACGCAACACCCATGTTGATCAGGAAGAACAACCAGTATTCACGGCGCGTAGCACGACCGTTGAATACCGCGTAATTCTTCAATGCTTCAAGGTAAGGATTGCCCGTCGAAATGGCGGGGCCCTGTGCATAGGACTGTTGGGTTGCCTGAGGCGCCCCACACTGTGGGCAAGCCACGGCCAAAGTGCTTATTTCCTTGGCGCAACCGCGGCAGAAAACCATGCTCATATTTTTTCCCTAAAATTATTCAATCGATAGACACAGCAAAACCAACGCGGTAAGGCCAGACAAAATGATGCCGGCGATCGCGAGGTTTCTTCCTGAGTGTTTTTGGTTGATGCAAATGATGCCGCAGGCGAGACCGGCGATGCTGATAAAACCAACACCGAGGATCGTTTCAGCGTCCCATTCGGAATCATCGAAGAGCGTGAGTGCGCAGATAATTCCGAGGATCATCGAAACGATGGCTAGCCAGGGTACTTCGGCTTGCGTTTGCGGCACGAAGGCCTGTTGGCTGGCCCCGCACTGGGGGCAAGTGTGCGCCGTTTCGTGAAGCTCCTTGGCGCAAGCACGACAATAGACCATTGCCATCGTTTTCCTTAACTGAGTGCGAAATCCCCGACCTTGCGTAGGCCGAGGCGGCGCTAAGTTAATCTTTATTACCAAATTTGTCATCAGGCACTGTGCCATTAATGGCATTTTTGCAGCGCAGAGGGTGTGGCAGGTGGTTCAACGCTCGTTTGGAGGCCTCAAGACCGCGGAGCGTCATCCACCACACTGACTTGCAATCGCAACGTCAGGCCTTGAAGTTGTCTGTTTTTCAGGACGCCCAATGGTGGTCCTTTGCGTTCTTTGCCATTGGCATCTACCCCAAAGCACTGAAGGTCAGGCACGGTCGAGCCTTCACGCGGAGCGCCTTTCCAGTGCGGAGGACGCGCACTACGGGGATTGCGTAGACGTGTTGCGAAAAAAGCATTGAGTCCGTCCTTGTGACTCCCTATAAGGCAATGGTTTGCGGCGGCGTATTTTAAGTTATTCCTGCGGCGCTATACGCGTGATTATTCTGATGCAACAAAGCCCCTGGAACGGGGCTTTGAAGAAAACAACAGGGTTGTACGACATCGAATCAGGGCATAGAGGCTGAGGCTCGAACGCCATGGTGCTCGGCTGCTTACGCTCTTGAGATCCGCACTCAATGACTTGCCTGACGGCTTCTGCCTTGAATTTCGGCGTGAGTCGTTGGGTGCTCATAGACTTCCTCCTATGCTCAAAGCAAAGGCCGGAGATGTCTGCGGTGCCGAGTTTAGTCGAAAAGAGCTTGCAAGGTGTTTAGAGAGCCCGAGGCGATTCACGGCCTGCAAACTTACTCTTGCGCCTACCGAGTCCGGATGATCTCGGAGCCTACTATTGTGGACGATTGGTGTTCCCATCGTTGAAGGGGCATGCACAAACGAAAGACTATTTCGAGTTGCTCTATCCGTCCCTTACAAGTGATGGCACCATGGAATCACTTTCAAAGGATGGGATGACAACACGTGGCGTCAGATTATTTTACCAGCGACCAATTCGATTGTTTAAGTGCATGGCACGACAAGGTCTTTGACAAAGACGACGCATCACATCGGCAAGCCTACAGCCAATTGCGCGAGGCTTATAACGTCACCAAGCAATGGGCGTACGCATTGCAACGGCGTGTATTTCCGAACAGCATTGCCCCCCAAGTCATTCGCAGGCCCATCGGCCAGTGGAACAAGAAATTTTTGGGCTACAACTGGGCGCGAATCTATCCTCGTGCGGACGCTCCTCAAGGCTTGGCCTACACCGTCGGTATCGATGCCAATTGGGGCTTTGTCGTCAAGCTTGACCTGGTCGATAAAAAGATCACCGATATCACGTTGCGAGAGCGCTATGACAAGTTGCGCGGCCCTTATCAATCCTCACCTATTGTTGCGACCTTGTCCGCTGAAGAAGGATTGGCGCTCGGGTTTCAGGGGATTGTGGATTGGAGTGCCGCGGCCATTGAAAAATTTGAAATCGGATACGACGATATGGCTGAACAGTTTGGATTGAACACTTCGCCCGCCTTGTCCAAATTATTGGAACACTTCCAGATCAGCAAGGACTTCAGACTGCGGCAGCCAAAGTGGAGTCGCGAGATGACGGAGTTATTTGCCCGGTTCGCCGTTGCGATACACGAACTCGGTTTTGACTGGTGGTCAACGAAGTCTACTAATACTCAGTTGGTCTTCGGCAGGAAGCGCAAAGATGCGTTAAAGGGATCATCAACGGGCGTGTTGTTTGTCCAAGCGAATCGTGTTTCGGTCCGGTGGGCATCATTCGGTGGTCTGAAGACGATATCGGTAAACGAGGATCTGAGTGAGGCGCTTGTGGCATCGGTTGAAGAGCTGAAGGCGCAAAATACCAACATCTGGCTTGAACAAGATCAGCAATCCAGTCGCGCAGGTTTCTGGCCGGATGATTACGGCAGCGAAGAAGGTTCGAGTGAGGAGGAGGGGGGACAGCCGGATAGCATCAGGGCCACTGATGCGGCTGTCATTCCACGCAATGAAATCTATTTTGGCCCTCCCGGCACCGGCAAAACCCGCAGGCTGCAGGAGTTGCTTCGCGAGAGCTACACATCCGCCGAAGGGATAAAACGCTATGAATTTGTCACCTTTCACCAATCCTACGGCTACGAAGAGTTCGTCGAAGGTCTGCGTCCGGTGCTTGTGGATCCCGAATACCTGACTCAAGAAAAGGAACAAGCAGATTGTCCAAAGGATGTCCGTTACGAGATCAAAAGGGGTGCATTCCTGCGGCTGTGTGAAGAAGCGCTGAAAAATCCGGATCAGCAGTACGCGATGGTGATTGACGAAATCAATCGCGGCAATATCAGCAAGATTTTCGGCGAGTTGATCACGCTGATCGAAGTCGACAAACGTATGGGAGGCGAATATGAGGTAACCCTCACACTTCCCTACTCAGGCAAGCCATTCAGCGTTCCTTCAAATGTTGATTTGATCGGGACGATGAACACGGCCGACCGATCACTGGCATTGGTTGATACGGCGTTGCGTCGCCGTTTCGAATTCATCGAGTTGATGCCAGAACCGTCTGTGTTGGCTGAAATCGCGATTTCCGAAGGAGGGCATTCCATCTTTCTCGGTCAACTGCTGACTGCACTCAACAGGCGTATCGAAGCGTTGTATGACCGTGAACACGCCATTGGGCACGCGTATTTCACGTCGTTGAAAAATCTCGCGATTGAGGAGCGTTTCAAAGCGCTCGGCGGCATTTTCAAGACGCGCATTATTCCATTGCTGGAAGAGTATTTTTTCGAAGATTGGCAAAAAATTCGATTAGTACTGGGTGATAACCAGAAATCAGCGGACATGCTTCAGTTTGTCCAGGAGTTGAAAACCGACAGTCTCCCCAAGGACCTGTTCGGCGCCAATCACGGCCTGGATGAATACTCGCTGCGGCCTCAGTACCGTTTGAATGCGGGTGCGCTGCTTGAACCGAAAGCTTTTATCGAAATCTACGCGACGCTTGTTTAATGACGTCCATGCAGATTTTCGAGTTCGACACGGTGTTCCCCAAGGCTGACGGTGTGAATGGTAACACCGTCCCCCCAAAGGTATTTGCCTGGCTTGAAGAACAATGCCTGACCCCTGACGTGCTGGCGCCGGTCTGGATGAAACTGACTAGTCGTCGGGGGCGGCGCGCCATTCAGTTCACCAACTATGTGGGCGTGGTCTGCGCTCCTTGTGGCTATCAAATAGAGATTCTGCCCAAGATTGGTCGCGATACGTCTGTAAAAACGGCACGTAATAATTTGATTGAAATGCTCAAGTGTCTGCGGAGCTTTCGTCATATCAAGACAGCCAATGCTGATCTTCAAAAGCAACAGATGCCATTGCTTGAGGTATTTCTCCAGCAGTTTCTAGCGTCAGCAAGGGATGTGGTAAAGCGAGGTGTTCGAAGTGACTACAGTACTCGGCAGGCTAATCTGTCGAGCCTGCGTGGCAAATTGTTGATAGCGCCTCATCTCTCGCAAAATGTGGTACGTCGTGACCGTTTTTTCAGCGAGTTCGACGAGTTTACTCAAGATCGGGCAGAAAACCGGCTCATTCATACCGCACTGCGAAAAACGCTTGGGATGTGCAAAGCACCGGGCAATCAGCGCTTGGCGCGCGAGTTGAGTTTCGTGTTTGCCGATGTGCCGATTTGCACCGATATTGCCCGGGATCTCAAACGTATCCGGCTGGATCGGGGAATGACCTATTACGAACCTGCGCTTGCTTGGGCACAGTTAATCCTGCAAGGCGACAGCCCGGTGACTGGTACAGGCGAGCACAACGCACCTTCCATGTTGTTTCCCATGGAGGCGGTGTTCGAAGCTTATGTCGCGAAGCACCTTGGGACTCAGGTCCGGCAGGGTTTCAATCTACGGACCCAGACCTGCAAGCACCATTTAGTGAGCCATAAGCAGCAAGACTGGTTCCGTCTCAAACCGGATTTGCTAATTGAGCAGGGCACACAAACTTGCATGGTGCTCGATACGAAATGGAAGCTTCTGGATAGCGCCAAGGGTAACAGTGGTGAGAAGTACCAACTCAGCCAAAGCGACTTCTACCAATTGCACGCGTACGCACACATCTATTTAAAAAGCCCGGGCAGCGTCGTGTTGATCTATCCGTGGACGGAGTCATTTACTCAACCTTTGCCTGTATTCGACTTCAGTAGTTCGAATGACTTGAAGCTCTGGGTTGTGCCGTTTTGCTTTGAAAGCCGCACGTTGTTACTGCCAGAGATATCACCTTTGGGTCTGTGTCTCTATGGCAGTAAAACGTGCGAAACCGTGGAGGGGACGATAAGGTGAGGTCGGCGGGCGGAATGCTTGCCGTTTTTACACAACCGGTGCAGAGAAGAAGTGCCAAGTACATGACACTGCGGAATCTGTTCATTGGCCGAAAATACCGTTGAATGAATCAAAAATCAGATCACAGGCAGACTTCGCGCCTTGCACAGGTTCGATAAACATCCAGTCCGCGGAAGCATGGTGCCTATCAATGGCTTTATTGATGGTCGGACCGGCTTCGATCATCCAGCGCTCCCCGAAGTCAGCGACACCGTCAGATTGGTCAGGTGAGCTTGCGTTGGCTCGGATTTTGATCCATGTTTCAGCGACAGGCGTTGGCTGAGAAAAATAGATGTCGGAACCCAGCCATACGAGAAATCCTGCACCCACCGGATCCAGTGTCACCAGAAAGTTTCAAGAGGTCAGGTCGGGCAGTTGTGATCGATAGCAATATCGTAGAGCTCCAAGGCTGTCCGAGGATCGGCAGCCTTAAGCGGTCGTAATTCAGAGCTGCCGACGCGGGTCTCTGATGAGCGTTTTGTTGTTCGTGCATTTACGTGGTGACAGTTGGCTTGAGATGAAAGGGGCTCCGGAGTACCTCTGCAGAAACGCGCCAAGGTCAGGCGCGTCAACTCTTTTAAAGACTATCCGGATCGCCAAAAAACATCTGAATCCGCGACCTCAACCATCTCTCCCCCGGATCATTATCCTGCGACCCACGCCAAGCCATATGCAGCTCAAACGTACGCGTCGGCAACGGCGGATCCTCCGCGCGCACACCGCCGGCCGCCGTCAGCGCATCAGCCGTGTAATCCGGCACGGTCGCGACAATGTCGGTGCCCGCCAGCAACGTACTCAATCCGTTGAATTGCGGCACGGCCAGCACCACATGTCGCTTGCGCCCCAACTTCTCCAGCTCTTCATCAATAAAGCCACTCAGATCCCCGGCAAACGACACCAGCGCATGCGGACGCGCGCAATAGTCATCCAGGCTCAGCGGCCCTGGCACGGTATCGGCACGGAGCAATTTCGGCTGGCTGCGGCGCAGGACTTTACGCTTGGCGTTGGCCGGCAGGTCGGTGGTGTAGCTGACACCGATGGATATTTCGCCGGAAGCCAGCAGGCCAGGCATCAATATGTAGTTGACTCGCCGCACCACCAACACAATTCCCGGCGATTCCGCGCGCAGGCGTTTGAGCAGCATTGGCAGCAGGGCGAACTCGACGTCGTCGGACAAACCGATCCGAAACACCGAGGTGCTGGTAGCCGGATCGAATTCCGATGCACGGCTGACTGCCGTGGAAATCGAGTCAAGGGCCGGCGAGAGCAGGGCGAAGATTTCCACCGCGCGGGCAGACGGTTCCATGCTGCGCCCGGTGCGTACAAATAGCGGGTCATCGAACAGGCTACGCAGGCGCGAGAGCGCCGCACTGATCGCTGGCTGACCGAGAAACAGCTTTTCCGCTGCCCGGGTCACGCTGCGTTCGTGCATCAATGTTTCGAATACGATCAACAGGTTCAGGTCGACACGACGCAGGTCATTACGATTCATCTGGAGTCCTGGCAGAGTCATCAAGCTTGACGAGAGCGGCCATATGAGAACAATGACCGGCATGAATATTACGGGGAAAGGCTGGTACTCTGCACCGGAAAATTCAGCTTTACTGAAACGGTGACAGCAGATTTTCCATGGATTTTGCCAATGCCGCCCATACTGCGGAATCAATGACAGGCATGTCGACTATTAATAGCCACTGATAGTCTTGGGTCGAAAGCCCAGATAGAGTTCATGGCATTAGAGGTTACTTTGACGAGGTTTGCGATGTCCCGCACGATCCGTTTTCACAAGTTTGGTCCCGCCGAGGTGCTCAAATGCGAAGAGCATGCGGCCGCTCAGCCAGGTCCTGGCGAAGTGCAGGTGCGTGTCGAAGCGATCGGCATCAGCTGGTATGACACGCTTTGGCGTCAGAACCTGGCCTCGTCTCAGGCTCGTCTGCCTTCGGGCCTTGGCCATGAGATGGCCGGTGTCGTCACCGCAGTCGGTGCCGATGTCGAGGACTTGTCCGTAGGTGACAAGGTCGCCAGTTTTCCGGCTGAAAGCCCGAACGACTACCCGGTCTACGGCGAGCAGATCGTATTGCCACGCACCGCGCTGACCCGCTATCCGGACGTGCTCAGCCCGATCGAAGCCAGCGTGCACTACACGCCACTGCTGATCGCCTACTTTGCCTACGCCGATCTGGCACGGGTCAAGCCGGGACAGTTTGCTCTGGTCACTGACGCCAGCCATTGCGCCGGCCCGTCCTTTGTCCAGTTGGGCAAGGCCATGGGTGTACGAGTGATTGCCGCGACCAAGTCGGCCGAAGAGCGTGAATATCTGCTGTCCCTGGGTGCCGAGAAAGTCATCGTCACCGAGGAAGAAGATCTGCTGATGCGCGTCAACAAGATCACCGACAACCGTGGCGTTGATGTGGTGTTCGACGGTCTGGGTGGCCCGCAGATGTCGTTGCTTGGCGACGTTCTGGCACCGCGCGGCAGTCTTGTCCTGTATGGCCTGCAAGGTGGTAACCAGACGCCATTCCCGGCGTGTGCAGCGTTCCAGAAGAACATTCAGTTCTTCGTCCACTGCATCGGTAACTTCACCGGCAAGCCGGAGCTGGGCATCACTCAGGATCACGTCGCACTGCAACGCGCCCTGCGTGACATCAACCAGCTGACAGCCGATCGAGTGCTGGTGCCGTTGAAGACTCGGGTGTTTCCGTTCAACGAGTTCGTCGAAGCGCACCGCTACATGGACGAATGCCCATGCCGCGAACGGGTCGCACTGCAAGTCGAACCTGCGTAAAACCCTGCTGAACAGAGAGTCCGTGGCCCCACGGACTCTTTTGTGTTTATCCCCCTCCAAAAATGAAAGCTTTTCAGGCAGCGCCTGCGCGACCGTTCAGCAACTGAACTGGTTTTTGCTTTCTATCTGTATCTTCTAATCATCATATAAGCCCTGATAATTGAATGATTACTTTCATCTCAAGGAATGAGCCATGTCTGTGCATTCTATTTGTCCTGTGCAATATCAAACGGCTACTTCTGTGTGCTCCGGCAATTTCTGTTTAATTGTTGTAGGGCGTTTCCGAGGCAGCGTCTGTTTTTCTTGTACTCAATTGTCGTGGGACGTTGTCGGAAGTTTCCTAGGGCGTTTTTCATCTGGAAAATATCCTTTTATAACAATGCGTTGAAAGCCTTGGCTGGGTGCTGGTCAGTCTTTAATTGCTCATGTGTTTCAAATAACTACGATTGCGTAAGTGTTAGCATTTGAGCGTCTATTACTTATTGATGAATTGTTGTGCCGCTGACACTCTCAGTGTGCGCGGCATGAAACTATTGATACCGGGTAAATACCGATGACTACGATCCATGATCAGGCAATGAATTACGTCTTCCAGCAAGTTCTGCAACGGTTGCTGAGTTTCTTCTCCCGTGCAGAGCGGACGGCTTTGCAGCTGTTGATCCAGCGCTTGCTGGTGGCGGCCGGCGGCATGGAGCACATCGGTAACTTCAAGGTGCTGGTGATCCAGTCAGGCTCAAGGGACAGTTGTTACACGCTGGCCTTGCTGCGAGCCGCACAACTGAGCCTGGCGGGTCGCGCGCCGGCGACCTTTCAATTGCGCGTTGCCTCCTTACGCTTGAATGGCACCAGCCATGGCGCGCTGCAAAACATGCACCGCAGCTACGGCGCGTTGTTTCTTAACGACGATCCACGGGTCGAGTTATTGATGGTGGATCATCGCCAGGTTGGCCCCTTCGATCTCCAGTCGGTGGTCAGCGAAGCCAGTCGCGAGGCGAATCGCATCAATCTGCTGATGTCGGGGCATCGCCGAACGTCGAATGAAACACTCGAATTGTGGGATGACGCCTACCTGGCGACAGCGGAGTTCTACAGCCAGATCGCCCGCTGGAACAACGGTGTCGACGCGATGATCGGCGCTGAGCCACCGCGTCGGCAGAAACTGTTTCTGGAAGGGCTCAATCGGGCCGCACTCAAAGCGGGGCTTGGTGGACTGCCAGCGAATCATGGCGGTTTCGAGATGTTGTTTCCGATGCTTGACGGGCTCGGCAGCGACTACTACCGGCACTTCTACACCGAGGGCGAGCAATTGCCGTGGCGTCCGGAAGGGCAGTTCGAGGCGTGTCGTCGTTCCAGTTTCATCGACATCAACGACATGATTGTCGGTAAGCTCGAAGAGCGCTGGCCATTGCTCAGTGACTTCCTCGGATTTCAGGCTGACGACCTGACGCTGTATCAAGGCGACTTTGAGTTCGTCGAGCCACTGGTGGCCGCGCACCTGCGTGGCTTGCAGGCGAGTGTCATCGAAAGCCAAACCTATGAAAAGGGTGTCGCTGACTACCTGCAAGAGAGCCTGGCAGCATTGCGCCGCAATCAAGTGCCCGAGCCGGTTTGTGAGCATTTGCTGGCAACCTTCGGCAACCTGCTCGATCTTGAACAGCGACGAATACACGCGGCCAATCATTTGCAGGAAACCTTCAATCTCAGTGAAAACCAGCTGACTTGCCTGCTGTTTGCGCCTTTTATCAACAGCGGTGCGGGGCTCGAAATGTTTCTGCGCAAATGTCATCCGGGCATGCTCGTGGCATTGCCGGATTTGCACCGGGCCATGCAAGGCTTGCATGCCCCGGAACAGGTGGTGAAGTGGATGACCGATGTCAGCGGGCTGCCGGTGAATTTGATTGCCCGTTTGTACGCCATGAGCGCAATCCAGATACCGGAATCGCTGGCGCAAGACCCGCAAAAAACCGCGGCTGCCGTAGCACCAACAGTTGCCAATGAGCGGTCGGCGGAAGGTTGAACGTGATTTTTGCCAGAGTCGCTGCGCAATGACTCGCGCAAACACACCCATGAAACCCCAGCGGGAAAATGATTTCGCCTATCAGGCGGTTTATCGCTACCTGACCGTATTGATCAACGCCTCTGTCAGTGGCTGTGCAGTGCGTTTACCTTCATTGAGGCAACTGGCAGAGCGTTTGAATGTTTCGATCTCGACTATTCAGTACGCCTATTCGTTGCTGGAGAAAGAAGGGCGGGTCTATTCGGTCGCCAAGTCCGGCTATTACGCCCAGGCGTCCGCGCTCATGGTGCCATCCGGTAACGCCAGTGATGTGCTTGAGGCCGTATATGGCAACGCGCGACGACCAGGGATGTGTGTATTGAGTGCGGATGAGCCGGCTTCATTGCAGTCGCTGGACAGTCCCTTGCTGATGCTCGAACGCGAGCTGCTGCGCCAGTATCCACGGCAGCCGCAGTTATTGGCCCAGCCCTGTGGTGAGCTGGAGCTGCGCACGGTGCTGGCCGCGCGATATACCGTTTCGCCGGTTAACTGCTGGCATGCGGATGACGTTTATGTCGGCGCCGATCTGCGTTCGGTACTGGAAATTCTGATCGCCGTGCTGCAATTGCGCGGCGTGACGGTGCTGGTCGAATCACCCTGCGACTGGATGATCCTGCGACTGCTGGAAGCGGCGGAGGTACGCGTTATCGAATTGCCGTTGCAGGCCGATGGCCAACTCGATCCGCAGCAACTGCTGACGCTGCTTCAGTCCGAGCGGGTCGGATTGATCCTGCTGTCTTCGGCATTGAGTTTGCCCCACGGCAGTCTCGCACCCGACGCCAATCGGCAGTTGATTGCGCACCTGCTGGCCAACCATGGCACCTGGGTGCTGGAGAATGACTGCAGCAGCGAGTTGGCTGACGAGCCGTGCGTTCAGCGCCTGCGCGACTGGCTCGATCCTGATCGGCTGCTGGTATTTTCGGCTTTCGACAGACTCATCGGTGTTGAAGCGCCATACGGTTTCGTCCTGTCGCGGCAATGGCGCACCGAGCTGCAACGGCATTTTCTGCTGCGTTCATTTCGATTGTCGGCGACGCGCCAGAAAGCCCTCGCACGGTTGTTTACCAGTGGCCGCATCGACCAGCATTTGCAGGTATTGCGCCGTCTGCTCAAGGAGCGTCGAACGCAGTTGAATCATTTGCTGCGTGAGCGTCTGGGCGATGCGGTGGAGATCGTCGAGCCGCAAGGTGGCGCAACCCTCTGGTTACGTTCGGTTCGCCGGGTCGACATGAGTGAAGTGTTCCAGCACTTGCTCAGGCAACAGATCGTCATTGCTCCCGGCGAGCTGTTCAGCCTCAACGGCCATTATCCACATCACTTGCGCTTGAGCCCGATCAGTCACAGTGATCTCGATCTGCCTGATGTGGTCGGACGGGTGGCTGACGCGCTGCGACTTGCTCCCGGAGACTGACGTTAAAAAACATCTGAGTTGATCCGGATACATCCCATCGCACTGCGGTCAAACTGCCAGTAAACTGCGCTGTATTTCCTGAACCACTCGATCTCAGAGGTTTTGCATGACACTCAGTCCTTTTGCGGGCAAACCGGCACCGGCAGAATTGTTGGTCGATATCCCGCGACTGGTAACGGCCTATTACACGGGCCAGCCTGATGCATCTGTTTCTACTCAGCGAGTGGCGTTCGGCACTTCCGGACACCGCGGCAGTTCCTTCGACTTGAGTTTCAATGAATGGCACGTTCTGGCGATCAGCCAGGCCATCTGCCTGTACCGCGAAGCCCAGGGCATTACCGGCCCATTGTTCGTCGGCATCGATACCCACGCCTTGTCAACCCCGGCCGGTGCCAGTGCGCTGGAAGTGCTGGCGGCCAACGGTGTAACCGTGATGATCGCCGAGGGTGACGAGTACACCCCGACGCCGGCCATTTCCCACGCGATTCTTTGCTACAACCGTGGCCGTACTTCGGGCCTGGCCGACGGCATCGTCATTACTCCGTCGCACAACCCGCCGCAAAGCGGTGGCTACAAATACAACCCCACCAACGGTGGCCCGGCCGATACCCACATCACCAAGTGGATCGAAGCCAAGGCCAACGAACTGCTGGCCAACAAGCTGGCCGGGGTCAAGCGCATCAGCTACGAGCAGGCGCTCAAGGCCAGCACGACCCATCGTCACGATTACCTGAACACCTACGTTGCCGACCTGATCAACGTCATCGATTTCGATGCCATCCGTGACGCCAAATTGCGTCTGGGCGTTGATCCGCTGGGCGGAGCAGGGGTGCGCTACTGGTCGGCGATTGCCGAGCATTACCGTCTGGATCTGGACGTGGTCAACAAGGAGGTCGATTCGACTTTCCGTTTCATGACTGTCGATTGGGATGGGCAGATTCGCATGGACCCATCGTCCAGCCACGCCATGCAAGGCTTGATCGGCTTGAAAGAACGTTTCGACGTCGCGTTTGCCTGCGATCCGGATCACGACCGCCACGGTATCGTCACGCCATCCGGTGGTTTGCTGGCACCGAACAACTACCTGGCCGTGTCGATTGATTACCTGTTCCAGAATCGCCCGCAATGGCGTGCCGACGCTGCCGTGGGTAAAACCGTGGTCAGCAGCGGTCTGATCGATCGCGTAGCCAAGCGTCTGGGCCGTCGCTTGTACGAAGTGCCGGTTGGTTTCAAATGGTTTGCCGAGGGTTTGTTCGACGGCTCGCTGGGTTTTGGCGGGGAAGAGAGCGCCGGCGCTTCGTTCCTGCGCAAGGACGGTGGTGTCTGGAGCACTGACAAGGACGGTCTGATTCCGGCCTTGCTCGCGGCTGAAATGACCGCCCGCACTGGCCGTGACCCAAGCCAGGCTTATCGCGCGCTGACCGATGAACTGGGCGAACCGTTCTCGGTGCGTGTCGACGCCAAGGCCAACCCGGAGCAGAAAGCCCTGCTGAGCAAGCTGTCGCCGGCGCAGGTGACTTCGACTGAACTGGCAGGCGAGAAGATCCAGAGCATCCTCAGCCACGCACCGGGTAACGATCAGGCGATTGGTGGCTTGAAAGTGATGACCGAAAACGGCTGGTTCGCAGCGCGTCCATCCGGCACCGAAGACATCTACAAGATCTACGCCGAAAGCTTCGTCAGCGACGACCACCTCAAGCAACTGGTGGCCGAAGCGCAGACGTTGGTGGATGGCGCTATTTCGACCAAATGATCCGAGCCTGCAGATAACCCAGTAGAGAGGGGATAAATCTCCCCAAAATACGGAGTTTGCAAAGCAAAGATAAAAAAGGGGCAACCGTCATGGTTGCCCCTTTTTTGTGGCTCGCGTTCAAGCGATCAAGCCAGATCCACCAAGACGATTTCACTGTCTTCAATCGCCGTGACGGTCAGCACCTGCTCATGCGCTACCGCGACACCGTCTCGAGCTTGTGCACGCAAGCCATTGACTTCAATCACACCGGTTGCTGGCACCAGATAGGCGCGACGCCCTTCATCCAGTCGATACTCTGCGGTTTCCCCAGCCTTGATATTCGCCGCGACCAAACGTGCATCGGCCCGAATGCGCAGGCTCTGGTCATCGCCGTCCTTGCCGCTGGCCAATGTCACGAAGCCTTCCCGCTCGCCCTTTGGAAACGGTTTTGCACCCCACGAAGGCGGCGCGCCGGTTTCGGTGGGCAAAATCCAGATCTGGAAAATCTTGGTGTCATGCGCTTCCAGGTTGTACTCGCTGTGCGCAATGCCGGTACCGGCACTCATTACCTGCACGTCGCCCGCTTCAGTACGGCCCTTGTTGCCGAGATTGTCCTGGTGAGTAATCGCGCCTTCACGGACGTAAGTGATGATTTCCATGTCGCGGTGCGGATGCTGCGGAAAACCGGTACCCGCGGCGATGATGTCGTCGTTCCACACGCGCAGGTTGCCCCAGCTCATGCGCTGCGGATCGTAATACTCGGCGAACGAAAAATGGTGATGGGCATCCAACCAGCCGTGATGGGCGCCGCCCAGCGAGTTGAAAGGTCTGAGTTCAAGCATGATCGTCTCCTCAAAAGGTTCGTCATGGGGCGCGAAGCTTGCACCCGACGCGAGACCGTTGGTTTATGACGGCGATCATCTATCAGTTAACCATCGATAAAAAGCGTAAAAAGTGCGGCGTTATTATCTAAATGACTGATGAGAGCGGCGATCAAAATCGTCTTGTCCTACCTTCAATTGATCGTCTAAACCAATGACCTGTAAGCATTTCGCTAGAACTCAACGGCAAATACAGACACCATAGCCGCAACAGCCTCACACACTGGAGCCCGTCAGCGTGGCGCAACACACCCCCGATCTTCCTCCCGAACTTCGCCCCCTGGCCGAGATGCCATGGTTCAAACGTCTGGCCGCGCGCTTTTTCGGCCACGGCTTGACCCGATTGCGTGCCCAGCACCGTGCATCGTGGCTGCACGGTCAGGCGGATGGCTTTCGCAGCGGGCACACCGCTGGCGTCGAATATGGCTTTAAAGAAGGCAAGCTCGAAGGTCTGGAAGAGGGGCAGCAAGTCCTGCTGATCCGCGACAGCCGCAACACCGAGCATCGTCCGCCCAGTGTCGACAATCACCTGTTCGACGATTGGCGCCTGCCGCTGACGGCAGAGCTGAAAAAACGCATGAAGGCCGATGTCGGGCGTTTGTTGCCGGAGCATGCGCAGCCGAGCGCAGCGCAATGGAAGATGATCTTCAGCGATACGCCGTCGACCTCCGTGGTCGCTGGCGCTGGCGCGGGCAAATCGACCACGCTGGTGTTGCGCATCCTGCTGCTGAGCCATTACCTCGGATTCGAGCTGGACTCGATGACCGTGGTGACCTTCACCCGCGAGTCGCGCAAGGATTTCATCAATAAGTTGATCGAACTGTTCGCACTCTGGGGTCAGGCACTCAGCCTGAAGCAGGCGCGCGAACTGGTGCGAACCTTTCATTCGCGGATCTTGCCGATGGTTCGCAGCCTGCCCGGGTTCGAGCGTTTGCAGGCATTTGAAAACCTCAGCCTGCGGCCGCAGGGCGGCGAAGAAGAGGTTGATAGCAATCCGTTCGACCTGCGTATCAACGATGCGCAACGCCAACAATTGAACGCCTGCTATCACCGTTTGTTCAGCGAGGACGAGCGTTTCCGCCAGTTGATTCAACCGCTGTCGCGTGCCGGTTTGCAGCTCAAGGAGCTGGAGCGCGATCATCCTGACGTGCAAAAACGCATGGCAGTGACCGAGCTGGCAGCGAAGCGCGACGACGAGCTGTGCGACGCGATCGAAGATCTGTGGTTGCGCGCCGGTGCCTGGCCAATCAAAGGCATTGAGCCGAAGCGGCAGACCTTTGATATCAATGGCTCGACCTTCCATTGCCACGGCTATATTCCGAGTCTCGATGCCTGGGTAGTGCTTGGCTTCGACCCCCGTGAAAACCCTCAGGTTTGCCGACCCAGCGCCAAGCTGTCGGTGCGGGCGGAGTGGGCAGTAAAGCGCACCCTGTTTCAAGCTTTCTGCCGTAAGCCATTGATATGGTTGGATAGTTACGAGTCATCAAAGCGCGTTTTGGCGACCTTGGCGGGCGATGCCAGTGCGGGGCCAGGGTTCGACTACAAGGTCAAAGGCGAGTTGGCATCGGCGCCTTTACTCGATTGTTTTGTCGCCGCTGCAGGCTTTATCGAGAACCTTGGGCTGGATGTTCCGGACGCTGTCGGGCGCATGAGTTTTGCCAAGGACGACCCGGACCGGTTTTTCTTTGAGGCGCTGAGTCTGTTCTGGCGGGCGTTCGAAGATCATTTGCTCGACCAGAAACCGCCGGTGATGACTTACAACCGCATGTTCGCGCTGTTCAGCGAACATTCGCCAGAGAATCTCAAACTGTTGAGTGATGAGTTGCTACGGCCACTGTCGCACCTGATGATCGATGAATTTCAGGATGTATCGCCCCAGATAGTCTCGTGGATCCGCGCCAGCCTCACGGAAATCCGCAGCCGTGGCCCGGCCATGCACGTCGGTCGCGGAGCGCAGCGTTCGTCGTTGTTGTGCGTGGGTGATGACTGGCAGTCGATCTATGGATGGCGGGGCAGTTCGCCGACGTATTTCATGGAATTCAACAAGGAGTTCCCTTCGCCGAGTACCACACGCGTGATGCTCAGTGATAACTATCGCAGCCATCAACACATCATCGATGCGGCCGAGCATATTGTTCGCGCAGCACCGGCGATTCCCGGCAAGAAGGCCAAGGCCAGCGGCGAGCCGAAATCGTTGCAGCCGGTCAACATCCTGCAGCGTGATGATCAGGCCTTGGGGCAGCGCTTGGCCGAACACTATCGCCAAGGTCATTCAATCTTGATGCTCTATCGAAAAAGCAGCGATAAGCTATTGATTGAAGAGCATATTCAGGCTGTAGTTAATGTTGATTCGAGCTTGCCGTATGGCGCTCGCCGCCTCAAGCAACTGACTTACCACAGCGCCAAGGGTCTGCAAGCTGATGCAGTGTTCCTGCTGGGCGATTGTCAGCATCTGACCAGTTCGCCTTACAAGAATCAGGTCTACCGCATGGCCGGGCTGGGCAAAAATGGCGACAGCGAGCCCTACGATACCGCGCAGAAGGACGAAATACTGCGCCTGGCCTATGTCGGTATCACCCGCGCCGTCAGTCACTGCTACTGGTACGTCGAGCCGCAGGAAACCCAAGCCGTGAACATGCCCCGGGCGTCCGACCGGGTGGCCAAAGGCAAAGCGTTCTTCGCCGACCATCGACCGGAAAAACACACCGCCTAGCCACAAAAAAGCCCGCATAAATGCGGGCTTTCTTATTGTAAATCAGTAGCTTATGCGTAACTCCTAAAAGACTCTGGAGGTACAAAGGCCTCCAATTCGTCCTCCACAGCCTCAATAATTCGCTCGACATCAGCGGCATTCATCACCGTGGCGCACGGTATGCCGGCGATGGCGATCATCGTTTCGCCACTGACTCGATCGAACAGGCGGGCAATCATGCTGCCCGGCGCATCCATCGTCGCCTCGAAACCCATGGGATGAAAATGCCAGCGCATCAGCTGGCAAGCGTTGGGGAACGTGACTTTGCTTGACCCTTTATTCATGTGTTGCCCGCCTTCTTCATCGAGCGCTTCCGTTTGCTCATGTTAGGTGGGAAGAGCCTTCATTGGCTCAACCGGTGCTTGCCATTAAAAGTAGCATCCCGGTGTGAAATTCCTGTGAGAATTTTCAGTTCATTTGGCGATTGCTTTGATTTTTTTGATGTAGGTCACGCTCGTTGGCGAGAGCGCCAGATGGCCACTATCGATTAGCCATTGCTGCCGGTGTCGAACTTGGGCAAGCTCGATTCTTTTGCACTGAGCCTTTTATGCACGCCGACGACGACGGCCCCGATCAGACCGAAGCCACGGCCGCCACGGTCATGCGCTACCACTTGAGCTGGAAGCATCGGGACCTGGACAGCGTGATGGCGCTGTATCATCGGGACATTCAGTACAACGATTTCTTCCAGAACCGTGTACTTGGTCTCGATGAGTTGCGCGAGTACGTGCGCGTCAGCATGCCGCGAGAATCCGACGAGCTGCTTGAGCATTGCGACCGCATTCGCGTCGACGGCAACACCGCGTTCATTCAATACGAAGTCACGCTGCGGGGCGGGGATGGCCTGGTGTCGTTTCGTTCCAGCGAAGCGATTACGGTCAAGGACGGGCTGATCTGGCGCGTCAACGAATATGCTTCGCTGGTGCGCACGCAAAGCAGTGGCAGCACGGCGGCGAACCAACGCCCGGCAGTCAGTCGCCTGGGCTTGTCGCCACGCCAGTTAAGCTTCATGGCCGAAGATCTGCAGCAGTATTTCGAAAAACAGCAGCCTTACCTTGATCCCGAACTCGACCTGCAACGGGTGGCGAAGGAGTGCGGTTACAGTCGCAATCAGATTTCCTACCTGCTCAATCAGGTGCTGGGGCAAAGCTTCTACCGTTACGTCAATCAGGCGCGCCTGCAGCATTTGCTGCGTTCTTTGGACCATGCCGCGCCGCCGTTGCGCATCGATGAGCTGGCGTTCGCCGCCGGATTCAATTCGTTATCAGCGTTCTACAGCTGTTTCCGTCAGCACACCGGCCAGTCACCGAAGGCTTACGCCAAACAAATTTCTTTGCGGACACGCGCGCAAGACATCGGCTGAACTCACGCACTAGGATCGACGCCATCGAAGGTTTTCAGTGGCGGAGTCTTGCATGCCGGCGTGGCGCACTATCAGTTTGTGGATGGATCAACTCGATGAGCCGTTGCTTGCGCGGCCTGAGCTTGAGCGGGACCTGGACGTCGACGTGGCGATCATCGGCGCCGGTTACACCGGGCTGTGGACGGCGTACTACCTGAAGAAACTGGCTCCTGGCCTGGATATCGCCATCGTCGAGGCGCAAACCGCCGGCTTCGGTGCTTCCGGTCGCAATGGCGGCTGGCTGATGGGCAATCTGCTCGGCGAGGATCGGCTGTTGGCCGGTCTGTCGCCGGAACGGCGTCGCGCCTCGTTCGACCTGCTGCACAGCATCCCCGATGAAGTCGAGGTGGTCCTTGAGCGCGAAGGCATTGACTGCGACTACCGCAAGGGCGGTGTTCTTTACTGTGCTGCGCGCTATCCGGAACAGGAAGCCACGCTGCGCGACTACCTGAGCAAACTGCACGCCCAAGGCCTGACCGACAACGATTACCGCTGGCTCAGCCCCGAGCAACTGGCGCAGCAGATCCGCGTGGCCAAGCCTTATGGCGGCATCTATGCGCCGCACGTGGCGACCATCCACCCGGCCAAACTGGTGCGTGGTCTGGCGCGGACCGTGCAGAACATGGGCGTGAAAATCTACGAAAACAGCCCGGTCACCCATTGGCAGGCGGGCAGCTTGCGCACCGCCAAGGCCAGCGTGCGCAGTCGCTGGATTGTGCCGGCGGTCGAAGGTTATTCGGTGACCTTGCCACCGCTGGGTCGCTATCAGTTGCCGGTGCAAAGCCTGATCGTCGCCACCGAGCCGTTATCTGCCGCCACCTGGGACGAGATCGGGCTGAATCGCGGGCAAGCGTTCAGCGAGTTCAGCCGCCAGGTCACCTATGGCCAGCGCAGCGCCGACAATCGCCTGATCTTCGGCGCCCGTGGCGGCTACCAGTTCGCCGGCAAGCTGCGCCACAACTTTGACCTGACCCGCGATGAAGTCGAGCTGCGCCGTTATCTGTTTGGCGAGCTGTTCCCGCAACTGAAAACCGTGCAGATCACCCACGCCTGGGGCGGCAACCTCGGCATGTCCCGGCACTTCAAGCCGCACATGCTCTGCGATCGCGCTAACGGCATCGCGTTGTCCGGCGGTTATGGCGGCGAGGGCGTTGGCGCCAGCAATCTTGGCGGTCGCACCCTGGCGGATCTGATTCTGGAGCGCGACAGCGAACTGACTCAGCAGCCATGGGTGCTGCCCGACGGCGGGATTCATGCGCTGCGCGCGTGGGAGCCGGAGCCGTGCCGCTGGCTCGGTTACAACGCGATCATCAAAAGTTTTGTCCACGAAGACCAGACCCTGGCCAACCCGGCGACCGCGCCATGGCGGCGCAAGCTTGCCAGCCAGGTGGCGAGCTTCATGGAAGGTTTCATGCACTGAACGTCGTTTATTGAATAGACAGGTCCGACCATGAGCATTACGCAGTTCAAGAACACCGCGACATTAAAACTCGACGAATCCAATCCGGTGGCCGTGCCGCTGGGCGAACCGGTCGCGGTTGCCTCGACCACCAGCGTCGAGCGCGACGACGGCGTCGAAACCGGCGTCTGGGAATGCACGCCCGGGCGCTGGCGCCGGCAGATCACCGCCCAGGAATTTTGCCATTTCATTTCCGGGCGCTGCACCTTCACCCCGGACGGTGGCGGCGAAACCCTGCACATACAAGGTGGCGACGCACTGATGTTGCCAGCCAACTCGCTCGGTATCTGGGATATCCAGGAGACCGTGCGCAAGACCTACGTGCTGATTTTCTGATTGCTTGATCCTTTGATTGCCTGCCAACAAAAAAACCTCAACAGGAATCGCCCCATGATCCGCAAAACCCTTGTTTTGGCACCGCTGATGCTTGCCGTTTCCCTCGCCCACGCGGCGGAAACGGTCAAGGTGTACAACTGGTCCGATTACATCGCGCCAGACACCACGAAGAATTTTCAGAAAGAAACCGGCGTCGGCGTCACGTATGACGTCTATGACAGCAACGAAACCCTCGACGGCAAGTTGATGACCGGCAAATCCGGCTACGACGTGGTCTTTCCGTCCAACCATTTCATGGCCCGGCAAATTCAGGGCGGGGCGCTGAAGAAACTCGACAAGAGCCAGTTGCCCAACTGGAAGAACCTCAACCCGGTGCTGCTCAAGGCCTTGCAGGTCAACGACCCGAACAACGAGCATGGTTTCCCGTATCTGTGGGGCAGCACCGGTATCGGCTACAACATCGCCAAAGTCAAAGCGGTGCTGGGCGACAACGCCCCGGTGGACTCCTGGGATTTGATCTTCAAGCCCGAGTACATGGAAAAGCTGCAGAAGTGCGGCGTGGCGATTCTCGACAATGGCCCGGAACTGCTTCCGGCGGCGCTCAACTATCTGGGCTTGCCGCCGCACAGCAAAAATCCTGAGGACTACAAGAAAGCTGAAGCGCTGCTGATGAAGGTGCGGCCATACGTCAGCTATTTCCATTCTTCGAAGTACACCAGCGACCTCGCCAACGGCGATATCTGCGTGGCCGTCGGTTTCTCCGGTGACATCCTGCAAGCGGAAAATCGCGCCAAGGAAGCCAAGAACGGCGTCGACATCGGTTACGCGATTCCCAAGGAAGGCGCCGCGATCTGGTTCGACATGGTGGCGATGCCGGCGGATGCGCCGGACGAGAAGGCCGGTTATGCATTCATGAATTACCTGCTGCGCCCGGACGTCATGGCTGGGGTCAGCAACTACGTGCACTACGCCAACGGCAACGAGCAGGCCGACAGCCTGATCGACCCGGCGATCAAGAACGACACCAAGGTTTATCCGAGCCCGGAAATGATGGGCAAATTGTTCGCGCTGGAAGCAATGCCGCTGAACATCGACCGGATCCGCACCCGCGTCTGGAACAAAATCCGCACCGGTAGCTGACCCCCCGTAGGAGCTGCCGCAGGCTGCGATCTGTTGATCCGCCGTTAAACGCAAAATCAAAGATCGCAGCCTCGTTGCACTCGTCAGCTCCTACAGTTTTGAGTGGGGTGGTGGCTGATATCAATACACTGGCATCGCACTATTAAAGTGCAGCAAAGTGAGACGCGCCTAACAAAAAACAACTTACCCATATTTAATAATTAAATAGAAAATCGTCAGACAATTAGGCAGTTCTCTACCGTTTAAAACATTCTTTCGTCAGCGCGCGCTTTGTTTACGGCAGTTCCACCAAACAGTTCAATTTGATCTCAAAAAAATGCTTTACGTCAGATTTCAAATTGTGTCAGGTTTCCGATGCCTTCATTGGGCGAGTGATAGGACTATCTCGCCAGAGATTGTCGCTATCGGACAAAAACTGTTCCATTGCTAAACAAGGAAGTGTGTTTATGTCGAAAGTTAAAGCTAATGCTATTGATACCGCCGAACAGGCTTTTTTGCTGTCCGCGGCGCCGCAACCTCTGGCTGCAGCCAGCTCGGCGTTTAACCAGATCGATAGCTTCAGCCACCAATACGATCGTGGCGGCAACCTCACGGTCAATGGCAAACCCTCCTTTTCCGTCGACCAGGCCGCAACCCAGTTGCTGCGCGACGGCGCTGCCTACCAGGACAAGGATGGCAGCGGCAAGATCGAACTCACCTACACGTTCCTGACCTCGGCATCGTCCAGCACGATGAACAAGCACGGGATCAGCGGGTTCAGCCAGTTCAACGCACAACAACAAGCCCAGGCCAAGCTCGCCATGCAATCCTGGGCCGATGTGGCCAACGTGACCTTCACCGAGAAAGCCTCGGGCGGTGACGGCCACATGACCTTCGGTAACTACAGCGGTGGCCAGGATGGCGCAGCAGCGTTCGCCTACCTGCCAGGCACCGGCGCCGGTTATGACGGCACTTCGTGGTACCTGACCAACAGCAGCTACACGCCGAACAAGACCCCGGATCTGAACAACTACGGTCGTCAGACCCTGACCCACGAAATCGGCCACTCCCTGGGCCTTGCTCACCCTGGCGACTACAACGCCGGTAATGGCAACCCGACTTACAACGATGCGTCCTACGGCCAGGACACCCGCGGTTACAGCATCATGAGTTACTGGAGCGAGAGCAACACCAGCCAGAACTTCAGCAAGGGCGGGGTGGAAGCCTATTCGTCCGGCCCGCTGATGGACGATATCGCTGCCATCCAGAAGCTCTACGGCGCCAACATGAACACCCGTACCGGTGATACCACCTACGGCTTCAACTCCAATGCCGGGCGGGATTTCCTCAGCGCCTCGTCGTCTAGCGACAAGCTGGTGTTCTCGGTGTGGGATGCGGGCGGCAAGGATACTCTGGACTTCTCGGGTTTCACCCAGAACCAGAAGATCAACCTCAATGATGCCTCGTTCTCCGACGTTGGCGGCCTGGTGGGCAACGTGTCCATCGCCAAGGGCGCCATCATCGAGAACGCCATCGGCGGCTCCGGCAATGACCTGCTGATCGGCAACAGCGTGGCCAACGAACTGAAGGGCGGTGCCGGCAACGACATCCTCTTCGGCGCCGGTGGTGCCGACAAGCTGTGGGGCGGCGCGGGTTCGGACACGTTCGTGTTTGCGGCCAGCTCCGACTCCAAGCCAGGTGCGATCGATCAGATTCTCGATTTCGTCAGTGGTCTGGACAAAATCGACCTGACCGGCATCACCAAAGGCGCCGGCCTGCACTTCGTCAGCGCCTTCACCGGTGCGGCGGGCGATGCAGTGCTGACTTCGTCGGGCGGCAACAGCCTGCTGTCGGTGGACTTCTCCGGGCACGGCGCGGCTGATTTCCAGGTCAGCACCGTTGGCCAGGCGGCGACCAGCGACATCGTGGCGTGATGTAGAAGTGGAAAGCGGCGTGTAATGCGCCGCTTTCTTCACTTGCATCGGCTGATCCTCTAGGCAAGGCTACGCGCCGGAGCGAATATTCCCATGATCTGTAAAGCTTTTACCTACACGACAATGGCGTGGCTGACGGCGGCGCTCTTCACGATTTCAGGAGAAACCACTATGGCAAGCAGCCTCAGACTTGAAGAACCCGCAGTATTCGCCGGCTCATGGCAGGCGACATTGTCCGGCCGTGATGACACGCCTGAAGCACAGGCGCTGCAGGACAAACCCTCGAATACCTGCGTCGTCGAGTTGCAGGTCAATCAGAACCTGGGCAAAGGCGCCGACTGCCTAGGCGCATGGCTTGAGCAGACGCCGATTGGCTGGTTTCCCGATCCGGATGGCTTGTCGATCACCGGCAAGGAAGGCTCAAGAATCCAGTTCTTCAGCCGACAACGTGACGGGCTTTATCTGGCGGCTTTGAAGTCGGGCTTGAAGATTACCCTGGAGCGCACTGCGCAATAGTCGTAATGATCAAGTTGGCCGTAGAGTTTCAGTATAAGGCAGTAGCATGTGGTTATAAGTCGCCGAGTGAATGGCAACTGCACCGCAATAAACAACGCAAGTTGTTATGAAAGTGTAATCGGTCGTTCGCTAATTGCGTTGTGGCCAGGCACGAACAATTAATTGAAGTCTTGCCAAAGATTGGCGAGAGATCTCTTTCAGGAATAATCAATGAAGATGGCGAAGGCCCCAGCCACCGCTCCCTTATTCAAGGCATTGGGTGACTATAAAAGCATCCTGATCAGCGTCGGCTGTTTTACCGCACTGATTAACGTGCTGATGCTGGTGCCCTCCATCTACATGCTTCAGGTCTATGACCGGGTGCTGTCCTCGCAGAATGAAACCACCTTGGCGATGTTGTCGCTGATGGTCGTTGGTTTCTTCGCCTTCATTGGCCTGCTGGAGGTGATCCGCAGTTTTATCGTGATCCGCATTGGCAGCCAGTTGGAGCGTCGTTTCAATCTGCGCGTCTATCAGGCTGCATTCGAACGCAATCTGTTCAAGGGCGAGGGCAACGCCGGGCAGTCGCTGGGCGATCTCACCCACATCCGTCAATTCGTTACCGGGCCGGCGCTGTTCGCGTTCTTCGATGCGCCGTGGTTCCCGGTCTATCTGTTCGTGATTTATCTGTTCAACGTCTGGCTCGGTGTCCTCGCCACGGCGGGCGCGCTGCTGCTGATCGCGCTGGCTTGCCTGAACGAATACATGACCAAAAAGCCGCTGGGCGAAGCCGCCGGGTTCTCGCAAAAATCCAGCCAGTTGGCCACCAGCCATCTGCACAACGCCGAAACCATTCAGGCAATGGGCATGCTCGGTTCGTTGCGCAAGCGCTGGTTCCAGGTGCATTCGCGTTTCCTTGGTTTGCAGAATCAGGCCAGCGACACCGGCGCGGTGATCAGCTCGTTGAGTAAAACCTTGCGTCTGTGCCTGCAATCGCTGGTGCTCGGCCTCGGCGCGCTGTTGGTGATAAAGGGCGACATGACCGCCGGGATGATGATCGCCGGGTCGATCTTGATGGGCCGCGTACTGAGCCCGATCGATCAGTTGATTGCCGTGTGGAAGCAGTGGAGCGGGGCGAAGCTGGCTTACCGCCGTCTCGACGCCTTGCTGCAAGCGTTTCCGCCAAGCGAAGACGCCATGGCGCTGCCGGCACCGAAAGGCCAGATCACCTTCGAACAAGTCAGCGCTGGCCCGCCGGGGCAGCGTGCGGCGACTCTGCATATGGTCAATTTCAATCTGGGGGCGGGTGAAGTGCTTGGCGTGCTCGGCGCCTCCGGCTCTGGCAAATCAACCCTGGCGCGGGTGCTGGTCGGTGTCTGGCAGGCGCTCGGCGGCACCGTGCGTCTGGATGGCGCTGATATTCACCGCTGGAACCGCGATCAGCTCGGCCCATATGTCGGTTACCTGCCGCAGGACATCGAACTGTTCAGCGGCAGCATCGCCGAGAACATCGCCCGGTTCAGCGAAACCGATGCGCAGAAAGTCGTCGCCGCGGCGCAACAGGCCGGTGTTCACGAAATGATTCTGCGTTTGCCGCAAGGTTATGACACGCAACTGGGCGAGGACGGCAGCGGTTTGTCCGGTGGCCAGAAGCAGCGCGTGGCACTGGCGCGCGCCATGTATGGCAAGCCGAGCCTGGTGGTGCTGGATGAGCCGAATTCCAATCTCGATACCGTCGGCGAAGCTGCGTTGGCCAGTGCCATTGCGCAATTGAAAGCGCAGGGCACCACTGTGGTACTGGTAACGCACCGTTCTTCGGTACTGGCTCAGGCGGACAAGTTGCTGGTACTCAACGACGGCCGTTTGCAGGCGTTCGGCCCGAGTCAGGATGTGCTCAAGGCGCTTTCCGGCCAGCAGGAACAACAACGTGAAAAACCGGCGCAAGCACCGGGCGGGCTCAGCATGAGCCGGCAGTATCAGCCCACGACAAGGAATTCGGGTGTATGAGCAGCGCCAGCATGAACACTGAAAACGAAGCGAGCATGGAACACGCCTACATCACCGAGCGTCCGGAGCGCGATGCAAAGTTCTTCGCGCGCATGGGCTGGATTCTGGCTATCGTCGGCGCCGGCAGTTTCTTCACCTGGGCAGCATTGGCGCCACTCGATCAAGGCATCCCGGTGCAGGGCACCGTGGTGGTCTCGGGTAAACGCAAAGCCGTACAGTCGATGAGCAGCGGCGTGGTCAGCCGGATCCTCGTGCGCGAAGGCGAGATCGTCAAACAGGGCCAGCCTCTGTTTCGCCTCGATCAGACGCAAGTCGCCGCCGACGTGCA
The DNA here is from genome assembly GCF_900182985.1 of Pseudomonas helmanticensis. NCBI lineage: Bacteria > Pseudomonadati > Pseudomonadota > Gammaproteobacteria > Pseudomonadales > Pseudomonadaceae > Pseudomonas > Pseudomonas helmanticensis. The sequence goes on along the minus strand of NZ_FXUY01000001.1, from coordinate 1,247,391 downwards.
GTCGCTGCAAGCGCAGTACCGCATGGCCTGGGCCAGCCTCGCGCGTTGGCAGGCTGAGCGCGACAACCTCAAGCAAGTGACGTTTCCGGCGCAGTTGAGCACCGACCCGGATCCGCGCCTGGCACTGGTTCTGGAAGGCCAGCGGCAGCTGTTCAGCAGCCGTCGCGAAGCGTTCTATCGGGAGCAATCGGCATTGCGCGCGAGCATCGAAGGCGCCACCGCGCAACTGTCGGGGATGCGCCGCGCACGTACCGATCTGAATGCCCAGGCCGATTCCCTGCAGCAGCAATTGCGCAACCTGCAACCGCTGGCCGACAACGGCTACATCCCGCGTAACCGCTTGATGGAATACCAACGCCAACTGTCGCAAGTGCAGCAGCAACTGGCGGAAAACACCGGTGAAAGCGGCCGCGTCGAGCAGGGCATCCTCGAATCGCGCCTGAAGCTGCAACAGCACGGCGAGGAGTATCAGAAGGAAGTCCGCACGCAACTGGCCGACGCGCAACTGAAAAGCGTCACCCTGTCCGAGCAACTGACCTCGGCCGGTTTCGACCTGCAACACAGCGAAATCATCGCCACCGCTGATGGCGTCGCGGTCAATCTTGGCGTGCACACCGAGGGCGCGGTGGTGCGGCAGGGCGAGACTCTGCTGGAGATCGTTCCGCAAGGTACGAGGCTGGAAGTGGAAGGGCACCTGCCGATCAACCTGATCGACAAGGTCGGCACGCATTTGCCGGTCGATATCCTGTTTACCGCGTTCAACCAAAGCAAAACCCCGCGTGTACCGGGCGAAGTCAGCCTGATTTCCGCCGACCAGATGGTCGATGAGAAAACCGGCGTGCCGTACTACGTGTTGCGCAGCAGCGTCAGCGATCAGGCCATGGAGAAGCTCAACGGTCTGGTGATCAAGCCCGGCATGCCGGCAGAAATGTTCGTGCGCACCGGTGAACGTTCACTCCTCAACTATCTGTTCAAACCGCTGCTCGACCGGGCCGGCTCCGCGTTGACCGAGGAATAAGGATGTTCGGCTGTATGAATAAGCTTTCCATGCTTACGGCGGCGCTTGCGCTGCTGGCGGGCAACAGTGCACTGGCGGCCATGGGGCCGTTCGATATCTACGAACAAGCGTTGCGCAATGACCCGGTGTTCCTCGGGGCGATCAAGGAGCGTGACGCCGGCCTGGAAAACCGCGCGATTGGCCGCGCCGGGCTGTTGCCGAAAATCGGTTACAACTACAACAAGGGCCGTAACACGTCGAAAGCCACGTCCCTTGATGAGCGTGCACGCAATCGTACCGATGAACGTAACTACAGCAGTTACGGCTCGACCCTGACCGTGCAGCAACCGCTGCTCGACTACGAAGCCTACGCGGCGTATCGCAAGGGTGTGGCGCAGTCGCTGTTTGCCGACGCGAACTTCCGTGGCAAGAGCCAGGAGTTGTTGGTCCGCGTGCTGGACAACTACACCAAGGCCTTGTTTGCGCAGGATCAGATCGACATCGCTCAGGCGAAGAAGAAGGCCTACGAGCAGCAGTTCCAGCAGAACGAACACATGTTCAAGCAGGGCGAGGGCACCCGCACCGACATTCTCGAAGCCGAGTCGCGCTATGAACTGGCGACCGCCGAGGAGATCGAGGCGCGCAACGAGCAAGACGCCGCATTACGTGAACTGGGCGCGCTGGTCGGTCTGCCGGCGGTGGACATCACGGATCTGGCGCCGCTGGATCAGGATTTCCAGACGTTCACCCTGCAACCGGCCAATTACGACACCTGGCACGAACTGGCGATCAGCAACAACCCCAACCTCGCGTCGCAGCGTCAGGCTGTGGAAGTGGCGCGTTACGAGGTTGAGCGCAATCGAGCCGGGCACCTGCCGAAGGTCAATGCTTACGCGTCGGCGCGGCAGAACGAGTCGGAAAGCGGCAACACCTATAACCAGCGTTATGACACCAACACCATCGGCATTGAAATCAACGTGCCGCTGTATGCCGGTGGTGGGGTTTCGGCCTCGACGCGTCAGGCCAGCCGCACCATGGAGCAGGCCGAGTACGAACTCGACGGCAAGACTCGCGAGACCTTGATCGAACTGCGTCGGCAGTTCAGTGCCTGCCTGTCGGGGGTCAATAAACTGCGCGCTTACCAGAAAGCGCTGACCTCGGCCGAAGCGCTGGTGGTGTCGACCAAGCAGAGCATTCTTGGCGGCGAGCGGACCAACCTCGATGCGCTGAACGCCGAGCAACAGCTGTTCACTACCCGCCGCGATCTGGCGCAGGCGCGGTACGACTATTTGATGGCCTGGACGAAATTGCATTACTACGCCGGAACCTTGAGCGAACAGGACCTTGCCCGAGTGGACGAAGCGTTTGGCCAGGTGCCGAAAACCCAATGACAGCGACCTCCTGATGGCTGTGATCTATGCAAAGCAAGATCAACGGATCGCAGCCTTCGGCAGCTCCTACATGACGGTTTGACCATGAGGTTTGGTAGGAGCTGCCGCAGGCTGCGATCTTTTGACTTTGATTGTTCAAAACAGGATCAACAGATCGCAGCCTTCGGCAACTCCTGCATGACGGTTTCAACGATGAGGTTTGAGTAGCACAACACATCCCTGCAGGCGCTGCCGCAGGCTGCGATCTTTTGATGTTCGCGGCATGAGTCAGAACTGCACAACAATAAGAAAGTGAGTGGTGAACATGGACGTACGCATCAAGCCGATCTCGGTCGGTACCCTGCTGCTTGTGATTTCGACAACCCAGGTCCAGGCGCAATACCTGGAAACCGGCAAACCCGGCGATCCGGGCAGTTGGCGCAGCGCCGAATTCCTCCGTGACTGGGGCCTCGGTCGTATGCAGGCCGATCAGGCTTACGCGGCGGGCATCACCGGTAAAGGCGTGAAAATCGGCGCCCTCGACTCCGGATTCGATGCCGCCCATCCCGAGTTCGCGGCCGACCGCTATCACCCGGTATTGGCCAAGGGCACTTACGTCGATGGTTCGCTGTTCAACGTCGACGGCACGCTCAACCCCAACAACGATTCACACGGCACTCACGTGGTCGGCACCATGGGTGCATCGCGTGATGGCAGCGGTATGCACGGCGTCGCCTACAACGCGCAAATCTACGTCGGCAACACCAACAAGAACGACAGCTTCCTGTTCGGTCCCAAGCCCGATCCGCGCTATTTCAAAGCGGTCTACAACGCCTTGGCCGATGCCGGTGTACGTGCGATCAACAACAGCTGGGGCAGCCAGCCGCCGGACGTCAGCTATCGAACTCTCGCCGATCTGCATGCTGCCTACGCCCAGCACTGGAACCAGGGCACCTGGCTCGATGCCGCAGCCGAGGTGTCCTCGCAGCGCGGCGTGATCAATGTGTTCAGCGCCGGCAACAGTGGGTACCCGAACGCTAGCGTGCGCTCGGCGCTGCCGTATTTTCAGCCGGATCTCGAAGGGCATTGGCTCGCGGTGTCCGGGCTCGATCAAAGCAATCAGCAGAAGTACAACCAGTGTGGCATCGCCAAGTATTGGTGCATCACCACGCCGGGAGCGAAGATCGACAGCACCATCCCCGGCGGCGGTTACTCGGTCAAGTCCGGCACCTCGATGTCGGCACCGCACGCGACCGGCGCCTTGGCGCTGGTGATGGAACGCTACCCGTACATGAACAACCAGCAAGCGCTGGAAACCCTGCTGACCACCGCCACGCAACTGGATGGCTCGGTGACCGATGCGCCGAACGGGCAGGTCGGTTGGGGCGTGGCCAACCTCAATCGGGCGATGCGCGGGCCGGGGCAACTGCTCGGCGCGTTCGACGCCAATCTGCCGGCCGGGCAGAGCGATGTCTGGAGCAATGACATCTCCGACAAGGCGCTGATCCAGCGCCAGCGCGAAGACCTCGCCGAGCACAGCGCCTGGCAGCAAACCCTGCTGGCCAACGGTTGGCAAAACGGTATTCCGGCCAGCGCCAGCCAGCAGGATCAGACCGACTATGCGGTCGGCATGGCTCGTGATGCCGCGGCCGCCACGCGGGTTTATCAAGGCAGCCTGATCAAGTCCGGTGACGGCCAATTGTTGCTGACAGGGGAGAACAGCTATCGCGGCCCGACCACGGTCAATGGCGGTCTGCTGACGGTCAATGGTTCGCTGGCCTCGGCAGTGACCGTCAACGACAGCGGCACCCTCGGCGGCTCCGGGCGGATTGGCGCATTGCTCGCCAACAGCGGCGCGCGCGTGGCGCCGGGTAATTCCATCGGCACTTTGAATGTGGCCGGCGACGTGACCTTCGCGCCGGGTTCGACCTACGCGGTGGAACTGTCGCCGACCAGCAGCGACCGTATTGTCGCCGGCGGCACAGCGACCATCAGTGGCGCCACCGTAAGCCTGTCGCTGGAAAACAGCCCGACGCTGCTGAGCACCGTCGAAGTGCAAAGCCTGCTCGGTCACCAATACGACATCTTGCAAGCGGCCGGCGGGATTCAGGGCCGGTTCGGCGCCGTGCTGCCGAATTACCTGTTTATCGGCGGCAGCCTCGACTACGCCGCCAACGGTATTCAACTGAATATCAAGCGCAACACGAGGTCATTCGCCAGCGTTGGCCTGACGCCGAATCAACGCTCGGCAGGCGCGGCCGTCGAAAGCCTCGGTGCCGGCAATTCGGTCTATGAAAGCCTGTTGTTGTCGCCCTCAGCCACATCGGCACGACAAGCGTTCCAGCAACTGAGCGGTGAGATCTACCCGGCCATGGGGACGATGCTGATCAACGACAGTCGTCAGTTGCGTGATGCGGTCGGCGAGCGTCTGCACGATGCCAACGCTGCGCAAAACAACGGCTGGATCAAAGCCCTCGGCGCGTGGGGCACTACCGATTCGGGTCATGACACGGCGGGTTACAGCACTTCGCTCGGTGGCTTGCTGGCCGGTGTCGACGGCGCGCTCGATGAGCAGACACGCATCGGTCTGGTCACGGGTTACAGCGACAGCTCGTTGAGCATGGGGTCGGGCACGCACTCTTCGGCCAAGGTCGACAGCTACCACCTCGGTGCCTACGCCGGTCACGAAAGTGGTGCCTGGCGCTTGAGTACCGGCGCGGCCTACAGCTGGCATCGCGCGGATGTGAAACGCGATCTGCAATACGGCGAGGTCAGCGCCAAGCAGAAAGCCAAGGTCGATGCCGCGACCACGCAAGTGTTCGGTGAGGCGGCTTATCGACTGCAGCTGCAACCGTTGGCGCTGGAGCCGTTCGCCAATCTGGCCTATGTGCATGTCGACACAGAAGGGTTTACCGAGAAGGGCGACGCTGCCGCATTGAAAAGTTCTGGCGATCAACGCGACGCGGTGTTGAGCACCCTCGGCGTGCGTGCGGTCAAGACTTTCAATTTGTCGAACCGGCAGTCACTCGACGTCAGCGGCCACCTCGGCTGGCAGCACAGCTTGAGCGATATCGATGCCGAACAACACCTGCGCTTCGCCAGCGGCGGTACGCCGTACCGCGTCGAGAGTTCGGCACTGGTGCGCGACGCCGCGCTGGTTGGCGTACAAGCCAGCCTGGCCCTGAGCAAGGACGTACGGGTGAACCTCGATTACAACGGACAACTGGCCAATCGCGAGAAGCTGCATGGCGTCGGCTTGAGCCTGAACTGGCAGTTCTAACCCCTTACCCCCCCCCTGTAGGAGCTGCCGCAGGCTGCGATCTTTTGATCTGGCCCTTGATGGATCAAAGGCAAAAGATCGCAGCCTGCGGCAGCTCCTACAGGTTATGTGGGGATGAATTGGATACACGGATTTTTCGCAACATCACTAAGGAAGGTCGCTGGATGAATAACAACAATACCCCCGCGCAAACGGGTGGCCGTTTTGCCCTCAAAACCCTGACGTTCGCCGTACTGTGCGCTATCGGCACGGCACATGCCGCTGGCTATGTGGAAAACGGGCGCAACGGTGATCCTTCAAGTTGGCGCAGCAACGAGTTTCAGGCCGATTGGGGCCTGGGCGCCATCGGTGCCGATCACGCCTACGCGGCGGGCTACACCGGCAAGGGCGTGAAACTGGGCATCTTCGATCAGCCGGTGTATGCCGCGCACCCGGAGTTTTCCGGCAGCAATAAAGTCATCACCCTGGTCACCAGCGGTATCCGCGAATACACCGACCCGTACATTCCGGTGAAGGCCGGCGACGCCTTCCGTTATGACGGCTCGCCCTCGGTCGGCTCCGACGGCAAGCTCGGCGCCCACGGTACTCACGTCGGTGGCATCGCCGCCGGCAGTCGCGATGGTGGGCCGATGCATGGCGTCGCGTTCGGTGCGCAGATCATCAGCGCCGACAACGGTGATCCGGGCCCGGAGGACGGCATCGTGCGCGGTAACGATGGCGCGGTGTACAAGGCCGGTTGGGATGCGCTGATTGCCAGTGGCGCACGGATCATCAACAACAGCTGGGGCATCGGCATCACTGACCGCTTCGACCTCGGCGGCCGCGATCCGGCTTACCCGCATTTCACTGTCAACGACGCCCAATTGCAGTTCAACGAAATCCGCACCTTGCTCGGGACCAAACCCGGCGGCGCTTATGACGGCGCTATCGCCGCCGCTCGCAGCGGTATCGTGACAATCTTCGCCGCCGGCAACGACTACAACCTCAATAACCCGGATGCCATCGCCGGCCTCGGCTACTTTGTGCCTGAGATCGCGCCGAACTGGATCACCGTCGCCGCGTTGCAGAAGAACCCGGATCTGGCCAGCGCCAACCCGTACATCATGAGCACGTTCTCCTCGCGATGCGGTTACACCGCGAGCTTCTGCGTCTCGGCGCCGGGAACGAAAATCTTCAGCTCGATCATCGAAGGCACCAACGCCGATAACCTGACCACCGGCTACAAAAATTACAACGGCACCTCGATGGCCGCGCCACACGTCGCTGGCTCCATGGCGGTGTTGATGGAACGCTTCCCATACATGACCGGCGATCAGGTCGCCACGGTGTTGCGTACCACCGCCACCGACCTCGGCGCACCGGGCATCGACGCCTTGTACGGCTGGGGCATGATCAACCTGCGCAAGGGCATCGATGGCCCGGCGATGTTTGTCACCGAGAAGGACATTCCCGAGGAATTCCGCATTCAGGGCGCCTACGGTTCCGGCCAGTTTGTTGCTGATTTGCCCGGCATTGGCGCGATCATCGATCAAGGCAAACCGACCGAGCGCGTGTGCAATGACATCACCTGCGGCCTCGACACCTGGCGCAACGACATCTCCGGCCATGGCGGTTTGACCAAGCAAGGCATCGGCACGCTGGTGATGACCGGCAACAACAGCTACAACGGCCCGACGCTGGTCAATCAGGGTCGCCTGGCAATCAACGGTTCGCTGACCTCGGCGGTCACGGTCAATGACAGCGGCATCCTCGGCGGTAATGGCCGCATCGGCGCGTTGTCGGTAAAAAGCGGCGGTACGGTTGCGCCGGGCAATTCCATTGGCACGTTGAATGTTGCCGGGGATGTGACCTTCGAACCGGGTTCGACCTACGCGGTAGAAGTCTCGCCAACCGCCAGCGACAAGATTGTCGCCGGTGGCAAAGCGGTGATTGACGGTGCCACGGTCAGTCTGTCGCTGGAAAACAGCCCGACGCTGCTGACCACCACCGAAGTGAAAAGCCTGCTCGGTACGCAGTTCAATATCCTGCAAGCGGCAGGCGGTATCGACGGCCAATTCGGTCAGGTGCTGCCCAATTACGCGTTCCTTGGCGGCACCCTGGCGTACTCGGCCAGTGGTGTGCAATTGGAGGTCGGGCGCAACGGTGCATCGTTCGCCAGTGTCGGTCTGACGCCTAACCAGCGTGCGGTCGGTGCGGCTGCCGAGCGTCTCGGCGCGGGCAATGCGTTGTTCGAAACCCTGCTGCTGTCGCCCAATGCGGCCACGGCGCAACAAGCCTTCCAGCAGTTGTCCGGTGAGATTCATCCGGCGATCGGCACGCTGTTGATCAACGACAGTCGTTACCTGCGTGAGGCAGTCGGCGAACGTCTGCGCGAGCGTGATCTGTTCAACGCCGATGCACCGACTGACGATCGCAGCAATGCCTGGGTCAAGGTATTGGGTTCGTGGGGCACCAGCGATGGCGGCAATAAATACGCCGATTCGACCAGCTCCATCGGTGGTTTGCTGGCCGGTGTCGATGGCTTGATTGCTGAAGATACCCGGCTGGGTTTCGTTACTGGTTATAGCGACAGTTCGTTGAGCATGGGCAGCGGCACGCATTCGTCGGCCTCGGTTGATAGCTACCACTTGGGTGCGTATCTGGGACATCAGATCGATGCCCTGCGCCTGACCGTTGGCGGCGCTTATAGCTGGCACCGCATCGACGCGAAACGTGATCTGCAATTCGCCGACGTCAGCGGCAAGCAGAAGACCAAACGCGACGCCACCACCGCGCAATTGTTCACCGAAGCCGCTTACGATCTGGGCTTGCAACCGATGAACCTTGAGCCGTTCGCCAACCTGTCCTACGTGCACCTGAACACCGAGAGCTTCACCGAAAAAGGTGATGCCGCCGCGCTGAAAGGTGGCGAAGACAACCGCGATGTGCTGTTGTCGACACTCGGCGTACGCGCCAAGCGCAGTTTTGCCCTGTCGGACCAGCATCAACTGGAGCTGGGTGCGAGCCTGGGCTGGCAGCACAACCTGAGCGATGTCGACGCTGACAGTCATCTGGCGTTTGCCAATGGCAACAGCGCGTTCACCGTGCAGAGCGTGTCGATGGATCGCGACGCCGCCGTGGTCGGCGTGCGCGCAGGTCTGGCGCTCAACCGCGATGTGCGGGTCAACCTTGATTACAACGGGCTGATCGGCTCGAACGAGAAGGACCACGGTGTGGGCCTGACGCTCGACTGGCAGTTCTAGGCAGCGCCGGCAGTTCCCCACGGAACTGCCGTTTTTTAAAAGGAAGAGAGAGCACAACATGGGATTGTTAGATTACAAAAATGCCGATGGCAAAGCGTTGTACAGCGACGCCATCGCACTGACGCTGTATGCCTACACGCCAACCGGCCAGCCTTTGCCGGCCACGGGCTGGGCACCGGTGGCTGCGACCGCGCTGGCTTACCAAGGCAAGGTCGGGCCGCAGGGCACGTTCTTCGGTGAGAAGGACGGCTTCACCAGCGCCGAAGCCGAGGTGCTGGGCAAATACGACGCTGCCGGCAAGTTGATCGGCATTGGCGTGGCCTTTCGTGGCACCGGTGGGCTGAGTTACAGCGATACCTTTGGCGACATGAAAAACAACTTGCTGGCGGCGATCGGGCCGTCGGATTACGCCAGTGACTACGCGAAAAACGCCTTCGACAATCTGCTCAAGGCAGTCGCCGCGTTTGCCATCGCCAACGGCATCGCCGCCAAGGACGTGTTGATCAGCGGCCACAGCCTCGGCGGGCTCGGGGTCAACAGCGTGGCCGAACTGAGTGGCAGCAACTGGGGTGGTTTCTTCAAGGACGCCAACTACATCGCGTTCGCTTCGCCAACCCAGAGCAGCACCGGCAACAACGTGCTGAACATCGGTTACGAGAACGACCCGGTGTTTCGCGTGCTCGATGGCACCACGTTCAGCACCGCGTCGATGGGCAAGCACGACAAGCCGCATGATTCGACTACCGACAACATCGTCAACTTCAACGACAATTACGCGTCCACCGCACAGAACCTCGTGCCGTTCAGCATCGTCAATCCGCTGAGCTGGTCGGCGCACGGCTCGCTGGGCTATGCCGATGGCCTGAATCGGGTGATCGATTCGAAGTTCTACAACCTCACCGGCAAGGACTCGACGATCATCGTCTCCAACCTGGAAGCGTCGTCCCGTGGCAAGACCTGGGTCGAGGATCTCGGCCGCAGTGGCGAGCCGCACACCGGCAGCACCTTCATCATCGGCACCGACAGCAACGATTGGCTCAAGGGTGGCGCGGGCAACGACTTCCTTGAAGGTCGCGCGGGCGATGACCGTTTCCGCGATGACGGCGGTTTCAACATCCTCCTCGGTGGCCAGGGCCACAACACCTTCGAGCTGCAGAAGCCATTGCAGAACTTTAGCTTCGCCAATGACGGCGACGGCACGCTGTATGTGCGCGACGCCTACGGCGGCATCAGCATGACCCGCGACATCGGTGCGCTGGTGAGCAAGGAGTCGGGTTCGTGGTGGGGCAGCAAGGAAATCACCTGGGGTGTGACGGCCAAAGGGCTGACCAATGGCAACGAGCTGACGCAGTACAACCATTCGCTGAGCGGTGATGGCTACGGCAACGCGTTGCATGCGACGGCTGATGGCGACTGGCTGTTCGGTCTCGGTGGCGATGACAAGCTGATCAGCGACAAGGGCCACGTGACCTTCGTTGGCGGCGCCGGTAACGACGTGATGACGGCGATTGGTGGCAACAACACGTTCCTGTTCAGCGGCGCGTTTGGCTTCGATGCGATCAATGGCTATCAGGGCAGCGACAAGCTGGTGTTCATGGGCGTCGAAGGCGCGGGGCAGGGCTACGACTACAAGCAGCATGTGGCGCAGACCGGCGGCGATACCGTGCTGAAGATTGGCGACTATGCCGTGACCCTGATCGGGGTGGGAGTGGCTAACCTGTCGGATTCATCGTTCGTTTTCGCCTAACCACAACAGCCCTGTAGGAGCTGCCGCAGGCTGCGATCTTTTGATTGTGTTTTTAAAGATCAACAGATCGCAGCCTCGTTGCACTCGACAGCTCCTACAGGGGATTTGATTCGTCGTTTGTTTTCGCCTGACCCCAACAGCCCCTGTAGGAGCTGCCGCAGGCTGCGATCTTTTGATGTGTTTTAAAGATCAACAGATCGCAGCCTCGTTGCACTCGACAGCTCCTACAGGGGATTTGACTCATCGTTCGTTTTCGCCTGACCCCAACAGCCCCTGTAGGAGCTGCCGCAGGCTGCGATCTTTTGATTGTGTTTTTAAAGATCAACAGATCGCAGCCTCGTTGCACTCGACAGCTCCTACAGGGGATTTGCATGTGGTGTTTGAAATGCTCCGGAGCGCTCTGTGAGGGGCGCCCTGGCTGTGAGCTATCTCTGAACAATTCCAACAAAGAGAGAGGCAATAGCAATGGGTGTGTATGACTACAAGAACTTCGGTACGGCGGATTCCAAGGCGCTGTTCAGCGATGCCATGGCGATCACGCTGTATTCCTATCACAACCTCGATAACGGCTTTGCCGCCGGTTATCAGCACAACGGTTTCGGCATCGGCCTGCCAGCCACACTGGTCACCGCGCTGATTGGCGGCACCGATTCGCAAGGCGTGATTCCCGGCATTCCATGGAATCCCGATTCGGAAAAACTCGCTCTCGATGCGGTAAAAGCGGCCGGCTGGACGCCGATCACTGCCTCGCAACTGGGCTATGACGGCAAGACCGATGCGCGCGGAACCTTTTTCGGCGAGAAGGCCGGCTACACCAGCGCTCAGGTGGAAATCCTCGGCAAGTACGACGCCCAAGGCCATCTCACCGAACTCGGAATTGCCTTTCGCGGCACCAGCGGCCCACGAGAAATCCTCATTGGCGACTCGATCGGCGACGTGATCAACGATCTGCTCGCGGCCTTCGGTCCCAAGGACTACGCGAAAAACTACGTCGGCGAGGCGTTCGGCAATCTGCTCAATGACGTGATGGCCTTCGCCAAGGCCAACGGCCTCACCGGCAAGGACATCCTGGTCAGCGGCCACAGCCTCGGCGGCTTGGCCGTCAACAGCATGGCCGACCTGAGCGGCGGCAAGTGGGGTGGGTTCTTCACCGACGCCAACTACATCGCCTACGCGTCGCCAACCCAGAGCAGCACCGACAAAGTGCTCAACGTCGGCTATGAAAACGATCCGGTGTTTCGTGCCCTCGACGGCTCGACCTTCACCGGCGCCTCGGTCGGCGTGCACGACGCGCCGCATGCCTCGACCACTGACAACATCGTCAGCTTCAACGATCACTACGCCTCGACCGCGTGGAATCTGCTGCCGTACTCGATCCTCAACATTCCGACGTGGATTTCACACCTGCCCACCGGTTATGGCGACGGAATGACCCGCGTGCTCGACTCGAAGTTCTACGACCTGACCAGCCGCGACTCGACGATCATCGTCGCCAACCTGTCCGATCCGGCGCGCGCCAATACCTGGGTGCAGGATCTCAACCGCAACGCCGAAACCCACAAGGGCAGCACGTTCATCATCGGCAGCGACGGCAACGATCTGATCCAGGGCGGCAGCGGCAACGACTATCTGGAAGGCCGCGCCGGCAACGACACCTTCCGTGACAGCGGCGGCTACAACATCATCCTTGGCGGGCAGGGCAGCAATACCCTCGACTTGCAGCAGGCGGTGAGCAAGTTCGACTTCGCCAACGACGGCGCCGGCAATCTGTACATCCGCGACGCCAGCGGCGGGATCAGCATCACCCGCGACATCGGCAGCATCGTCACCAAGGAGCCGGGGTTCCTCTGGGGTCTGTTCAAGGACGACGTGATTCACAGCGTCACCGCCAGCGGCTTGAAGGTCGGCAACAATGTCACGGCGTACGAGTCGAGCGTGAAGGGTGGCAGCGGTGCCGATACGCTCAAGGCGCATGCCGGTGGCGATTGGCTGTTCGGCCTCGACGGTAACGATCACTTGATCGGCAGCACGGGTAACGATGTGTTTGTCGGCGGTGCCGGCAATGACCTGATGGAGTCGGGTGGCGGGGCGGATACGTTCCTGTTCAACGGCGCATTCGGCCAGGATCGGGTGGTCGGTTACACCGCGAATGACAAACTGATCTTCCTTGGCGTGCAGGGTGTGTTACCCACGGATGACTTCCGCGCGCATGCCGCCACGGTCGGCCACGATACGGTGCTGACGTTTGGCAATGATTCGGTGACGCTGGTCGGTGTGGCGCTGAATAGTCTGAGTGCCGACGGCATCGTCATCGCCTGATATTGATGTGCTGACCAATACCTGTGGCGAGGGGGCTTGCTCCCGTCGGGAGGATAAGCGGGCCCGTTCCATTTCAGACAATAGGGGCCTGCTTCGCAGTCCAACGGGGGCAAGCCCCCTCGCCACAAGGTATTTAAAGTGACTCGATAGCCACTCACTGACTCAAACCCTTGCGAAAACAACGGATACGGCCTAAAGCCAGCACGTGCGCGCACGTTCTATAGCTAGCCGTTATTGAGTACAGGAGATTCACACGTGAAAGGTTTCAAGGGGTATGTCGGTACGCTGGGGCTGGCACTGTTGTCAGCCAATGCCTGGGCCGACCTGCCTCAAAGCTCGATTCTGAGCCGTTACGGCATCACCACCGAACAATTGCCGGCGCCAGCCAAAACCGAAGTGGTTGAACCGGTTGAAGAGAAAAGCCGCTTTCAGATCCAGCCCGAACAGCCCTTCGTGACCCTGCGTCTGGGCGATGGCAAGCAGCCGCAAACCACCGGCAACCTGAGCATCGACCGCATGGCCCAACAGGACCTTGAACGTTGCCAGCGTCTACAGGGTGAAGTGGCTCGTCGTGGCGGCACCTACATGCGCTGCGACAACAGCCTGCCAGGCATGCCCGCCTTCGAATAACCTGTAGGAGCTGCCGAAGGCTGCGATCTGTTGATCTTGTGTTTTAAGATCAAAAGATCGCAGCCTTCGGCAGCTCCTACAGAAGCGGAGTCAGTCTTCTTTGCGCACGGTGGCCACTTCGTCGGAGCGGACTTTCACTTTGGCACCGGAAATATCTTCGAACTCATAGAAGCCGTCCTTGGTTTTGGTCTTCGGCATGTCCTTGGTCAAATACTGGGTGCCGTTCTGCAAGGTCACCACCGTCTGGGTCGAGCAACCGCCCAGCACCAGCAGCGCGGCGACTACCAAGGGAATGCCCAGTTTGTTGATATTCATACCCACCTCTAATTCCTCATGCGATGTGATCCCGAGCATTGTCGGTTCTCTAACGCGGTTGGTGCCACTCAGCCGGGAAAAGTTCGATTACCCGGTTAAAAAATGCCATTGATCCTTTTCCGTTTGCACCGGGCAGGGCTGAGCTGGTATCTGTACGCATAACCAGTACTCGCTCGCCATGGCCCTGAATTCCCGTGACTGCCAATCCCCTCGACGATCCGTTCTATTACCTCAACAACTTCCGGCAAGTGCTTGATTGGCTTGAATTGCGCTATGCCGACGTGATGAGCGAAACCGAGCACGGCTTCATCCGCGACTTCAAGGCGTTGCCCAAAGCCTCGCAAGGCCTTTTGGTGCGCATGGTGATGCGCAAGGGCGTGCACTTTCGCGCCGGCAAGCTCAATTACCCTGAAATCGGCGACATCGCCCACGCCGCACAATCGTTGCTGGCTCATGGCTGGCTCGACGAATGCGCGCCGCTGGCAATGGCCGAACTGTTCGATGTATTGCTCAAGGCCGAAATCCTCCAGGCATTCAGCGAATTCATCGAGCAACCCAAGGGGCGCAAGGACGATTGGCTGCCGCTGCTCGCCGAACAGTTCAGCGACGCCCGCAGCCTGCGCGATTGGGCGCCGCAGCTGACCGAGCGGCTATTCAGCCTGACCATCATGGACCTGTGTGATCGCCTGCGCCTGATGTTCTTCGGCAACCTTTATCAGGATTGGTCGGAGTTCGTCCTCGCTGATCTGGGCATCTTTACCTACGAGAAAGTCGAGTTCTGCGCTGATTCGCGCGGCCTGCGCAGCCGTGAAGACGTCGACGCCTGCCTGTTCCTGCACAACTGCCAGTTGCGCTTCGAGGCCGGTGAACCGCTGGACAGCATCGTCGAGCAAGTCAGCGCCGTGCATTTCGATAACCCGTGGCTGCAACGTCGACGTGGCAAGGTGTTGTTCCAGATCGGCCAGTATTGCGAGCGCATCAGCGAGTTTGCGCTGGCCTTGAGCATCTACCGCGAATGCGCCTACCCCGGCGCGCGATTGCGCATGATTCGCGTGCTGGAACGCTGCGGCGAATACGCCCTTGGCCTGCAACTCGGTACGCTGGCCGAACAGGCGCCTGAAAGTGCCGCCGAACAGCAAGGCTTGCAGCGAATAATGCCGCGCTTGCGGCGCAAACTCGGTGGACCGCCACTCAAGCGCACAGCGGCAAAACCGGTCGAGCGCCTCGATTTGCAATTGCTGCGCAGCGATCCTGAGTTGTCGGTGGAGTTTTACGTGCAGGCGCATCTGCATGACGACGACGGCCCGGTGCATTACGTGGAAAACAGCCTGATCAACTCCTTGTTTGGCCTGTTGTGCTGGCCGGCGATCTTTGCGCCGTTGCCGGGGGCATTCTTTCATCCGTTCCAGCGCGGGCCGGTCGATTTGCTCAATGAAGATTTCCAGCCACGTCGCGCTGCGCTGTTCCAGGCCTGCCTCGATGAACTCGACGATGGCCGCTACGCCTCGACCATTCGCCAGCGGTTTGCCGAGAAATGGGGCATTCAGTCGCCATTCGTGTTCTGGGGCGCACTCAGTGAACCGCTGCTGGAGCAGGCGTTGGCCTGCCTGCCGGCTGAACACCTCAAGCACTGGTTCCAGCGTTTGTTGCTCGACATCAAGGCCAACCGCGCCGGCATGCCGGACCTGATCCAGTTCTGGCCGCAAGCCAAAACCTATCGGATGATTGAAGTCAAAGGCCCCGGCGACCGCTTGCAGGACAACCAATTGCGCTGGCTGGAGTTCTGCCACGAACACCAGATGCCGGTGGCTGTGTGTTACGTGCAATGGGCGGAGCAGAGCGCGTGAGCTACAGCATTGCGGTGCGGGCGCTGTGTGAGTTCACCGCCAAGACCGGCGACCTCGACCTGCGTTTCACCCCGTCGCCGACGGCACTCGAAGGCATCGCCGGCCACCGCACCGTGGCCTCACGGCGCAACGACAAATACCAAAGCGAGGTGGCCCTTGAGGGCGAGTTTCGCCAGTTGAAGATCAAGGGCAGGGCGGACGGCTACGATCCTGGGCAAAACTGTCTGGAAGAAGTCAAAACCTACCGCGGCGACCTGAGCAAGCAACCGGCCAATCACCGTCAGTTGCACTGGGCGCAAGCGAAAATCTACGGCTGGCTGATGTGCCGCAAGCTCGATCTGCAGCAGATCAATCTGGCGCTGGTGTATTTCGACATCGTCAGCGAAAAGGAAACCTGTCTGGTCGAAGCGTTCAGCGCTGAGGCCCTGCAAGCGTTTTTCGAGCAACAGTGTGGCTTGTTCCTGCACTGGGCCGAAGAGGAAATGGCTCATCGCCAGGCGCGTAATCTCGCGGCGCAGCAACTGCGCTTTCCTCACGCAGAGTTTCGTCCGGGGCAACGGCATCTGGCGGAATCGGTGTTCAAGGCGATCAGCACCGGGCGTTGCCTGATGGCCCAAGCGCCGACCGGCATCGGAAAAACCCTCGGCACCTTGTTTCCGATGCTCAAGGCGCTGGCGCCGCAGCAGCTGGACAAAGTGTTCTTCCTGACCGCCAAGACGCCGGGGCGCAAACTGGCGCTGGACGCCAGTCAGGTACTGTTCGAGCAATCGGCGAACTTGCCTTTGCGGGTCTTGGAAATGGTCGCCCGGGACAAGGCCTGCGAACATCCGGACAAAGCGTGCCATGGCGAATCCTGCCCGTTGGCGCAAGGTTTCTACGATCGCTTGCCGGCCGCTCGTGAGGCGGCCAGCCGGGTCAATCTGCTCGATCAGGCCGCCATGCGCGCCGTCGCCACGCAGCATGCGGTGTGTCCGTATTACCTGAGCCAGGAAATGGCCCGTTGGGCTGACGTGGTGGTCGCCGACTACAACTATTACTTCGATTTCAGTGCGCTGCTGTTCGGTCTGGCGCAGCTCAATCAGTGGAAAGTCGCGGTGCTCGCCGATGAGGCGCACAACCTCGTCGAGCGCGGGCGGCAGATGTACAGCGCCAGTCTCGACCAGTTCGCCCTCGGTGCGGTGCGCAAAACCGCGCCCGAAGCGCTGAAGAAATCCCTGCAACGCCTCAACCGTGAATGGAACGCGCTGCATGCCCCGCAACTGGCTGCGTATCAGGCCTACGACAAGGCGCCGGAGAAACTGCTGCAAGCAATCTCGCTGTGTTGCGCGGCCATCGGCGATTACCTGAATGACCATCCGCAGGGACTCGACAGCGCATTGCAAAGCTTCTATTTCGAGCTGCTGCAGTTTGCCCGGGTCGCGGAGTTGTTCGATGAGCATTACCTGTTCGATATCAGCAAACGCGACCTCGACCGCAAGCGCCCGCTGTCGCAACTGTGCCTGCGCAACGTCGTGCCTGCGGCTTTTATTGGCCCGCGCCTGAAGGCGGCGCGCAGCAGCGTGCTGTTTTCCGCAACGCTGAGCCCGCGTAACTATTACGCCGACTTGCTTGGCACGCCGGCCGATACGGTGTGGATCGACGTCGAATCGCCGTTCAGCGCGGCGCAGTTGCAGGTGCAGGTGATCAGCCGGATTTCGACGCGCTTCAATCACCGTCAGGCGTCGCTGGAGCCGATAGTCGAGCTGATCGCCAGGCAGTTCGCCGAGCGTTCGGGCAATTACCTGGCGTTCTTCAGCAGCTTCGACTATCTGCAACAAGTCGCAACGCTGCTCGCCGAACGGCATCCGCACATCACCTTGTGGCAGCAATCGCGCGGCATGCTCGAAGGGCAGCGGCAGGCGTTTCTCGACCAGTTCACCACGCAAAGTCAGGGCGTCGGGTTTGCCGTATTGGGCGGAGCGTTCGGCGAAGGCATCGACTTGCCCGGCGCACGGCTGATCGGCGCATTCATTGCCACGCTGGGGCTGGCACAACTCAATCCGGTCAATGAACAGTTGAAACGGCGCATGGCGGCGATCTTCGGCGCCGGCTATGACTACACCTACCTGTATCCCGGTGTACAGAAAGTGGTGCAGGCCGCCGGCCGGGTGATCCGCACGCGCGAAGATCGTGGCGTGGTGATGTTGATCGACGATCGCTTTGCCGAGAGTCGGATCCAGCAACTGCTGCCGCGCTGGTGGTCAATCAAAAACGAGGCGGACGCTTTTCAATTTGGCGGATTGACGCATACTCCAGCACATAACTGTGTGCGGTGAATGTGATGATTGAAAAGAACAAGGCCGCGGCGATCGAGGAAATGCGTTTCAGGCTGTTGATCGATGCGGTCGTCGACTATGCGATCTACATGATCGACCCCGGCGGCATCATCACCAGCTGGAACTCGGGCGCCAAACGCTTCAAGGGTTACGAAGAAGCGGAAATCCTCGGCGAGCATTTTTCACGTTTCTATACCGCTGACGATCGCGCCGCCGGGCTGCCGCAACGCGCGCTCGATACGGCGATCCGCGAGGGCCGTTTCGAAGGCGAAGGCTGGCGGGTACGCAAGGACGGCACCAACTTCTGGTCGCACGTGGTGATTGATCCGATCATCGACCCGAATGGCCAGTTGCTCGGTTTCGCCAAGATCACCCGTGATCTGACCGACCGCAAGATGGCCGAAGAAACCCTCAAGCAAAGCGAACAGCAGTTCCGCCTGCTGGTGCAGGGCGTGACCGATTACGCGATCTACATGCTCAGCCCGGAAGGTCGGGTGAGTAACTGGAACCAGGGCGCACAACGCATCAAAGGTTATTTGCCGGAAGAAATCATCGGCCAGCATTTCTCGATTTTCTACACCCCCGAAGACCGCGAGATCGGTGAGCCGGCACGCGCGCTGGAGATAGCCACCCGTGAGGGTCGCTTCGAAAACCGCAGTTGGCGGGTACGCAAGGACGGCACACGCTTTCTCGCCCACGTGGTGGTCGATGCGATTCGCGGTGACACCGGCACGTTGCTCGGTTTCGCCAAGATCACCCGTGACGTGACCGAGGCCCATCAGGCACAGGAGGCGCTGGAGAAAACCCGCGAGGCGTTGTTTCAGGCGCAGAAAATGCAGGCCATCGGTCAGCTCAGCGGCGGCATTGCCCATGACTTCAACAATCTGCTGACGGTGATTCTGGGCAATCTGGAGATTCTGCAAAAGCGCACAGGCGACGATCCGAAGATCGGCCGTCTGCTCGAAAACGCTACCCAAGGGGCGCTGCGTGGCGTGTCGCTGACCCAGCGCATGCTGGCGTTCGCGCGTCGCCAGGAACTCAAGACCGAATCGGTGAATATTGCGCAACTGGTGCAAGGCATCATGGGCCTGCTGCGCAGCTCGATGGGGCCGGGGATCCGGATCGAAACGCAATTTCCCGAGGATCTGGAAGCGGTGCTCGCCGATACCAATCAACTGGAACTGGCCATTCTCAATCTGGCGACCAACGCCCGCGATGCCATGCCCGACGGCGGCAGCGTATTGATCACCGCGCAACCGCAAGTGGTACTCGAACAAAGCCAGGCAACGCTGACGGCCGGGCGCTATGTGTGCTTGAGCCTGATCGACAGTGGCGAGGGCATGGACGAGCACACGCTGGCGTCGGCCCGAGACCCGTTTTTCACCACCAAGGGCCTGGGCAAAGGCACCGGGCTGGGGTTGTCGATGGTGCACGGGTTCATCGAGCAACTCGGCGGACGTTTTGTTCTCAAGAGCGAAAAAGGCCGCGGCACCCACGCCGAACTCTGGCTGCCGGTGGCCGCGGCGGGCGCAACGGTGAAACCCTTGTATCCCGCGATCGAGCCGATTTCGGTGCCCAGACTCAGCGTGTTGGTGGTGGATGACGACTCGCTGGTCTTGACCAGCACCAGCCTGCTGCTCGAAGACCTCGGCCATCGGGTGGTCAGTGCCACGTCCGGCGCACAGGCGCTGAAACTGCTCGAGCAGAACGAAATTATCGATTTGATGATCACCGACATGGCCATGCCGCAGATGAGCGGCGCGCAACTGGCGCATTCCGTGCGTCTGTTGAAACCCGATCTGCCGATCATCCTCGCCACCGGTTACGCCGAACGCCTTGAAGGCTTCGCTGCGCAGTTGCCACGACTGCCAAAACCCTTCACTCAATTGAATCTGGTGGAGATCATTGCCCAGTCGATGAAATGACAAAACGCGGCAAATCCGCCTGAACTAGTGCGCAACGGGGGGCTTCTAAACGGTTTACCTGCCACGGAGCGTGCGTCATTTGTCTCGCATACTGACCCAGCCGACCGCTGAAGAAAACCTCACCGAACACGACGCCAAGATGTTCGGTTCACCCAAGGAAAGGCTGGATTTCTATCGTCGGGAGATCCAGTACGAAACCAGCATTCTGGCCAATCGCACTGACGCTTACCTGGCGGCGCAATCGTTTCTGGTGATTGCCTTCGCCTCGTGCATGGCCAATCTCAACCCGGAATGGGGCAAGTTGTTCACCCTCGTGGTGCCACCTTTTCTGGCGCTGCTTGGGTTGCTCAGCTCGTTGAACGCCTGGCCGGGCATTCGCGCGGCGTACGACATCATCGATCACTGGCATTTCAAACAGAGTCATTTGCTTCACAGTGAGCCGCTCATGGGTTTGGCGTATGACGAGTCGCCGCTGTTCAGTGAGATGGAGTCGAGCCACAAGGGTTATCGCAAGTCGCTGCTGTTCTCAGTGCGTACCCCATGGATTTTTGCGGCGTTCTGGATGATGTTGGGCAGTTACTCAGTGTTCATCCAGGTGACTAACCCCGGGGGCTGATCGACAGGCAAAGAAAAAGCCCGGCCATACCAGCGCCGGGCTTTTTCTTTAGCTGAATCATTACGCCGTGGTTTCCAGCTCTCGACGCAACTGTACCGAGTTGTGCGAGGACATCGGGATCGGCGGGAAATCTTCGTT
Organism: Pseudomonas helmanticensis; assembly: GCF_900182985.1. Taxonomy (NCBI): domain Bacteria; kingdom Pseudomonadati; phylum Pseudomonadota; class Gammaproteobacteria; order Pseudomonadales; family Pseudomonadaceae; genus Pseudomonas; species Pseudomonas helmanticensis. The sequence goes on along the minus strand of NZ_FXUY01000001.1, from coordinate 1,226,650 downwards.
GAGCACACACAGATGGTCGATGGCATCTTCAAACATCAGATCGGCTCGTTTGCGCATGGCTCGATAACGCTCGAATTGCTCGAAGTCCAGATTGTCTGTTTCAAGCATTTCGTTGGCCGCACGGTTGAGGGCATGGGCGTTTTCGAACAATTGGCGATTGCGTTCCAGAGCCAGTGCTCTGCAGGCTTTGATTTGCGCAGGAGTCGAGCATTCTTTCATGACCGTAACCTTACTTTTCGGGATTCCTTTTCATAGGCATGAAGCCGCAGGGGAACCGAACCTGCCGGGCCCCACCGAATCGATCCAGCGGGGGTTATGCTTGTGACTGTCGGGAGTTACGCCGCGATCCATTTTTTTTGAAAAGAAAATTCGATGAATTTCTCCAGAAAATTTCGCGATAAAAATCAGTTTTTTCGCTGCTTGTGTTGTTCGTAGCGAGCGAGGATCGGCTGAGTGCTGATGCCATGCAGCAAAATGCTCAACGCCACCACCGACAACGTGAGGTCCGTGCACACCGTCGCCAGCGTGTCGCTCAAGCCATGGTTCAAGGCGTAGAACAGATAGAACAGGCTGCCGATCCCGCGAATGCCGAACCAGCCGATCATCCCGCGTTGGCGGCGGTCGAGCAGGGTTCCCCACGGCATCAGCGCGACACACGCCGGGCGAATCAGGCAGAACAACACACCGCCGACCAACAGCGCGCGCCAATCCCAATGCGCGATCAGTACCACGCCGAGCAGGGTCACCAGAAACACTTCCATCGCGCGTTCGACCAGACCGCCGAATGACAACATATCGCCCATCATGATGCCGGCCGCCACCTGATCGCTCTCCATCTGCTCGGTGTTGCCATGCACGGCATGCTGCGGCTCGATGTTCTGATGCCCGACCACTGGCTGCACCAAGTGTTCGGCGGGCGGTTGGCTGGCGCCGGTGGATTTCACTTCGACCTGGCGCAGGCCCAGACCGGCGGCAAACACCGACAAAAAGCCGTAGCCGCCGATCGCATCGGCGACGACGTAAGCTAGGGCGATCAGCGATAACGCCAGATAATCATTCGGGCTCAGCGTGCTGTCGTCATTGCGAATCCGCAGCGACAGCGTCACCCGGCCAATGCCTCGCCCCATCCAGTAACCGGTGAGCAGACCCGCGGGCACCGCCCAGAATAAACTGCGCAAAACCCAGCCCTGCCATTCAGCAGCACTGCCTTCGCCATGAATCAGCAACAGCCCGAGGATGACGAACGGGAAGGCGATGCCATCGTTCAGCCCGGCCTCGCCGGACAGGCCGAAACGCACGCTGTCGACATCCCGAGCATCATTGACCTGGACCAGCGCCGCGAGTACCGGATCGGTCGGCGCCAACATCGCCCCGATCAACAGCGACGGCCCCCACGGCAACTGCAACGCCCAGTGCAGCAACAGGCAAACCCCGGCGATGGTCAGCACCATCACCGGCCCCGCCAGCCCGAAAGCGATCCGCCAGCGCTTGTCGCGCAAGGGCAGGCGCAACTTCAGTCCGCAGACAAACAGCGAAAACAGCACGGCGACTTCTGTCAGGTGCTCCATCCACAGCGAAGCGTCCTGCAAGGGCAATTCGAGCAAGTCGAGACCACTGGGGCCGATGCCGATGCCCAGCAGCAGGCAGACTGCCGAGGTGGTCACGGGCATCCAGCGCAGGTACGAGGAGGTCAGTGCAAGGGTCAGCAGCACCGCGCCGAGGACCGCCACCCACACGACAAAGCTCATGATGTGCCGCCCTCAGTGATTAATGACGGCCGCCTGCAGAGACCCTTTCGCTTCTGATGCCGCCCCTGTAGGAGCTGCCGCAGGCTGCGATCCTTTGACCTTGTTTTTAGCATCCACATCAAAAGATCGCAGCCTGCGGCAGCTCCTACAGTTCGATTACTCACAGCATCGGCTTACCGCCGGTCACGCCATAGCGCTGGCCGGTGATATAGCTCGCTTCATCCGAGGCCAGCAGCACGTAGATCGGTGCCACTTCCACTGGTTGCCCGGGACGGCCGAGCGGGGTTTGTGCGCCGAAGTTCTGTACTTCCTCGTCGGGCATGGTCGAGACGATCAAAGGCGTCCAGATCGGCCCCGGCGCGACGCAGTTCACGCGGATCTCTCGCGGCCCGAGCATCTGCGCGAGGCCGCCGGTGAAGTTGGCGATGGCGCCTTTGGTGGTGGCGTAGGCGAGCAGGGACGGCTTGGGCATGTCCGAGTTGATCGAACTGGTGTTGATGATCGACGCCCCGGCGCGCATGTGTTTGATCGCGGCCTGGCACAGCCGGAAAATCGCCGTGATGTTGACGTCGAAAGTCATCACCCACTCCTCGTCGGGGATTTCCTCGAAGGTCTCGTGGGTCATCTGGAACGCGGCGTTGTTGACCAGGACGTCGATGCGTCCGAAACGCTCAACCGTCTTGTCGACCAACGCCTGGCAATGGGCTTTCTGTGCGATATCACCGGGCAGCAGTAAACACTGGCGACCGGCCTGTTCGACCCAGCGCGCGGTTTCCTTGGCGTCTTCGTGTTCATTCAGATAGGCGCCGGCAACGTCGGCACCTTCACGGGCAAAGGCTATCGCCACGGCGCGGCCGATACCGCTGTCGGCGCCGGTGATCAGGGCAATCTTGCCGGCCAGCCGACCGGAGCCGACATAGCTTTGCTCGCCGCAATCGGGATAGGGCTCCATCTTGCGTTGCGAACCGGGCACGGCCTGGGCTTGTGTAGGGAAGGGCGGTTTTGGATAGTCGGTCATCGCGGGTCTCCGAGGTCTCAGGGCAGGTATGGGTGGTTGACCCGGATTTTTTGCCGTGAGTTCGATCGGATTTCCGCCCCTCATGTAGGAGCTGCCGCAGGCTGCGATCTTTTGATCTTGATCTTGATCTTAAAAAACAAGATCAAAAGATCGCAGCCTGCGGCAGCTCCTACAGGGGAAAGGTGTTAGCGGGGAGTCAGAGCGCGCTCCATGCGGCTGATGCCTTCTTCGAGCAGCGAGCGCGGGCAGCCGAAGTTCAGGCGCACGAATTGCTGGTGCTGATCGCCGAAGTCGAGGCCGGCGCTGAGGCCGATCTTGCCCTGTTCGAGGAAGAACTGCTGCGGGTTGGCCAGCTCCAGCGCCGAGCAATCAAGCCACGCAAGGTACGTGCCCTGCGGCACATTGATGGTTACGCCCGGCAAGCGGCTGCGCACGGCTTCAACCAGCCAGTCACGGTTGCCTTGCAGATAGGTTTTCAGCTCGGCCAGCCACGGCGCGCCTTCACTGTAGGCCACGCGCGTCGCTTCCATGCCCAGCGGATTGACGCTGTCGACCATGCCGCAACGGGCGTGGTTGACGCGTTCGCGCAGGGCGGCGTCCTGGATGATCATGAACGAGGTCTTCAGGCCGGCGATGTTGTAGGCCTTGCTCGCCGACATCAGTGTGATGGTACGTTGGGCGATTTCCGCGCTGAGCGAGGCGGTGGGAATATGCACGCGACCGTCGAAGCACAATTCGGCGTGGATCTCGTCGGAGATGATCCAGGCGTCCTGCGCCACACAGATCTCGGCCACGGCTTGCAGCTCATCACGGCCAAAGACCTTGCCGAGCGGGTTGTGCGGATTGCTCAGCAGCAGCGCGCCGCCGCCGTTCAACGACTCACGCAACGCGTCCAGCGGCGTCAGGTAAGTGCCGTCTGCCTGAGTGTCGAATTCCAGCTCGACTTTGTTCAAGCCCCAATGCCCCGGTGCATGGCGTAGCGGCGGGTAATTCGGCACCTGCACGACGACGTTCTGTTGCGGCTGCACCAGTGCTTTCAAAGCCATGTTGAAACCGGACTCGACGCCCGGCAGGAAGATCAGCTCTTGCGGTTTGACCTGCCAGGCAAACTTGGCCCATAGGTCGGCGACGATGGCCTCGCGCAGGTTGTCCTGAGCGACGCTGTAACCCACCAGCGGGTGCAGCAGGCGCTGTTGCAACGCCTCGATGATCACCGGTGGCGCGGCGAAATCCATATCAGCGACCCACATCGGCAACACATCGGCCGAATAGCGGCTCCATTTGGTGCTGCCGGTGTCGTGGCGGTCGAATACCTGATCAAAATCGAAAGTCATGCGCGGTCTCGTGAAGGCGGGTTGATTCTGCCGGCCATGATAAACCCTCAACCCCTGTAGGAGCTGCCGAAGGCTGCGATCTTTTGATCTTGTTTTTTACAAGCAAAGTCAAAAGATCGCAGCCTTCGGCAGCTCCTACAAAGGCTCTACAGCCTCCGACGGTCGGTTTTCACACAGATCGTGTGGTCATTGTCTACAGTGAAAAGGTCGGCAGACGTTTGCCGCAACCGTGTTTGTCCAGACAAAACCCGGCACAAGTACCGGGTTCCACCTGATCAGGAGTGCACGATGGATCTCAGCCGTCGTCAGTTCTTCAAGGTCGCCGGTATCGGCCTTGCAGGCTCGAGCCTGGGCGCGTTGGGCATGGCCCCAACGCTGGCCTTCGCCGAGCAGGTGCGCCACTTCAAGCTTGCCCACACCCATGAAACCCGCAACACCTGTCCGTATTGCTCGGTCGGCTGCGGGTTGATCATGTACAGCCAGGGCGATGGAGCGAAGAACGTAGCGCAGAGCATCATTCACATCGAGGGCGACGCCGACCATCCGGTCAACCGCGGCACCCTCTGCCCGAAAGGCGCCGGCCTGCTCGACTTCATTCACAGCCCCGGCCGTTTGCTCTACCCGCAAACGCGCAAACCGGGCAGCAGTGAATGGACGCGGATCAGTTGGGACGAAGCGCTCGATCGCATTGTCGACCTGATGAAAACCGACCGTGACGCCAACTTCATCGAACAGAATGCCAACGGGCAAACGGTGAATCGCTGGCTGAGCACCGGGTTCCTCGCCGCGTCGGCAGCGTCCAACGAAGCCGGTTACATCACCCAAAAGGTGATTCGCAGCCTCGGCATGCTGGGGTTCGATAACCAGGCGCGTGTCTGACACGGCCCGACGGTGGCAAGTCTTGCCCCGACGTACGGCCGTGGTGCCATGACCAATACCTGGACCGATATCGCCAACGCGAATCTGATCCTGGTGATGGGTGGCAACGCAGCAGAAGCGCATCCGTGCGGCTTCAAATGGGTGACCGAAGCCAAAGCGCACAACGCTGCGCGGCTGATTGTGGTCGATCCGCGTTTTACCCGTACCGCGTCCGTGGCCGACTATTACGCGCCGATCCGCACCGGCACCGACATCGCCTTCATGGGCGGGCTGATCAATTACCTGCTGACCGAGGACAAGATCCAGCACGAGTACGTGCGCAATTACACCGACGTGTCGTTCATCGTCAGAGAAGGCTATGGCTTCGAAGACGGCATCTTCAGCGGCTACGACGTCGCCAAGCGCAGCTACACCGACAAGTCCGGCTGGGGCTACGAGATGGGCGACGACGGCTTTGCCAAAGTCGACCCGACGCTGCAACACCCGCGCTGCGTCTATCAATTGATGAAGCAGCATTACAGCCGCTACACCATCGACCTCGCGAGCCAGATCTGCGGCATGCCGGTCGACGCCATGCAGAAAATCTGGGACGAAATCGCCACCTGCTCGATGCCGGGCAAGACCATGACGATTCTCTACGCCCTCGGCTGGACGCAGCACTCGATCGGTGCGCAGATCATTCGTAGCGCGGCGATGGTGCAACTGCTGCTGGGCAACGTCGGCATGCCGGGTGGCGGGGTCAATGCCTTGCGCGGACACTCCAATATTCAGGGGCTGACCGACCTCGGCTTGCTCTCAAATGCGCTGCCGGGCTATCTGACATTGGCCAGCGACAGCGAGCAGGACTACGGTCAGTTCATCCACAAGCGCACGCAGGTTCCGCTCAGACCGGGGCAATTGTCCTACTGGCAGAACTACAGCAAATTCCACGTCAGCCTGATGAAGTCGTGGTACGGCGCCAACGCCACGCTCGAGAACAATTGGTGCTACGACCATTTGCCAAAACTCGACATCCCCAACTACGACGTTTTGAAGATGTTCGACCTGATGAGCCAGGGCAAGGTCAACGGCTACTTCTGCCAAGGCTTCAACCCGATTGCCGCGTTGCCGGACAAAAACCGCGTGATGGGCGCATTGGCGAAGTTGAAGTGGCTGGTGGTGATGGATCCGCTGGCCACCGAAACCTCGGAGTTCTGGCACAACGTCGGGCCGTACAACGATGTGAAAAGCGACGAAATCCACACCGAAGTCATTCGCCTGCCCACCACTTGTTTCGCCGAAGAGGACGGCTCGCTGGTCAACAGCAGCCGCTGGCTGCAATGGCACTGGAAAGGCGCCGATGGCCCGGGCGAAGCGCAGACCGACATTCGCATCATGGCCGAACTGTTCCTGCGCCTGCGCAAGCGTTATCAGGCCGAGGGTGGCAAATTCGCCGATCCGCTGTTGAAACTGACGTGGCCATACAAGATCCCCGACGAACCTTCGCCGGAGGAACTGGCCAAGGAAATCAACGGTAGCGCCGTGGCGGATTTCACCGATGCCACCGGCGTCGCGGTCAAGGCTGGCTCGCAACTGGCAGGCTTTGGCTTGCTCAAGGATGACGGCAGCACCGCGTCGGGTTGCTGGATCTTTGCCGGTAGCTGGACCGAGGCTGGCAACCAGATGGCGCGCCGCGACAACAGCGATCCTTACGGCATGCACCAGCATTTGGGCTGGGCGTGGGCCTGGCCGGCCAACCGGCGGATTCTCTACAACCGTGCTTCGGCGGATGTCGCCGGCAAGCCGTGGGATCCGAAAAAACGTCTGGTCTGGTGGAACGGCAAGGCTTGGGGCGGCACCGACGTCCCGGACTACAAGGCCGACGTGCCACCGGAAGCCGGGATGAATCCGTTCATCATGAACCCCGAGGGCGTCGCGCGGTTCTTCGCCGTCGACAAGATGAACGAAGGGCCATTCCCCGAGCACTACGAGCCGTTCGAAACGCCGATCGGCATCAACCCGCTGCACCCGCAAAACAAGAAAGCCACCAGCAACCCGGCGGCGCGGATCTTCGATTCGGTCTGGGAAACCCTCGGCGAGGCCAAGGACTTCCCGTACGCCGGCACCAGTTACCGGCTGACCGAGCATTTCCACTTCTGGAGCAAGCACTGCAAGTTGAACGCGATTGCTCAACCCGAGCAGTTCGTGGAAATCGGCGAAGTGCTGGCGAAAGAGAAGGGTATAGCTGCCGGCGATCGCGTGCGGGTCAGTTGCAAACGCGGCTTTATCGAAGCGGTGGCGGTGGTGACGAAAAGGATCCGGCCGCTGCAGGTCAACGGCCAGGTCGTGCATCAGATCGGCATCCCGCTGCACTGGGGTTTTACCGGCCTGACGCGTCACGGTTACCTGACCAACACCCTGGTGCCGTTCCTCGGCGATGGCAATACACAGACCCCGGAATCCAAGTCATTCCTGGTCAACGTGGAGAAACTCTAAATGGCCAGCCAAGACATTATTGCCCGCTCGGCCACCACCACTGTGCCACCGTCGGTGAGGAATCAGGAAGAAGTGGCCAAGCTGATCGACACCACCAAGTGCATCGGCTGCAAGGCCTGCCAGGTCGCGTGCTCGGAATGGAACGAGCTGCGCGACGAGGTCGGTCACAATCACGGCACCTACGACAATCCGCAGGACTTGAGCGCTGAAACCTGGACGTTGATGCGCTTCACCGAGCACGAAACCGACGCCGGCAACCTCGAATGGCTGATCCGCAAGGACGGCTGCATGCACTGCGCCGAGCCCGGTTGCCTGGCGGCGTGCCCGAGTCCCGGCGCGATCATCAAGCACGCCAACGGCATCGTCGATTTCGATCAGGATCACTGCATCGGTTGCGGGTATTGCATCACCGGTTGCCCGTTCAACATTCCGCGCATTTCGCAGAAAGATCACAAGGCCTACAAATGCACCTTGTGTTCGGATCGCGTGGCGGTAGGCCTGGAGCCGGCCTGCGTGAAAACCTGCCCGACCGGCGCCATCGTCTTCGGCACCAAGGAAGACATGAAGGAACACGCTGCCGAGCGCATCGTCGATCTGAAAAGCCGTGGTTTCGAGAATGCCGGTCTGTATGACCCGGCCGGTGTTGGCGGCACGCACGTGATGTATGTGCTGCACCATGCGGACACGCCGAAAATCTATGCGGGTTTACCGCAGGATCCAGCGATCAGTCCGTTGGTCGGTCTGTGGAAAGGCATCAGCAAACCTTTGGGCCTGTTGGCCATGGGCGCAGCGGTGCTGGCCGGGTTCTTCCATTACGTGCGCATCGGCCCGAATCGCGTCGAAGAAGATGAGCATCCAACGCCACCCGATACCTCGGTGCATGTCGTCGATCCGGCGGTGCACACCTTCGATCCACGCGGGGAGGACCGGCCATGAGCAACAAGACGATCCTGCGTTACACCGCCAACCAGCGCACCAATCACTGGCTGGTGGCGATCCTGTTTTTCATGGCCGGGCTGTCCGGGCTGGCGTTGTTTCATCCGTCGCTGTTCTGGCTGAGCAACCTGTTCGGCGGCGGGCCGTGGACGCGGATTTTGCATCCGTTCATGGGTGTGGCGATGTTTGTGTTGTTCCTCGGCCTGGTGTTTCGTTTCTGGCGTGCGAATTTCTTTATCGACAATGACTGGAAATGGATGCGCCGCATCGATCGGGTGTTGGTCAACGATGAAGAAAGCGTGCCGCCGGTAGGCAAGTACAACGCCGGGCAGAAGATGCTGTTCTGGACTTTACTGCTGTGCATGCTCGGTTTGTTGTTTACCGGGCTGGTGATCTGGCGCGCCTATTTCAGTGCGTATTTCGGCATCAGCGTGATTCGCTGGGCGATGCTCCTGCATGCGCTGGCCGGGTTTGTGCTGGTGCTGAGCATCATCATTCACATCTACGCCGGGCTGTGGATCAAGGGCTCGGTGGACGCGATGATGCACGGCTGGGTCAGCCGCGCCTGGGCGAAGAAACACCATGAACTGTGGTATCGCGACATCACCCGCGATGAACGCAACCCGGACGTGCCGGAGCGACCGATCACCAAAAAGGGCTGACTTTTGCCAACCATTCTGGAACCTGGGGAAATCGAAGCGGCGGCGAGTTCGCCGCCGTTTTTGCATCTGCCGCCGCATAATCTGTTTTCGCTGCGTGCTGATCGGCTGGAGCAACTGGCCGAGGGGCATGCGCTGGCCGAGTATCTGCGCTTGATTGCCGGATTGTGTCGGGTGCAGCAGCAGGTGTTCGATGATCCACCGCTTGTAGCGCCGTTTGATCAGCAACGGATCGAGGTGTGTCAGCAGCATGGTTTGCCGCCGTTCGCCGCCGATACGCTGATCCGCGAAGACGCGTGGCAGGCGTATCTCGATGCTCTGTTGCAACGTTATGTCCCTGATGAGCAACCCGCCGTGGTTGATGCGCTGACGACGCTGCGGGTCGCCAGTTCCGGACAGTTGCGTTCGTGGGGCGTGGCGTTGGTCAGTGGTCAATATTCGATGGTGCCGGCGCAACTGGTGCCGTTTCTCGGCGCGGCGCTGCAAACGGCGTGGAGCCATTGGTTGCTCAGCGCACCGAATCTGCAACTGAAACCCGGCGACAGTCTCAGCCAATGCCCGGCCTGCGGTTCGCCTGCCATGGCCGGGGTCATCCGCCATCGTGGCAAACACAACGGTTTGCGTTATCTGGTGTGTTCGCTGTGTGCCTGCGAATGGCATGTGGTGCGGGTCAAGTGCGTGTACTGCGAGTCGAGCAAAGGTCTGGATTATTTTAGCCTTGAGGATGATCGCCACGCCGCCAATCAGGCGCCGCTGCGGGCGGAAGTCTGCCCAGGCTGCAACAGTTATCTGAAACTGGTGTATCTGGAAAACGATGCCGACGCCGAGGCGCTGTCGGCTGATTTGAGCAGTCTGCTGCTGGACATGCGTCTGGCGCAGGACGGCTATCAGCGCTTGGCACCGAATCTGTTGCTGGCACCGGGAGACGAGTGACAGCAGGGTCTACACTCTTGCGCAGTGATCTGTCTCCAGGAGTGGCTGATGTCCCTGCGGTTACCTTCCATTGATGGTTTGTTGCGTCACCCGGCGTGCGTGCCTTTGCTCGAACGCCACGGTCGTGAGTCGCTGCTGACGAATTTGCGGCAGTTGCTCGATGAACTGCGTTCCAGCGTGTTGAACGGGCAATTGTCTGCGGTAGAAATCAGTCCCGAAGTGTTGGCCGGTCGCGTCGGTGAGCGCTTGGCACGACAGCAACGTAGCAACGTGCGCCGGGTGTTTAATCTCACCGGCACCGTGCTGCACACCAACCTCGGTCGAGCGCTTCTACCCGACGAAGCCATCGACGCCGTGCAAATGGCCGCGCGTTATCCGCTCAATCTGGAGTTCGATCTGGCCAGCGGCAAGCGCGGGGATCGCGACGATCTGATTGAAGGCCTGATTCGCGAACTGACCGGCGCCGAAGCCGTCACCGTGGTCAACAATAATGCCGCCGCTGTGCTGCTGACGCTCAACAGTCTCGGCGCGCGCAAGGAGGGCATTATCTCGCGCGGTGAGCTGATCGAAATCGGCGGCGCCTTTCGCATCCCCGACATCATGGCCCGCGCCGGCGTGCGCCTGCATGAGGTCGGCACGACCAATCGGACCCACGCTCGCGACTATGAAGCGGCGATCAGTCCACGTAGCGGATTGATCATGCGCGTGCATGCGAGCAACTACAGCATCGAAGGGTTTACCGCGCGGGTGCAGACCGCCGAGTTGGCCGAATTGGCCCATCGGCATGGCTTGCCGTTGCTGGAGGATCTGGGCAGCGGCAGTCTGCTTGATTTGACTCGCTGGGGTTTGCCGGCCGAGCCAACAGTGCGCCAGGCATTGCTGGATGGCGCGGACATCGTCACCTTCAGCGGTGACAAATTGCTTGGCGGACCGCAGGCGGGGTTGATTGTCGGGCGCAAAGAACTGATCGCGAAGATCAAGAAGAACCCGCTGAAGCGCGCGTTGCGCGTGGACAAACTGACTTTGGCGGCGTTGGAAGCGGTGCTGGGTTTGTATCGCGATCCGGACCGACTCGCTGAGCGTCTGCCGAGTTTGCGGTTGCTGACTCGCCCGCAGGCTGACATCTTCGCGCAGGCTTCACGGGTGCAGCCCTTTGTGGCTGAGCTGCTGGGCGAAAGCTGGCAAGTCAGTGCAGTTGAGGCCTTGGGCATGATCGGCAGCGGCAGCCAACCGGTGGCACGCTTGCCGAGTGCGGCATTGTGCATGCGCCCGCAAGTCTCCAAGCGTTTACGCGGTCGTTTTCTGCTTAATCTGGAAGCGGCGCTACGTGCATTACCGATCCCGGTGCTCGGGCGTATCGACGACGATGCGCTGTGGCTCGATCTGCGCCAACTCGACGACGAACCAGCATGGCTCGCCCAGCTGCCGCACTTGCAGGTCAATCAGTGATTGTCGGCACGGCAGGGCACATCGACCACGGCAAGACATCGCTGCTGCAAGCCCTGACCGGGCAAACCGGCGACCGCCGCCCGCAGGAACGTGAACGCGGGATGACCATCGACCTTGGCTATCTCTACGCCGAACTGGAACCGGGCGCGGGGCTGACCGGGTTTATCGACGTGCCCGGTCACGAGAAATTCACCCACAACATGCTCGCTGGGGCGCAAGGCATCGATCTGGTGTTGCTGGTGGTCGCGGCGGATGACGGCGTGATGCCGCAAACCCGCGAGCATCTGGCGATTGTCGAATTGCTCGGGATTCCCCGCGCCTTGGTGGCGATCAGCAAATGCGACCGGGTCGAGACGGGCAGGGTGGAGGAGGTGCAGCGGCAGATTCTCGATCTGCTGGAGGCCGGGCCGTTTGCCGAGGCGCCGGTTGTGATTGTGTCGAGCGTGACCGGGCAGGGCGTTGATGAGCTGCGTGAGACGTTGTTGCACACGCAGCGTGAAGTGCAGGAGCGCAGCCGCGAGGGTGGTTTTCGCCTGGCCATTGATCGTGCGTTCAGCGTGGCCGGCGCGGGGATTGTGGTGACCGGCACCGCGCTGTCGGGCGAGGTTTCGGTGGGCGATAAACTCACGCTCGGGCCAATCGGAAAATCGGTGAAAGTGCGTGGATTGCACGCACAGAATCAGGCTGCCGAGCAAGCCTTCGCTGGGCAGCGGGTGGCGCTGAATTTGAGCGGCGAACGCCTTGAGCTGGCGCAGATTCATCGCGGGCAATGGCTGTTGTCGGAGTGGTTGCACGCCCCGACTCAGCGCGTGGATATCGAATTTCGATTGCTGCCGGGCGAACGGACTTTCGAGCATTTTCATCCGGTGCATGTGCATCTCGGCACGCAGGACGTGATCGCTCGGGTGGCGCTGCTCGAAGGATCACGGCTGAGTGCTGGCGAGCGCATGTTCGCGCAGCTGCTGATCAACGCGCCGGTGCATGCGGTGAGGGGCGATCGGCTGATCCTGCGTGACTCCAGCGCTCAGCGCACCCTTGGCGGTGGGCGCGTACTGGATCCGTTTGCCCCGACCCGACAGCGCCGCAGCCTTGAGCGGTTGGCGCAGTTGCAGGCGTTGGCTGACAGCGAAAGTTTTGAGCAGGCGTTGCCAGCGTTGCTTGATCACAGCGCTGGCGGCCTCGGCCCGCAACGGCTGGAACGCCAATTCAATCGGCCGCGCGCAACCTGGTCACTGCCTGAGAATGTGCGCCTGATCAACACCCGCCAAGGGCCGGTGCTGTTCAACGTGCAACGCTGGGGGCAGCTGAAATTCACCTTGCTGGAACAACTGGCGAAGTTTCATGAACTGGAGCCCGATCAGATGGGTCCGGATCGTGATCGCCTGAGACGCTTCAGTGCGCTGCCGCTGGAACGTTCGACGTTTGCCAGTTTGCTCGATGAATTGCGCGAGGCCGGCGCGATCACCGCCAGCGGCCCATGGCTGCATCTGCCCGATCATCAGGTGCGCCTGAATACCGAAGACGAAACCCTGTGGAAGCAGATGCAACCGTTGTTTGCAAACGCTGGATTCGATCCGCCGTGGGTACGCGATGTGGCGAAAGCGCTCGCCCAGGACGATGCCGTGGTGCGCCTGCTGTTGCGCAAACTGGCGCGCCTGGGGTTGATGCATCAAGTGGTGCGCGACCTGTTCATCAGCGACACCGTGCTCAGGCAAATGGCCGCGGTGCTGTTGCAACTGGCCAAGGAAAATCCGCAGGTCCAGGTGACAACCTTCCGCGATGCGCTAGGCTTGGGACGCAAACGCAGTATTCAGTACCTCGAATACTTCGACCGCATCGGCATGACCCGACGCCTCGGCGAATCCCGCCAGATCCGCCCCGACAACGCGCTGGCGCACGCCGATACACACTGAGTTCAAGGAAGGCAATCGCGCCCGGTGGCGCGGCCGGGCTTCAAACCCGGTTGGGGACGGCATCCGTTCCCGGGCAGGTTCGACTCCGGCTGCCTTCCGCCAGTTTCCGAAAAGCAAAAGATCGCAGCCTTCGGCAGCTCCTACACCGAACTGTGTTGATCGTTGATCGTTCCCACGCTCCGCGTGGGAATGCCTCAACGGACGCTCCGCGTTCGGCTTCGGAAGGAACGCGGAGCGTCCCGGGCTGCATTCCCACGCAGAGCGTGGGAACGATCTGTAATCCCCTGCAGGCCTTCGCCTGCTCGCGATGGAGGTTTTCAAACCCGATTTAGCAGGAGGTAAACCAGGACGAATCAGAGATTACGCTGCGCATCCATTCGATCATGCAGAACCCTGATGATCGCAATTCCGTACGCAGTGATTCGAAAATAGATCATATGCCTCTCCACCCGACAGCGGCGGTAGCCTATCGCCTATCGTCGAAGGCCGGCGCTGTTTTAGGGCGCACTGCCAACTGTGCAAATGAAGAAATAAGGACGTCAATATAGCTATTGCCTGGATCCACGCCCCACCGGCGAACGGTGTAAATCCAGATTGCCTCAAGGTCAGCTTCGGCAGCGGGCGTCAGACGATATTCACTCATGCGTGATTAACATTCTCTGTTTGAATGCAACAGGATCGAATGGTCGCGGTTTTCCCCTGGACTCACCCTCACGAAGCGCTGCACGAATAGTTTCGATTTCAGCGTTGCGTTCCTGTTCACGGCGGATCAGATCGCGGATGTATTCGCTGTCGTTGATGTAATTACCGGCTTCGATCTGGGCTCTGATCCAGTGGCCTTGCTGCTCAGTCAAGGTGATGGTTTTTCGTACGGTTACCATGAGCAGGCCTCCGGAGGATGGTCGACTGTGCGCGAAAGCAAAAAGCGGAGAACGTTGTCTGGTTCGCTGCGAAACGAAGGGAGGTGGCAGCTGTACGCAGGTTCGCAGACCGGGAATCAAGGTACCCGGCATACCCGAAGGTATCCCGCGCACAGCCGCCATGAAGCACCATTGCCATAAATCGTTGATGGCAATGAACTGGAGCGCTGTGCGCCTTGATTGATCCGGGCTGCGAAACCCGATCGCTGATTCGTCAGCGACCGTCCCACAATAGAACCCGTCCCTAAGGCGCACAAGCCGGCGGATTCTGGCGTAGCTGTAGGCAATGGCGCAAGGATGTGTAGCCTGGAAGGCGTGTCTGGAGGTGTCTTTTAAACGCCTGCGTTTAAAAGGCTGGCAAGTTAGCTCCCACACCTGGATTGCGTTTCGGTCAGAAGCTCAGCGGATACTGCACCACCACATAAACCCGGTCGATATCATCCCCAGCCTGCGCCTCATTGGCCCGGTGCGAAACGTGCGAGACCTGCACCGACAGATCCTTCGCCGCCCCCGACTGCACCACGTATTTCAAATCGATATCCCGCTCCCAATGTTTGCCGCCATCACCTTGCTGCGGCTGATACCCGCCGCTGTCCGGATCAAACGGGTTGTACGCGCCGCCCTTGGGCGCGTGGGTGCCGTCGATGTGGTCACCGGTTACGTAGCGGCTCATGAAAGTCAGGCCCGGGATGCCGAAGGCGCCGAGGTCGAGGTCGTAGCGTGCTTGCCAGGAGCGTTCGCCGGCGCCGTTGAAGTCGGCGTATTTGATCGAGTTGGCCAGATAAATCGAATCGCCACCGACGAAATCGAACGGCGTGTCGCCATCGATCCGTTGCCAGCCGAGCATCACGCCGTGGGCACCGAAGGTGTATTTGCCGGACAGGCTGAACGCGGTGTTGTCGATGGCGCCGGCCAGTGCCTGGCCGGTGTTGCGGGTGCGGTAGAGGTTAGCGTCGAGCAGCACACCGGATTGCTTGAAGTGCAGATTGCCGTAGTACTGCTGCCAGGTGTCGCTGAGTTCCGAGGCGTACAGGGAACCGCCGACGGGGCTGTCGCCGAACAGGTCGGCGCCGAGGAAGCTGATCCCGCCTGCCTCGGTGTTGGCGCCATAGCCGAAAAAATCGCCGTGGCTGGATGAACTGTCCTGATTCTTGAAGGCGGTGAAGTGTCCCGCCGTGAGACTGACGTTGTCGATCTCGTGGCTGGTTAACAGAAAACCAGTGGCGTATTCCGGTTGCAGGCGTTTGTCCGAGGTATCGAAAACCGGGGTTTCGACGGTCATTTCACCGAACGCCAAGGTGGTTCTTGAAACCTTTAATTTGAACGCTCCGCCCGCGTCGGAATAATCCGCTTCGCTGCGACCGTTGCTGTCGACCGGCAGTAAACCGGTGCCGGAATGGCCTTTGCCGCCATCCAGTTTCAAACCGAGAAAAGCATGGGCATCGACACCGAAACCGACACTGCCCGGCGTGAAGCCCGACGTAAATGTGCCGATGAATCCTTGCGCCCATTCCTGCTTGTAGTTTTTGCCGGTGGGCGAGGGCGAGCGGTAGTCGTTGCTCAGGAAGAAGTTGCGGCTGAGCACGTCGGTTTTTGCATCGTCGAGCAAACCACTGGCGCTGGCGGTTGCCTGTAGACCGCAGAGCAAAGTGAGCAGGCTGAGACGCGAAGGGGCACGGTCGATCATGGTCAGTGGCCAGCAATTAAGTGGGCTGAATGATCGAGTGATATCCGCTAACAAGATTGAGCCGATGTGCTGAATTGCACTGGCGCCATCGCTGGCAAGCCAGCTTGTATGCTGGGACTTGAAGGGAGGAGGAGGGACAAAGCCAGATTCTGACTGTTGACGCAGTACAGATCCGTGGGAGATTTCGCCCCTCCTCCTTTCACCCAAGCGCCGATAAAGAATGCATCTGGCCAGGACCGACGATAGGAACAAGCCTGCGCCCCTGGGTGAGCCCCTTCAAGTGTTCAAAACCATATCTCGGGGGATGTTCAATGGCAATGCCGGTTTCTGTCGTAAAGCCTATTGTGGGCGTGGATGTTGCCAAGAATGAACTGGTCATCTATCAGGCCGAGCTGGATCTGCTCGAGACTATTTCCAATGACAAGACAGCCATCAAAAAATGGCTGAAAGCCTTGCCTGCACCTGTTGATTTGGCTATCGAATCGACCAACATCTATCACCTGGCGTTCGCCGATCTGGCCCATGAAGCCGGGTGCACGATTTACATGGTCGATGGCTACGCGTTGAGTCATTACCGAATAGGGGTGAAAGTTCGCGCCAAAACCGATGCGCTGGACGCCAAGCTGCTCGCTCGTTATCTAAAAAACGAATACGAAGAGCTTCATCCTTGGATCCCGCCATCGCCTTTATATCGCCGCCTTCTGAGCCTTTTCCGCCGTCGTGCAGCGCTGGTTCAGGCACGGGTTGGTCTGGTGCAAAGCTGGGCGAATGAACCGCTGCTCAAAAGCGCGTTTGCTGAGCAAGTGGCCTCAATGCAGAGGCTCGAAACATTGGTCGAGAAGATGATCAACGATCAATTAAAAGAGGCTGGGCTGCTCGCAGATCTGAAGCGCTGCACAAAAGTTGAAGGTATTGGTTTTTTGACCGGAGCCCGTTTGATCGCAACATTTCAGCGGGGCGACTTCAAAAACGCGGATGCATTTATTGCGTTTTTGGGGATGGATTTGCGCGTGTCGCAGTCAGGACAAAAGGACGGTCGCCGGAGCCTGACCAAACGCGGAGACCCAGAGGCCCGGCGACTGCTCCATAACGCAGCCATGTCGGCCAGCCGTACACCGGCTTGGAAAAGCTTCTACGAGGAGCAAAGAAACCGTGGGTTCAGTACGACACAGGCGCTGGTGATATTGGCTCGCAAGCTTGCGCGAGTGGTATTCGCGCTGCTGAAGGGGCAAAGCGAATACCAGCCGAAGGGAGGTTGAGGGCTTCCCCTCAACCATAGAATCTCCCACAGGGTTTTGGGTCGCTCACACAATTCGGGCGCAGCCCAAATCATTGTGGGAGCTGGCCTGCCAGCGATGGCGGTGGGTCTGCAACATCAATGTCGCAGAATTACTGCTATCGCGAGCAGGCTCACTCCTACATAAGTGACGGGTTACAGGATGCCGTATTCGCGGGCCGTGCGATCCACGGCGATACGGGTCTTGTCGATCAGTTCGTCCAACTCGGTGCGCGTGGCGATCAACGCCGGGGCCATGATCATCCGGCCCAGCGTAGAACGAATGATCAAACCCTCTTCAAAACCGATCGTGCGGCAACGCCAGGCGATGTCGTTTTCGTTGGCGAAACGCTTGCGCGTTACCTTGTCTTCGGCGAACTGCAACGCGGCCACCAGCCCGATACCCTGAATCTCACCCACCAGCGGATGGTTGCCAAACACCTCACGCAGGCAGTTTTGCAGATACGGGCCAGTGTCGGTTTTAACCTGAGTGACTACCCCTTCATCGCGCAGCGCCTTGAGGTTGGCAATCGCCACCGCGGCAGCGACCGGGTGGCCGGAATAGGTGAGACCGTGCGCGAACACGCCACCTTTTTCCACCAATGCCTCAGCCATGCGCCGCGACAGGATCAGCCCGCCCATGGGGATGTAACCGGAGGTCAGGCCTTTGGCAATCGACAGCGTGTCGGGTTCGAAGCCGAGCGCCTGATGCGCAAACCATTCACCCGTACGGCCAAACCCGCCAATGACTTCGTCAGCGCACAGCAGCACGTCGTACTTGCGGCAGATGCGTTGAATTTCCGGCCAGTAAGTCGCCGGTGGAATGATCATGCCGCCTGCGCCCTGGAACGGTTCGGCAACAAACGCGGCGACCTTGTCGGCTCCCAGTTCGAGAATTTTCTCTTCCAGTTGCTGCGCGGCTTTCAGGCCAAACTCTTCCGGGCTGAGATTGCCTTCGTGGGCAAACCAGTACGGCTCATCAATGTGCGCGACATCAGGAATGGTGCCGCCCATTTCGTGCATGAACTTCATCCCGCCCAGCGCCGTCGCCGCGAGGGTCGAGCCGTGATAGCCGTTCCAGCGGCCGATCATGATTTTCTTCTCGGGCTGGCCCATCACCTGCCAGAACTTGCGCACGGTGCGGATCAGCACTTCGTTGGCTTCGGAACCGGAGTTGGTGTAGATCGCATGGCTGTAGTGCTTGGGCAACAGGCTGAAGAGCAGCTCGGACAGTTCGATCACCGCCGGGTGAGTGGTGTGGAAGAACATGTTGTAGTAGGGCAATTGTTCCAGCTGCTTCGTCGCAGCGCCAGCCAGATCCTTGCGCCCATAACCGAGGTTGGTGCACCACAGGCCGGACATGCCGTCCAGGTAACGATTGCCATCGTTGTCCCACAACGCCAGGCGATCACCGCTGACCATCACCCGCGGGCCTTCCTCGTTGAGGGCTTTCTGATCGACGAACGCGTGAATGTGGTGGGCGGCGTCGGCGTCCTGATAATCGCGGGTGCTGCGGGTCGAATCGAATTCGGCGGACATGGCTGATCTCCAGGGAAATGGACAAGGGCGTGCGTTCATTCCAGCGGTGCACGGCTAATATTTGGCATTTATAAATATTTTTGTAAAGAAAATATTTGTCGGTGCAAAAAGATATCCGTAGGCTGAAGCGCATTGGCAAGGATCATCAGAGGCAACATGAGCGGACTCAGAGAGCGGCAGAAGGAACAGCGCAGACAAGTGATCGCCGAAGCGGCGCTCGCGTTGTTCAAGACCCAGGGTTTTGCCGCGACCACGCTGGAGCAGATCGCCGTGCAGGCCGGGGTGTCCGCACCGACCGTGGTCAATTACTTCGGCGGCAAGCAGGAGATTCTGCTGGCGTTGCTCAAACAACCGGATGAACAGGCGATGCGTGAGGCGCGCGCCAATCTTGACGATGACAGCGATCCGCTGGAGGCGTTGTGCGAATTCGAAGGGCTGATGACCCATTACCAACTGCAGGCGATGCCCGCATCGTTGTGGCGCGAGTTGGCGCCATTTCTGTTCACCGGCGAGCTCGCCCGGGCACTTGAGCCGTGGAACGGTGCAGTGATCGAAGAAACCAAAGCGCTGCTGGTGCACTTTCAGCGCAACGGCAAAATCCGCCAGTCAATCGATATCGACGTCGCGGCGACCCTGTTCAATCAATATGCCAATGTCGCCTTCATTCGCCTCGCGACCGAAGCCACACCGGACCGCGATGCGCATGCCCGGCATATGCGCAGTGTGCTGAGCCTGATCTGCCACGGCATACTGGAGCTGCCCGTCACGACCGCTCCGATAACGTGACGGCGCTATAAATACGCTGTTCATCGAAGCTGAAGCGGATGTCGACATTGAACGCTTCGACGACTGTTTTCAGGGCCGGCGTCAGCACCTCGATGATGCATGGCCCAAAGGAGGCCGGCAGGTGCACCTTCAACGCCATTGCTGGCACGGGGCGTTGGCAAACCGGATACAGCGCTTTGTAAAACGCCTCTTTCAAACTGAACACCAACGTACCTTCGCAGTGACCATCGCTGGCAATGGTTGTGCCTGGGCGATGCCCGAGCACTCGCCGATACAGTGATTGATCGAGGTCGACATTCTGCTGGGCATCGATGCCGATGCTGCTGATTCCTGGCTTTCGGCACACGGCCGCCGCGCAATAGTCGCCCGTGTGAGTGATGCTGCCGGTCACCGCGCAGGGAAACAGCGGTTCACCCTGCGCACCCTTGCCAATCGCAACGTCCGGCAAGCCCAAGGATCGCAATGCCGCCCGGGCACAATTGCGCCCGGCGGTGAATTCACGGCGGCGCAATGCGTGCATTTTTTGCGCATGCCAGCGCTCTTCGGCATACAGTCCGCCTGACCACCACTGCGGTTCATCGGCTTGTTTGACGCTGCATCGCTTCGGCAGCAGCGCAACGAACGGTGAGTCACTCATGCGCTGTCGTGTGCCATCGCCGCACGGGCAGGC